>JAFEEX010000061.1 GCA_018240895.1 Pseudomonadota bacterium | reverse complement strand
TACGTGAGGCAAGGCCGCAGCGCTCGGCCTCGGCCGCATCCATCATGCGGCCGGTGAGGCACAGTTCCATCGCCTTGGACTTGCCGATCGAGCGCACCAGCCGCTGGCTGCCGCCCATGCCGGGACCAACGCCCAGCTTGACTTCGGGCTGACCGAACCGGGCGCTGTCCGCCGCGATGATGAAATCCGCCATCATCGCCAGTTCGCACCCGCCGCCCAGGGCAAAGCCATTGACCGCCGCGATCCACGGCTTGCGCGTGGTCTTGACCAGATGGCTGGTCCAGCGGCTGAAAAAGTCCTGGCCATAAAAGTCGGCGGCGGGCTTGTCGGCCATTTCCTTGATATCGGCCCCGGCGGCGAAGGCCTTTTCACCGGCCCCGGTCAGGACGGCACAGCGCTGCGCCGGATCAACCTCAAACGCGGCGAAGGCCGTGATCAGTTCTTCCTGCACCGCCGAATTGAGCGCGTTGAGCGCCTGCGGACGGTTAAGCGTGATCAGCGTAACCGCGCCGCGCTGCTCGACCAGGATGGATTGGTAATTGGTCATGGACTTTCCTAGATTCTCCCCATCGACTTGCGATGGGGAGGTGTCAGGCCGCGAAGCGGTCCGACGGAGGGGTAATTCGGCGAGGCGGAAACCCCTCCGTCTCGCCCTTCGGGCGATCCACCTCCCCATCGCAAGTCGATGGGGAGATTCATAGCGGTTTCCACTCCTCATCTGCCGGCAAGGGCGCGAAGATGCTGTCGATCAGCGCCTCGCTCACCCCTTCGGGCGTGGCCGGATCCCAATGAGGGTCATTGGTCTTGTCAACGATCACCGCGCGCACCCCCTCGGCAAAGTCGGGGCGGGTCAGGACGCGACTGGCCACGCGGTATTCCATCGCCATGTTGTCGGCAAAGGTCGGGCACTCAAGGCTGTCATGAAGCTGGCGCAGCGCGACCTTGCAGGTCTGCGGGCTCTTGGTGCGCAGCGTCGCCAGTTCCTTGGCCGCCCATTCGCTGTCATCACCGGCAAGGCTGGCAAGGATATCCTCATAGCGGTCAGAGGCGAAGTGCCGGGCAATTTGCGCCGCGTTGCCCTCAATCCGCGCCGGCGGCGGCGTGACTGACAGCGCAGCCAGCACCTGCGCCGGATCGTGGCCGTGAGCGATGCGCTCTTTCGCTTCGGGCAGGGCATCGTGCGGCAGGTAATGGGTGGCAAGCCCGGTCCACAGACATTCCGCCCCGTCCAGCCGCGCCCCGGTCAGCGCAAGGAACTGCCCCATCCGCCCGGCAAGGCGCGACAGGTGCCAGCCGCCGCCGACATCGGGGAACAGACCAATCCCGGTTTCGGGCATGGCAAAGCGGGTGTTCTCGGTCGCGACGCGGAACTTCGCGGGCTGGCTGATCCCCACGCCGCCGCCCATGGTAATCCCGTCCATGAAGGCCACCACCGGGCGGGGATAGGTCATCAGCAGGTTGTTGAGCTGGTATTCCTCATAGAAGAACCGCCGTCCCGACACCCCGCCGTCGGTCAGCGCCGAATTGCGCAGGAAGGCGATGTCGCCCCCGGCGCAGAACCCGCGCCCTTCCGAATGATCGATGATGATCACCTGCACCGCCGGATCATCGCGCCAGCCGAGCAAGGCCTCTGTCATGGCGTGATCCATCGGCTGGGTCAGCGCATGAAGCGCCTTGGGGCGATTGAGCGTGAGGAAGCCCGCCACCCCGTCGCGGCGGATGATCATGTCTTCGGTCATTGGCGCAGCAAGTCCCTTCCCACAATCATCCGCATCACCTGATTGGTCCCTTCCAGGATCGAATGGACCCGAAGGTCGCGCCAGAAGCGTTCGATCGGATAGTCCTTGAGGTAGCCATAGCCACCGAACAGTTGCAAGGCGTCGTTGACGATTTTGCTGCCGCTGTCAGTCGCCAGCCGCTTGGCCATGGCGGAGAAGCGGCTCTTGTCGGGCGCTCCGGCGCTGACCTTGCAGGCGGCGAGGTAAAGCAGCGCGCGGGCCGCCTCCAGATCGGTGGCCATGTCGGCCAGCATGAACTGGGTGTTCTGGAAATCGGCGATCGGCTGGCCGAACTGCTGCCGGTCCCTGGTATAGGCCACCGCCTCGTCCAGACAGCGCTGCGCCCCGCCCAATGAGCAGGCCCCGATGTTGAGCCGTCCGCCGTCCAGCCCGGCCATGGCGAAGCGGAACCCTTCGCCTTCGCCGCCGACGCGGTTTTCCACCGGAACCCGGCAATCCTCAAAGATTACCTGCGCGGTCGGGCTGGCGTTCCAGCCCAGCTTCTTTTCGGGTGCGCCGAATGACAGGCCGGGGGTGCCCTTTTCGATCACCAGACAGGAAATACCGCGCGCCTTGTCATCGCTGGTGCGGACCATGGCGACGTAGATGTCATTGTAACCCGCGCCGGAAATGAACTGCTTGGTGCCGCTCAGCACGTAATGGTCCCCATCGCGCCGGGCCGTCGCCTTGAGCGCGGCTGCGTCGGAGCCTGAACCCGGCTCGGTCAGGCAATAGGAAGCGATCTTTTCCATGCTGACCAGATCGGGCAGGAACCGCGCCTTGAGCTCCGCCGAGCCATAGGTGTCGATCATCCAGGTCGCCATGTTGTGGATCGAGACATAGGCGCTGGTCGCCGGGCAGCCATAGGCCATGGCCTCCATGATCAGCGCCGCTTCCAGCCGCCCCAGCCCGATCCCGCCGTTTTCCTCCGAAACGTAGATCGCGCCAAAGCCCAGCTCGCCCGCCGCCTTCCACACGTCGACCGGATAGTGATGCTCTTCATCCCACTGCCCCGCAAACGGGGTGATCCGGTCAGCGGTGAACTTGCGCGCCATATCCTGAATGGCGCGCTGGTCTTCGGTCAGGTCGAACTGGTTGGTCATTTCGGCACTATTCCCTCTCGCCCGGCTCAGTTGCAATTTACCGAGGTGATGATCATCGAATCGTCATAGCCGACTGTCAGCCGGTCATACCTGAAATCCATGGTCACGGCGGACCGTGGCGGAACCCAGCGCAACTGCCGGGCATGGGTGGCGGCCAGCATCTTCTGCCCGGTTTCGGCGCTGGCGGTCTGGCCGACAAAGGCCTGACCCGGTTGCTGGCGGCATTGTTCGGCCGGCATGACGCGCGTGCCCGATTTTGACGCTTCTGGCGCGGCGCAGGCGTTCAACGCCGTGACGGCAATCGCGAAAGGAGCAATTTTGAAGCGGTTGGCAATCATCACTACCTCCTTGCGGCTAAGAGCAACGCGTGTAGGTCTGCGGACCCGGAATGGCATCGGCACCGAATTCCTCCATGACAAGGGATTTGCCATCGGCTGCAACTTTCATTGCAACGTCGCGCTGCCATTCCATCCCTTCGCCCCGGTAAGCGAATGTACCGCGAAAAGTGCCAGCCTCGCCCTTGCTGACAGCCTTGAGCGTTGCGACCGATTCGTAGAAGCGCAAACTGTCCGCGTCGATCGTCATCAGGCCCTTTTCATCGCCCTTTTGGGTGGTGCAATCGGCGGGAACCAGACCCCAGCGGCCAAGCAGCGCGCCCGGAATGGCCGCGCTGGCCTGGGTCTGGCCGCTGTCCCCCGTGGTTTGTCCGGCAGGTGCCTCCTCCGCCTTTGCAGTTTCGCTGGCGGCGGGGGCGGGATCCCTTGCCGAACAGGCCGCCAGCAAGAACAGCGCCATTGCCGCCCCAACCCGCACCGCCCCTTTCGCCGCGTGGCCGGTGCGCGGCATTTCAGGAAAATGCGCCAGGGCGGTGACCGGTTCCACAGTTTACCCCATGGTCGGGATGACAAAGGCGTTGCCGCCGTCGGGCGAGCCATCGGGCCAGCGCGCGGTGACGGTTTTTACCTTGGTCCAGAACTTCACGCCTTCCATGCCGTGCTGGTTGGTATCGCCAAAGGCGCTGCGCTTCCACCCGCCAAAGGTGTGATAGGCAACCGGAACCGGGATCGGCACGTTGATCCCCACCATGCCGACATTGACCCGCGCGGCAAATTCACGCGCGGCGTGGCCGTTGCGGGTGAAGATCGCCACGCCGTTGCCATATTGATGCTTGGTCGGAAGGGTCAGCGCCTCTTCAAAATCCCTGGCGCGGACGATCTGGAGGACCGGGCCGAAGATTTCATTGTGATAGCTGTCCATCGACGGGGTGACGTGGTCAAACAGCGTCGGGCCGACAAAGAAGCCGTCTTCGTGGCCCTGCAGTTTGAAGCCGCGACCGTCGACGACCAGCTCCGCGCCTTCGTCAGCGCATTTCTGGATCCAGCCTTCAACCTTTTCCTTGTGCGCACGGGTAACCACCGGGCCGTAATGCGCCGCCGGATCGGTCGATACGCCAACCTTCAGCGCCTCGATCGCGGGGATCAGCTTGGCGCGCAGCCGCTCGGCAGTGTCATCGCCCACCGGCACCACCACCGGCAGCGCCATGCAGCGTTCACCCGCCGATCCGAAGGCCGCGCCGGACAGGTCGTTCACCACCTGATCCAGATCGGCATCGGGCATGACAATGCCGTGGTTCTTGGCCCCGCCCATCGCCTGCACACGCTTTCCGGCGGCGACCCCGCGGTTGTAAACATAGTGGGCAATGTCGCTCGACCCGACGAAGCTGACCGCCGAAATCGCCGGATGGTCCAGGATCGCATCGACCATTTCCTTGTCACCGTGAACCACCTGGAAGATACCTTCGGGCAGGCCGGCCTCAAGCCACAGTTCGGCCAGACGGTTGGGCAGCGATGGGTCGCGCTCGCTGGGCTTGAGGATGAAGGCGTTGCCCACCGCCATGGCCACCGCGCCCATCCACAGCGGGATCATCGCCGGGAAGTTGAACGGGGTAATCCCCGCGCCAATCCCCAGCGGCTGGCGCATTGAATAAACGTCAATGCCCGGCCCCGCGCCCTGGGTATATTCGCCCTTCAGCGCGTGGGGGATGCCGCAGCAGAATTCCACCACTTCCAGCCCGCGCTGGATATCGCCCTTTGCGTCGGCAATCACCTTGCCATGTTCGATCGACAGCATATGCGCCAGCGCGTCCATTTCGGCTTCGACCAGCGCCTTGAAATTGAACATCACCCGCGCGCGGCGCTGCGGGTTGGTTGCCGCCCAGGCGGGCTGCGCGGCCTGGGCCGCGGCCACCGCCCGGTCCAGCGCATCCTGTCTGCCCAGCACCACCTGCGCCTGAACCGCGCCGGTGTTGGGATCGAACACGTCCGCCTTGCGGGACGCGTTCAGTCCGGCAGTGCCGCCGGTAATGACGTGATCGATCATGCGCATGATGCAGGTTCCTCTCGATTCCACTTTGGTCCAGCCCTGCACCCGTCGGGTGATGCAGACAAGGCGCAAATATGCGGCTATGGCCTGCATTTATGCAGGTGACTGACTGGAGCGACTATCAGGCATTTCTGGCGATTGCCCGCGCCGGGCAACTGGCGCGGGCCGCGCAGGCGGTTGGCGTCGATGCCACCACCATGGGGCGGCGGCTGCGCCGGCTTGAGGCGCGGCTGGGTGTGACGCTGTTTGAACAGACCCGCGAAGGACAGACGCTGACCGAAGCGGGGGAGGCGCTGCTGATCCATGTGGAATCGATGGCCCAGTCCGCGCTGGCGATTGGCGAGCGTCCCGCCGGCGCAGCCGGTCTGGCCGGAACCCTGCGGATCAGCGTTCCGGAAGGGCTGGGAAGCTGGTTCCTGCCGCGCCACCTTGCCCGCTTCGCCGCGCTGCATCCGGCCCTGACGCTGGATCTTGTCGCCAACAGCGGGCTGCTCAGCCCATCAAAGCGAGAGGCCGACATTGCCGTCACCCTGTCACGGCCCAAGGCCGGGCCGCTGCTGGCGCGCAAACTGTCAGACTATGCCTTGCGGCTTTATTCGACGCCCGCCTACCTGGCCGGTGCCGATCCGATTCACCGACCGGCGGACCTGCCGGGACACCGGCTGATCGGCTATATTCCTGATCTGCTGTATGACCCGACGCTGCGCTATCTTGACGAGATTCACCCCGGCCTTACCGCGCGGTTGCGCTCTTCCAGCATCAATGCCCAGCACCGGCTGATTGCAAGCCATGCCGGGATCGGCGTCTTGCCGTGCTTCATTGGTGACAGTGATCCCGCGCTGGTGCCGGTTTTTCCGGATCGGCGGATTCTGCGCTCGCTCTGGCTGGTGACGCACAAGGATACGCACGGCCTGGCCCGGGTCAGGGCCGGCAAGGACTGGCTGATCGAAACCGCGCAGCGCCAGCGCGAAGTGCTGTTGCCGCTGGCGTGATGGCCGGCTAAGCGATGCGCCCAGCCGGAGATCGGGCATGAAAGATGCCGAACCAAATGATGCCAGACCATCAGGGCAGGCCCCCAATCCGGGGCCGGCTTCATTGCCCGGCGACCTGATCTATCGCCACCGCCTGCCGGTGCGGGTCTGGCATTGGACCAACGCCTTGATACTGCTGGTGATGCTGGAAAGCGGACTGATGATCTTCAACGCCCATCCCCGGCTCTATTGGGGAAAGTTTGGCGCCAATCCCGACCCGGCCTGGCTCGATCTTTCCGGCGGGGACGGCATTCCCTTTCCCGGCTGGGTCACCCTGCCATCATATTACAGCCTGGCCGATGCCCGGCTGTGGCATCTGGCGGTCGCCTGGCTGCTGGTGCTGAGCCTGCCGGCCTATCTGGTCTGGGCAGTGGTGGGCGGCCATGTCCGCCGCGATCTGTTGCCGCGCCGGGCGGAGCTGCGTCCGGGGCACATCTGGCATGACATCGCCGCTCATGCCCGGCTGCGCTTTCCCCACGGCGAGGCGGCGCGCAGCTATAACGTGTTGCAAAAGCTGGCCTATGGCGCGGTGCTGTTCGTGCTGTTGCCGGGCATGATCCTGACCGGACTGGCCATGTCACCGGCGATGGACGCCGGATTTCCGGTGCTGCTGGATATGTTTGGTGGGCGGCAATCTGCCCGCTCCATTCACTTTATCTGCGCCTTTGGTTTGGCCGTGTTCTTTGTGGTTCACATCGTCATGGTCATCCTTGCCGGCCCGATCAACGAAGTCCGCTCGATGCTCAGCGGCTGGTATCGCTTGCCGGCGGCGCGGGAAGGCCGGCCATGATCGTTACGCGGCGGCACCTGCTGGGGATTGGCACTGCCGGGGTTGGCGGGCTGCTGCTTGGCGGATGTGACCGGCTGAACGAAGCGCCCGGCGTCCGGCAAGGTCTGATCGACAGCGAAGGCCTGACCATGCGGGCGCAGCGCCTGCTGATCGGCGATGCCCTGGCGCGCGAATATGCCGAGGGCGATATGTCACCCAACTTCCGCTCCAACGGCAGCGTCTCGGTGGAAAGCGGCGCATACCGCGCGCATCTGGCGCAGGGGTTTGCGCAGTGGACGCTGCGCGTTGACGGGCTGGTCCAGCGCCCGCTTGACCTGCCCCTGGCCGCGCTAAAGGCCTTGCCCCAGCGCGAACAGATCACCCGGCATGACTGCGTGGAAGGGTGGAGCGCGATCGGCAAGTGGCAGGGGCCGCAGCTTTCCGCGGTGTTGGCCCGCGCCGGACTGCTGCGCGATGCCCGCTATGTGGTGTTCCACTGCGCGGACCGGCTTGGCGGCAAGCCTTATTACGAATCGATTGACCTGATTGACGCCTTCCATCCCCAGACGATCCTGGCCTGGCGGATGAACGACCAGCCGCTGAGCGAGGCGCACGGCGCCCCGCTGCGTCTGCGGGTTGAGCGGCAGCTTGGTTACAAGCAGGCCAAATTCGTCATGCGGATCGAGCTGCGCCGCAGCCTTGCCGGGCTTTATGGCGGCAAGGGCGGCTTTTGGGAGGATGACCGCGACTATGCCTGGTATGCCGGGATCTGATCCTGCCTACATCAGCTTGCGCAGGTCCTCAGCCGAATAGAGCCACAGATCCACGCCTTCGATCTTTGCACCAGCCAGGGCCTTGTTGAAGGCCGCCATATGGGCGCTTTCCGTATGCGCGGTCATGGCATCGTTCCCCACCCAGCGTTCCGAAATCCGGATCAGATCCGGATCGGAAATATCGCGGGCGAAGGAATAATGCAGGCAGCCCTCTTCGGCATTGGTTTCCTTGACCATGACGCGCGCCTGATCAATGATTTTGTCAAATTCGCCGCTCGCCAGCTTCAGCCAGCCTTCTACCAGCAACATCCGTCGTTCCCTTGTGTAAGTCTTTACTTAACACCACGGAAGACGGGGGCCGCGCAAGTAGGAACGTGCGGTTCCGCTCGCGATCATGTCTTGGCCCAGTGATTGCACGGTACCGTCCGGTTTCACGCGGACCAGGGTGTGAAGTTCCCGGCCATAACCGTCATGAGCAACCGGCTTCGGTCCGGTCAGGAAAAACGGCCCCTGATTGAGCAGCGTCAGCAGCGCGGTGCGCGCGGCGATGCCCTTGGCTTCTTCCGTGGGGCAGCGCGGCGGATGCAGCTCCGGTGCGTCGATCCCGATGATGCGGATGTGCCGCACCCCGATGATGATCGTATCACCGTCGGGTGCGCAGGCCGATGACCCGTGCTGGCCGCAGACCACGAAATGCTGCGCCACCCGTTCATCCCCGACCCCCGGCGGATCGGGCGTGCGTGCGCCAAGCAGGGCAATCACCACCCAGACCGCCGCCGTCAGCAGCGCCGTCAGCCACCACCGTCCGGTCCGCCACAGCCGCTGCCGGCGCGATAGCCCCTGCCAACGGTAGGTTGGCAGAACCTGTCCATATCCCCGGTTGCGTCGCCGCCAGTTCATGCCGCCGCGCTATAGCGCGTTTGCGCGCCCTGCAAGCACGGTGCACCAGTCAGACCGCCTGCCGCGCCAGGGTTCGGCAAGACCCTCGCTGACAAGTTGTTCGCCCAGCGAGTGGCCACCGCGCATCACGGTGCGCAGGGCGCGACCATAGCGATCGGTCTGGCGTCCGCGCACCTCCATGGTGAAGGGGCCGGCATTGAGCAGCGCGATCAGCCGCTGCGCCGCGCGGTTGCCCAGATCGCGCTCTGCCGGGCAGCCCGCCTGATGCGTTTCGGGGGCGTTGATGTCGGCGATCCGCACCTTCTGTCCACTGAGCCAGAAGGTGTCGCCATCAACCACGCAGGTTGTGCGCGGGCCGGCGGCGCAAAGGGCAAAGGCGGCGGCGGCAAGGGTGATGATCGGCATGGCCCCGGACAGAGCGTGCCGGGCGGCAATCCGCCATCAGTAGAACCCCGTGGTTTTCCTCCGCTTCGGAGGCAGAGCGGGCCGGTTCAGGTTGCTGCCAGCGAAAGGAACATACCCGCCAGCGCCGCGCTCATCAGGTTGGAAAGGCTGCCGGCCGCCAGCGCCTTCAGCCCCAGCTTGGCAATCAGCGGACGCTGATTGGGGGCCAGCCCGCCGGTAACGGCCATCTGGATCGCGATCGAGCTGAAATTGGCGAATCCGCACAGGGCAAAGGTGACGATCGCCTGGGTATGCGGGGTAAGATCGCCGGCCTTCCCCAGATCGATGAAGGCCACGAATTCGTTCAGCACCACTTTGGTTCCGAAAAAGCCGCCGGCGCGGATCGCTTCGGACCAGTCCGCCGCGCCCAGCAGATAGAACACCGGGGCGAAGACGTAGCCCAGCACCATCTGGAACGACAGGTCCGGATGGCCAAACCAGCCGCCGATCGTGCCCACCAGCCCGTTGGCCAGCGCCACCAGCGCAACAAAGGCCAGCACCATGGCCCCCACCGCCACCGCCAGTTTTACCCCGGTCTGCGCGCCTTGCGCAGCGGCCATGATGACATTGGCGGGCCGTTCTTCGCCATGTTCGTCATCCAGCGCGACCACGTCCGGCTCTTTGGGCGTCTCTCCGCCGGGGTCGGGCATGATGATCTTGGCCATCACAATCCCGCCCGGTGCCGACATGAAGGCGGCAGCAACCAGGTAATCGATCCGGATGCCCATGCTGGCATAGGCGGCCAGGATTGTTCCGGCGACGCCGGCCATGCCCACGCTCATCAGGCAGAACAGTTGCGACGGGGTCAGCGCCGCAAGATAGGGACGGATCACCAAGGGGCTTTCGGACTGGCCCACGAAAATGTTCGACGCTGCTGACAGGCTTTCCACCCGCGAGATGCCGGTTACCTTTTCCAGCGCCCCGCCGATCCATTTGATCACCAGTTGCATGATGCCCAGGTAATAGAGGATAGAGATCAGCGCGGCGAAGAAGATGATCACCGGCAGCGCGGCAATGGCAAAGCTGGTGCCGCCAATCTCGGGCTTGGCCAGCGGGCCAAAGATGAATTCGGTTCCGGCATGGGCATAACCCAGCAAGGCCGATACCCCGCCTGCCACCGCCTGCAAAACGCGGTTGCCCCACGGCACGTAAAGCACCAGCGCGGCAAATCCGGCCTGCAAGGCAAAGGCGGCCAGAACCACGCGCGGGCGGATCGCCTTCCGGTCCACCGACAGCAGCACCGCCACCAGCAGGATCAACGCCATTCCGAGCAGGCTGAGCAGGATCTTCATGGCGGTTGGCGTTTCCCCGAATTGTCGTTGGAACCGGGTGGTAACGTCTTCATGCGCGCAGTCAATTTCCGCCGCGTGTCCGGCTGGGGACGAATGGGCGGTGCCACTTCCCCGCGTCCCGACGCGCGGCTAAGCCGGGGCAATGGATACGTCGCCCGCCCGGGGAGCCCTGATCCCCCCATCGCTGTTCGTCTTTGCGCTGCTTTACGGCGGGCTGTGCGTGCTGGCCGGGGTGCTGGGGACCAAGCTCGCCTCGCTGGGGCACTGGCCTGTGCTGGGCGATCTGGCGGTGGAAAGCGGGATCTTCGCCTTCCTGCTGCTGGTGGTGATGAGCAGCGCGGTGGCGGAACTGTTCGGGCAAGGGACGGCCAACCGGCTGGTGCGCTTTGGCTTTGTCCCGCTGATCGTCTCGATGATCCTGCTGACGGTGGTGATCCGCCTGGTTCCGCCCGCGCCGTTCTGGCATGATCAGGACGCTTTCGCCCGCCTGCTGGGGCAAGGCGCGCGGATGCAGTTTGCCGGCCTTGTTTCCTATGGCACCTCGCAAACGCTCAACGTCTATCTGTTTTCGCGGCTGCTGGGTGGACAGGGCAGATCGCTGATGGTCCGCGCCTGGCTGGCCAGCCTGCTTTCGCAGGTCGTCGATACGGTCCTGTTCATCACCATCAGCTTTTACGGGCAGGATCTGCCGCTGATGCAGATCATGGAAGGCCAGATCATTTCCAAGCTGGTGCTTTCCACCATCATGGTCCCGCCGCTGATCGTGGTCTTTGTGGCGCTGGGGCGCTGGCTGGATCGGCGAGCCGCCTGAATTGGGGTTCTATTAGCGGAAAAGCACGGTAAAGGGCGGTTCCTATGCCGCACACCACCGATCCCGACCAAGAGCGCGCGCTCAACCTGGCCAAGGCCGAAACCCTGATCGAGGCGCTGCCCTATCTGCAGCGCTATGCCGGGCGAACCTTTGTGGTGAAATACGGCGGCCACGCCATGGGCGATCCCGAGCTGGCGCGCGACTTTGCCGAGGATGTGGTGCTGCTGAAGGCGGTGGGGATCAATCCGGTTGTGGTCCACGGCGGCGGCCCGCAGATTGGCGCGATGCTCAAGAAGCTGGGGGTGGAAAGCCGGTTTGTCGACGGGCTGCGCGTGACTGACAAGGAAACCGCAGAGGTGGCCGAAATGGTCCTGTCAGGCGCGATCAACAAGGAACTGGTCGGCTGGATCGCCGGGGCCGGCGGGCGGGCGCTGGGCATATCGGGCAAGGATGGCGGGCTGGTTACCGCCAGCAAGGTTCAGCGAACCGCCAAGGATCCGGGCAGCAATATCGAGCAGGCGGTTGATCTTGGTTTCGTGGGTGAACCGGCGCGGGTCGACACCGCAATCATCGAAACCGCGATTGCCGCCGGGATGATTCCGGTTATCGCCCCGATCGCGCCGGGCGCGGACGGCGCAACCTACAACATCAATGCCGATACCATGGCCGGGGCGATTGCCGCCGCGCTGGGCGCGGCGCGGCTGTTCCTGCTGACCGACGTTGCCGGGGTGTTGAACAAGGACAAGCAGCTCCTGACCGATCTGACCCCCGCCGACGTCGCCGGGCTGCAAGCCGATGGCACGATCAGCGGCGGGATGATCCCCAAGCTTGAAACCTGCATTCACGCGGTAGAGGCCGGGTGCGAGGCGGCTGTGGTGCTTGATGGCCGGGTGTCCCACGCCATGCTGCTTGAATTCTTTACCTCGCGCGGGGCGGGAACGCTGATCCACGCCTGATCGCCAATTGGTGCGGGAAACGGAAGGAGGGGCAATGCGAAGCCTTGCGATGATCACCCTGATGGCCGGCGCGGCCCTGCTCACTGCTTGCGGACAGCGCGCCGGCGACGCAGCCGCTGCACCCACCACTACCCCCACCGCCGCACCGACCCAATCATCGCTTTCGGTCCTGCCCAAAGCAGTACCCCCATCCACCTCGCGCGATCCGCAGGAGGTGCTGCTGTCTTGGGCCAAGGCCGTCAGCATCAAGGACTGGCCCAGCGCCTATGGCTATTGGGGCGATCACGGCGCGGCCAGCGGCCTGACGCTTGACCAGTTCACCGCGCAGTGGGGCAGGCTTGGCCAGCCCGATCTTGAGATCGGCAAGGGGCGGAGCGAAGGCGCGGCGGGATCATCATTCTACACCGCGCCGGTTACGCTTATCGACGGAGGCCGCCGCATCAAGGGAGAGGTGGTGCTGCGCCGGGTCAACGACGTTGATGGCGCAACCCCGGAACAATTGCGCTGGCACATCGAAAGCACTACGCTGAAACCCTGAACCACGCGAATGCCTGAACCCACGCAAACGCCCACGCAAACGATTGCCCGCTTCCCCAGCCTCGGCTAACAGCACCGGGTCCTTCCCGGAGTGCTTCTTACGTGATTAGCCAGGTTCTGATTCCAACATTGATGCTGCTGGCCAACATCGTCTCGAAGGCGGTGATCGTGCAGTTCATCCTCTATCTGCTGCTGACCTTCAACGTGGTTTCGATGCGCAACCAGTTCGTGTCCGGCTTGTGGGAGGCGATCAACGCCGTCCTGGCCCCGCTGCTGCGCCCGATTCAGCGGTTGATGCCGCCCACCGGCGCTATCGACTTTTCGCCGATGGTGCTGATCGTGCTGATCCAGGTGCTGATTTACTTCCTGGCCTATCTGCAGGGCGTGCTGGCGTGAGCGCAGCGGTGATTGACGGCAAGGCTTTCGCGGCAGGGCTTCGCGCCCGCGTGGCCGTGGCCGCCGCCGCGTTTGAACAGGCCGCCGGGCGCAAGGCCGGGCTGGCCGTGGTGCTGGTCGGCAGTGATCCCGCCAGCCAGGTCTATGTCGCGTCAAAAGCCCGGCAGACGGTTGAATGCGGCATGGCCAGCTTTGAATTCACATTGCCGGAGGATGCCAGCCAGGCCGAACTGCTGGCAATCATCGACCGGCTCAACGCTGACGCGTCGGTTGATGGAATTCTGGTTCAGTTGCCGCTCCCCAAACACCTCGATGAACAGGAAGTCGTCGCCCGGATCAGCCCGGACAAGGATGTTGACGGACTGACCCCGATCAGCACCGGGCGGCTGGCGCTGGGCCAGCCGGGCCTGGTCCCCTGCACACCGCTGGGCAGCCTGATGCTGCTGAAGGACCGGGTGGGCGATCTTTCCGGGCTGAATGCCGTGGTGATTGGCCGCTCTATCCTGGTTGGCAAGCCGATGGCGCAATTGCTGCTGGGCGAAAACTGCACGGTCACCGTGGCGCACAGCCATACCCGTGATCTTCCCGCCGTTGTGCGCGGTGCCGACATTGTGGTTGCCGCTGTCGGGCGGCCGGAAATGGTGCAGGGCGATTGGATCAAGCCCGGCGCAACGGTGATCGACGTGGGCATCAACCGCCTGCCGCCGGCTGAAGGCCAGACCAAGGGGCGTCTGGTGGGCGATGTCGCCTATGCCGAGGCGCTGGAGGTGGCCGGCGCCATAACCCCGGTTCCCGGCGGCGTGGGGCCAATGACCATCGCCGTGCTGCTGCGCAACGCCCTGGTTGCGGCCCATCGCAACGCCGGGGTGGCGCTGGCGGACGGAGCGCTGTAGACACGCCTTCATGAAGCGCGCTCTGCTCGGCCTTGCGGCCACTTCGCTTGTCCTGTCGCCCGCCGCGGCCCGTGATCGCGGACCGGGCAGCGGCTATGCCAACCCCAGCGCGGTCATCGCCGCCGAACTGGCCTTTGCCAGGCTGGCTCAGGAAAAGGGGCAGTGGACCGCGTTTCGCGCTACCGCCGCCCGCGAAGCCGTAATGTTCGAACCGCAGATGGTGCTGGCTGACCAATGGCTGAAGGGCAGGGCTGATCCGGCCAAGGCCGTGGCCTGGCAAGTCCATCAGGTCTGGTCAAGCTGCGATGGCACCCTGGCCGTCACCCGCGGGGCATGGCAGGGGCAGGGCGATGCAACCGGCTATTTCACCACCGTCTGGCAGCGGCAAAAGGACGGCAAGTACAAATGGATCGCCGATCAGGGTGAACCGCTGCCGATGGCGCTTGACGCGCCGGAAATGATCGTGGCCAAGGTGGCCGATTGTCCGCCGGGCTATCGCGGCAAATCGCCCAAGCAGGCCAAGGTGCCGGCCGCGCCGTTTGATCCGGCCCATCGCAGCGGCAGATCCGATGACGGCACCCTGACCTGGGACGTTGCCGTTGCGCCAAATACGGCGCGGCGCTTCGTGGTGACAATGGCCGGCAGCGGCGGCCCGGTGACGGTGCAGGATCTGCAGATCGATCCCCCAGCGCAATAATGTTCGACCTGTTTCTTTCGGCCTTCGCCACGCTGTTCGTGGTGATTGATCCGCCCGGCTGCGCGCCCATCTATGCCGGGCTGATCAGTGACGCCACCCAGCGTCAGGCAACAGCCATGGCGGTCCGCGCCTGCCTGATCGCCTCGGCCATCCTTATCCTGTTTGCCCTGTTCGGGGAAAACCTGCTTGGCGCGCTGCATATCCAGCTCAACTCGTTCCGCCTGGCAGGCGGGATCATGCTGTTCGTGATCGCGATGGACATGGTGTTCGAAAAGCGCACCCAGCGCCGCGAGGAACGCGCCGAAAAGGTTCGCGCTCACAACGCCCAGACGCCCGAAGTGGATGACGTTTCAGTCTTCCCGATGGCCATGCCGATGATCGCCGGTCCCGGCTCCATCGCCACGATCATGCTGCTGATGGGCCGGGCGGAAGGAACCCGGCAGACGCTGGTGATCATGGCCGCCATGGCGGCGGTGATGGTGCTGACGCTGATCGCGCTGATCGCCGCAAAACCGCTGATGCGCCTGCTCGGCACCCAGGTAGAAGCAGTGATCACCCGCCTGCTGGGCGTGCTGCTCGCCGCGCTGGCCGCGCAATATGTGATCGACGGGGTGAAGGCAGTGCTGGGGTAGAGCCTTACTGCCCCTACTGCAACGTAACCCGCCCGTCATCGCTATCGCGTTTGCCGAAGAACTGCATCAACTGCACCAGCAGCTCACACCGCTCGGCCAGCCCCGGCGCTTCCAGCAGCGCCTGTTTGGCTGCGGCATCGAACGGCGCGATCTGGCTTACGCCGTCGATCAGCGATTGATCGTCCAGCCGCGTCACGGCCTCCCAATCGACGGCATAGCCCTGCGAATCGGCAAAGCGCCGCGCCTCGCGCTCAAATGATGCCCGTTCGACCGGGGATAGCGCCACCTCACCCTCGGCCGGCAGCAATTCGCCCTCAATCTGGCGAAACGGCGTGGCCGCGTCGATTTCACGCAGGATGTGAAACCGCGCCTCCCCCTCCAGCACGATGTTGAAGCTGCCATCGTCCAGCGCCTCCACCTCGCCGATCCGGCCCAGACAACCGATCGTGAACAGCGGCGCGCCCTCCTCTGGTCGTTGCGGCTGGATCATCCCGATCCGCCGGTCGCGGGCCAGCGCATCCTTGATCATCGCGCGGTAGCGCGGCTCAAAAATGTGCAGCGGCAATTGCAGCCCGGGAAACAGGATCGCCCCCGGCAGCGGAAAGATGGAAATGCGCATCGCCCGTCTTTTCGCGTTTCAGCCGAACAGGATCAGCGACAGCCGCCGACGCGTGGCCGCGACCCAGGCATCCTCCAGCCCGACCGCTTCGAAAATCTGCAGCAGCTTGGCCCTGGCCGCGCCATCATTCCAGCTTGCGTCAGCGGCAATCATCGCCAGCAGCGTGTCGGCGGCATTGTCACGATCGCCCGCCGCAAAAGCCGCCTCGGCATAGGCAAGCTGCGCGGCCATGTCGGCCGGATCGGCCTGGGCCCTGGCCTTCAGGCCGGCCAGTTCGTCATCGGCGGGCTTGCCCCGCGCCAGTTCCAGTGCGGCGGCGGCGCGGTGAACCTCTGCATCGCTCACCAGATTGGCCGGGGCGGCATCCAGCACGGCCTGCGCCGCATCCAGATCGCCCGCCTGCACCAGCGCGCGGACCTGACCGCCCAGCGCAGCGGCGCTGTCCGGTGCGATCTCCGCCACCTGGGCAAAGATATTCGCCGCGCGCGCGCCGTCGCCATCCGCCAGCGCCGCCTCGCCCATGGCCAGCAGCGGGTCAATATCCTGGGCCGGCGCGCCGCCCGGCTTGATCGGCAGCTGCGCCAGCAACTGGTCCAGCGTGGTCTTAAGCTGGCTCTCGCTGCGGGCATTGGTCAGATCGGCCACCGGCTGGCCCTGAAACAGGGCATAGACCGTGGGGATCGACCGCACCTGGAACTGCGCGGCGATGAACTGTTCCTCATCGACATTGATCTTGGCCAGGATCACGCCCTTGTCGGCATAGTCCGCCGCAACCTTTTCCAGCACCGGGCTCAGCGCCTTGCACGGCCCGCACCATTCCGCCCAGAAATCCAGAATGACCAGCGAATGCATCGAAGGTTCCACCACGGCGCTGCGGAACCGTTCAACGGCTTTCTGTTCATCAAGGTTAAGGCCCATGCTCGCCAAGGGGATGCTCCATTGTCTGATGTTTGTCAGGATCGTTCGCGCCAATGTGGGCCTTTGCGGCCATTTGTGAAGGGATAAAGCGCGCCGGCGCACGAATGGCCATTTTCCCCTTGGCAAGCCCCCGACCCGATGCTAACGGCGCGCCTCACCCCAAACCCACGGCCCACGCGCCACCGGGTTGCAGGCGTTCGAGCGGGCGTAGCTCAGGGGTAGAGCACAACCTTGCCAAGGTTGGGGTCGAGGGTTCGAATCCCTTCGCCCGCTCCAGTTTTCCTAAGAAAAAACAGATACTTACACGACCATAGCGTTGGTCGTCAGTCTTGCTTTTTCTCAGTATCCCACCAGTATACCACCAAATGCACCCGCCATTTTGCCGGGGAAAGTCTTCCCCTGAGCCGGAGCCGCTGCGCGATCTCCGCCTACCCCTTCGTGCGGGGACACCCCGCAACGCCCCGAGAATCGGAGCGGGGCTAATGTCGCGCTCTGCCCCGCATGCCTTTCGACCTGCTCCTGAGGGCGCGGTGTTTTATGACGAAGGCCCCGCGCGCACTCTGAACCGGCGGTCATGATTTCAAGTGCAGGCGAGGAAAGCCGACAAACCCCGCCTTTCCGCCTGCACGAGCATGACATCGATCTCCGCCTCCTTTCAGGGTGCGGCTTCTTGCTTTGGCAATCGCGCTGGCCGCTCGCGCCATACACAGCGTGGGCAAGTGAGAGGCAGAGGATGGCGAGCTTCGCCGTGACGGGATGAGGGTCGAGAGAGAGGCTCCCGGCCGCCCGTCGTGGAGGTTTCCCCATGAATATGCAGGTTCTCGATGCCCGCCGCGATGCGAGTGGCGGCTACAAGGTCGATGTCTCGCGCGGCCAGCGGATCAGTCGGGTTTCGTCAGAATGGTTCTCGCGGCCCGATGACGAGCGGTTTCTCTCGCTTGGCGATCTGGCCCGGTCCGTGCGCGGCCGTTCCGAGCGCAGCCGGACCCGCGTCGTCGAAAGTGCGCTCATCCATGTCGAGGCGAGCCGTAACGATCCCGAGCGCCTGGCGCTGATGCTGCCCGGCGCGGATGACCGCCACCACTTCCGCTTCATCGTCTCGCCTGAAGATGCCGCCG
>JAFEEX010000060.1:883-5666 GCA_018240895.1 Pseudomonadota bacterium | reverse complement strand
CGGGCCTTGATCAGCGCGTTTTCGGTAAAGGTTTTTCCCGTCTCCGCCGGTTCGGGCAAGCCTAGCGACCCGGCGGAGATGCAGTTCAGTCCGAACGGGGCAAGCAGCGCGGAAATCTCTTTCAGCTTTCCGGCGTTGTGCGTTGCGATAACCAGCGTTTCGGAACCGAGGCGGCGGGTCACTTCACCGCTTCCCCTTGCGCCGTGAAGATCCGGTCGCAGCCGATCCGGGCCAGACGCAGCAGTCGCAGCAGAGCCTCTTCATCATAGGTTGCGCCTTCAGCCGTGGCCTGAACCTCCGCAATCTGGCCGCCTTCGATCAGGACAAAATTGGCGTCGGCATCGGCGGTGCTGTCCTCATCATAGTCAAGATCGAGAACCGGGGTGCCGCCGGTGATGCCGCAGCTTACCGCAGCAACCTTGCGGGTCAGGGGATCGTCACCAATCGCGCCCGCTTTCATCAGCTTGTCCACGGCAATGCGCAGCGCGACCCATGCGCCGGAAATGGACGCGGTGCGGGTGCCGCCGTCGGCCTGGATCACATCGCAATCGAGCGTAATCTGGCGCTCGCCCAGTTTCCTGAGGTCCGTCACGGCGCGCAGGCTCCGCCCGATCAGTCGCTGGATTTCCTGCGTCCGGCCGCTCTGCTTGCCCTTGGCCGCCTCACGGCTGCCGCGGGTATGCGTGGCGCGCGGCAGCATGGAATATTCCGCCGTCACCCAGCCTTCACCCTTGCCGCGCAGCCACGGCGGCAGGCGCTCTTCAACAGAGGCGGTGCAGATTACCTTGGTGTGACCAAAGCTGACCAGAACCGATCCCTCGGCGTGCTTGGTGTAATGGGGTTCAAAGCTGATGACGCGCATCTCGTCTGGCGCGCGGCCGGAAGGTCGCATGAAGGGAATCCTTTGCTCGTTTTAAGCGCGTTAGGCGCAATAGGCTTGAGCCTGCAAGTCCGCGCTCTAAATAGCCCCCATGGCATCGCTTCCGATCACCGAACTCAACGCCCGCGCGCGCGAGATTTTTCGGCTCGTGGTGGAAGGTTATCTTGGCACCGGCCAAGCTGTCGGTTCAAAGACGCTGGCCGGGGCAGGGGGGGTCAACCTGTCCCCCGCTTCGATCCGTTCGGTGCTGCACGAACTGGAGGGGCTGGGGTTGCTTGCCGCCCCGCATACCAGCGCCGGGCGGATGCCCACCGAACTGGGGCTGCGGCTGTTTGTTGACGGAATGATGCAGGTGGCCCAGCCCACCGCGCAGGAGCGCGCAGCAATCGAAAGCCGTCTGGCGCAGCCCGGTCCGATCGAGGCGGCGCTGACCGCGACCAGTACCCTGCTTTCAGAGCTTTCGGCCGCTGCCGGGGTAGTGATGGTGCCCCGAAGAGAGGCGCGGCTGGCGCAGTTGCAGCTTGTTCCGCTGGCGCCGGGTCAGGCACTTGCGATCCTGGTCGGCGCCGATGGCAGCGTGGAAAACCGGGTGATCGCGGTGCCCCCCGGACTTCCCGGCAGTGCCATAGAACAGGCATCCAACTATCTTTCATCGCACCTTGGCGGACGAACCCTGCCCGAGGCGATCAGGACCATTCGCGGCGAGATCGCGGGCGGACGAACCGCTCTGGATGCCGCGAGCCGGGATTTGGTCGAACGCGGTCTGGCCGTGTGGAGCGAGGATGCCGCGCGCCGCCCGGTGCTGATCGTGCGCGGACAGGCGAACCTGCTGGACGAGGCGGCGCTGCTTGATCTTGAGCGGGTGCGGCTGCTGCTTGATGATTTGGAAAACAAGCAATCGGTGGCTGAACTTCTCGATTCCGCGCGTGAGGCTGAGGCGACCCGGATTTTCATCGGTGCGGAGAACCGCCTGTTCGCGCTGTCCGGATCATCGGTGATCGCTTCGCCTTACCGCGACCGCGAAGGAAAGGTGGTGGGCGTGGTGGGGGTTATCGGCCCAACGCGGTTGAATTATGCCCGCGTCGTCCCCATGGTGGATTTCACAGCCCAGTCGCTGGGCAAATTGATTGGTTAGACAGGTTTTTCAAACGATGAGCGAAGACAAGAAGCCGCAGGGCGATCCGGCGGTGGATGCCGAACTGGCGGGCGTGCCCGACGATCTGCTGGACAAGCAGACCGACAAGCTGGGCGATGCGCTGGACCGGCTGCGCGATGATCTGGAAGCGGCGCGGCAGGAAGTGCTTTACGCCAAGGCCGAAACGCAGAACGTGCGCCGCCGCCTGGAAAAGGACATTACCGATGCGCGGGCCTATGCCGCGACTGGCTTTGCCCGGGATATCCTGTCGGTTTCAGACAATCTGGCCCGCGCGCTTGACGCCGTGCCGGCAGACCTGCGTGAAGATGACAGGCTGAAGAATCTGGTCGCGGGGATCGAGGCCACCGCGCGCGAGATTGAAAAGGTCTTCGGGATGCACGGCATCAGCCGCATCGCCGCCAAGGGACTGCCGCTTGATCCCAATCAGCACCAGGCCATGCTGGAAGTGCCTTCGGCCGATGCCGAACCGGGCACCGTGCTGCAGGAACTGCAGCCCGGCTATATGATAAAGGACCGCCTGCTGCGCCCGGCGATGGTGGCCGTGGCGAAAAAGCCCGACTGACGTGCTTAGCCGAGCGGTGTTGGTAGTCGCTGCACTGACAGCCAGTGCGCAGGCCGCCAGCGCGCAAGACGCGTCGTTCATTCCGGGGGGCTGGGTTGAGGAATCCGCCGTTGACGGAGACCTCAACGGTGATCGCCAGCCCGATCGCGTGATCATCATTCGGCAAAATGATCCGGCCAGGCGGATCAAAAACGATAGTCTGGGCGATCCGGAACTCGACACCAACCCCCGGCGGTTGCTGGTGCTGGTGCGATCACCCGCCGGGCTGACGCGCGCAGCGGAAAACGATACCATCCTTCCGCCGAAGGGTGATCTGGATAGCCGCTGTCTTGCCGATCCGCTGGAGGAAGGCGGTATTGCGGTGCGCGGGGGAATGCTGCGGATCAATCTGACGAACTGGCTGAGCTGCGGCAGCTACGGGATAACAAAGAGCAGCTATGTCCTGCGCCTTGAGCGTGGGCAGCTTCGTCTGATCGGCTATGACCGGCTGGATTTCAGCCGGGCGTCAGGCGAAGGTGAGAAGCTCAGCGCGAACTTCCTGGCCGGGCGGTACAGCAAGACGACAGGACTGGTTGTTGTTGGAGATCAGCCGGAGCATTCGAAAACGGTCTGGCACAGGTTTTCGTCATCCCCGATTTACGCCGACAAGGTCAGATTTGGCGAATGTCTTGAAATCGAGCGGTTGTCCAAATTCTGCTGACCCGCCGTCAGCGCTCCGCACCGGGGAAATCCACTAACAGGTCATAGGCCCGCGTGTCAGCCACCCCTGCCAGTTGCCAGCCCTTGCGCAGCATGAAGGCGTGCTGGACGATTTCTGCCTGCTGCTCGATGCCATAGCGTTCAAGCGGCCAACCCGGACGCAAGGTGTAATCATAGCGCCGGTCGACCGCGCCGTGCAGCACCACCCACATTCTGCCGCGCGTCTGGGCCTGCCACACATGAGTCATCTCGTGGATGAAATGACCTTGCATCGGCAGATCGGCCTGCGAAAAATCATCGCAATAGCTGCCGCCTTGCGGGTGAAAGTGCAGGTGCCCCATCGGGGCCATGGTCACCTGGCGGGGCTGAAAGGGAAACCATTTGCGCCGGCGGATCGTAACCCCGGAACAGTTGATCGCGGTGCCGAATACCGAGCGGACCAGCGCGGCCTCACCCGCGGTCAGCGCCCGCTCACCGCCGACCGGACAGGCAAGGGCGGTCTGATTCAGTGGCCGTCCCCGTGATCCATGCCGCCCATCGCGGCGTCTCCGGCGCTTTCGATTTTCATCTTTGCCGATGTCTTGTCACCATCGGCGAATGTCACGGTCACTTCCGTCATCCCGCCGGGCTTGAGGTTGTCTGACAGCTTGAATGCCATGACGTGCAGCCGGCCGGGTTCAAACACTATGACTGTGCCGGGGGCCATGTCGATCCGGTCAACCGGCGTCATCTGCGTGCCGACCGTCTGGTGAATTTCCGCCTTTTCAGCGCCTTCGACCGAAATCGCGGCGATTGCCATGGTGCTGCTGGTTCCGTTGCTGACGGAGAAATAGGCCGCGCCCGGATTGCCCTTTACTGCTGGCAGCACCAGCCGCGCATCGCCGATGGTGGTGCCGGGTTTGGACTGCGGCGCGGCGCTTGCCTGATCACCTCCCTGCGGCTTGGCCTCCTGCTTGCAGCCGGCAAGGGAAACGGCAGCCATTGCCAGGCTGAGTGACAGGGCAGTTGTGCGGAAAAGGGCCACGGGAAATTCTTCCTTCCGGATCGTTGCGGGACAAGCCATTCGCTAATCTGCTGCGGCCCTTGTGCCAAGCAAAACCGAACCTATATCGGCCCGGAAATCGAACCGCCCACCAGCTTTGCCGATTGCGGGAAGCGCAGGATGCGGTGTCACAATTTGAGCAAGGAATGGGGTTACATGGCAAAAGTTATCGGTATCGATCTTGGCACCACCAACAGCTGCATCTCCGTGATGGACGGGGGCAAGCCCAAGGTTATCGAGAATGCGGAAGGCGCGCGCACCACGCCTTCGATCGTTGCCTTCACCAAGGATGGTGAACGCCTGATCGGTCAGCCGGCCAAGCGCCAGGCAGTGACCAATCCCGACAATACGATTTTCGCGGTGAAGCGCCTGATCGGCCGCCGCTTTGACGATCCCATGACCAAGAAGGACATGGAACTCGTCCCCTATACCATCGTCAAGGGC
>JAFEEX010000060.1:0-825 GCA_018240895.1 Pseudomonadota bacterium | reverse complement strand
TTCAACGACGCGCAGCGCCAGGCGACCAAGGACGCCGGGCAGATCGCGGGCCTTGAAGTGCTGCGCATCATCAACGAGCCGACAGCGGCGGCGCTGGCCTATGGCCTTGAGAAGAACGAGGGCAAGACCATTGCGGTCTATGACCTTGGCGGCGGCACCTTCGATATTTCGATCCTTGAGATCGGCGACGGTGTGTTCGAGGTGAAGAGCACCAACGGCGACACCTTCCTGGGCGGTGAAGACTTTGACGCCAAGCTGGTTGAATACCTGGCCGACAAGTTCAAGGCCAAGGAAGGGCTTGACCTCAAGACCGACAAGCTGGCCCTGCAGCGGCTGAAGGAAGCCGCTGAAAAGGCCAAGATCGAGCTGTCATCCGCCCAGTCGACCGAAATCAACCTGCCGTTCATCACCGCGCGCATGGAAGGCGGCACCACAACGCCGTTGCACCTGGTTGAAACGGTGACCCGCGCCGAGCTGGAAAAGCTGGTCGATCCGCTGATCAAGCGCACGCTTGATCCGTGCAAGAAGGCGCTGGAAGATGCCGGGCTGAAGGCTTCGGACATCGATGACGTGGTGATGGTTGGCGGGCAAACCCGTATGCCCAAGGTCCGCGAAGTGGTGAAGGAATTCTTTGGCAAGGAACCGCACACCGGCGTCAACCCGGACGAAGTCGTGGCCATGGGCGCGGCGATCCAGGCGGGCGTGCTGCAGGGCGACGTCAAGGACGTGCTGCTGCTTGACGTTACCCCGCTGTCGCTGGGTATCGAAACGCTGGGCGGGGTGTTTACCCGCATGATCGATCGCAACACCACGATCCCGACCAAG
>JAFEEX010000005.1 GCA_018240895.1 Pseudomonadota bacterium | reverse complement strand
CAAGAAGGCGGGACCACCTCAATCCATCCGGTCCGGTTAGCGCGAAAAGCTCTTGCAAATAAGCCAGCACCTGCCGCGACAAGGGAATCTCATGTGGGCGGCGCATCTTCATGCGCTCGGCGGGGATTTTCCAGACGGCGTTGTCGAGATCGAATTCCGACCACTCCGCCATGCGCAGTTCGCCGGGTCGCGCCATGACGTGCGGCGAAACCTGCATGGCGAGGCGCGTGATGGCATGGCCTGTGTAAGCGTCGATTGCGCGCAGCAGCTCGCCCATCTGCTTCGGGTCAAGGATCGCCGCGTGATGCTTGACCTTTGGCACCACCAGCGCGCCGCGTAGGATCGAACTGGGGTCGCTCTCGCCGCGCCCAGTGGCGACGGCGTAGCGGAAAACGCGACCGGCAAAGGATCGGCAACGCCGCGCCGTTTCGTACTTGCCCCTCGCCTCGATCCGCTTGAGCGCGGCAAGTAGGTCGATGGGTTTGAGGTCTGCCACGGGTCGGGCCGCAATTGGTTCCAGTTGCTCCAGCAGCCAGTTGGCCTTCTGGGTGGTAGTATCTGCCTGACCCTGTGCCACCTGCTTGTCGATATACTCCTTGGCGATCTCGCCGAAAGTGCTCGCGGCCTTGAACACGGCAACCAGCTTCTCATGCTTGCGTTCGGCCAGCGGGTCGTTGCCGTTGTCCAATTGCCTGCGCGCATCATCGCGACGTTTCCGCGCCTCGGCCAGGCCGACATCAGGATAGCGACCAAGGGCCAGCCGCTTCTGCTTTCCCATGAAGCGGTACTTGTAGCGCCACAGTTTCGAACCGTTCGGATGAACCTCCAGATACAGGCCTCGCTCGTCGGTGCATTGGGTCACTTTATCGGTGGGACGGATGTTCCGGATTTGCAGCTCTTTCAGCGCCACGGTCGAATCTCCTCAACTGGTCCGGGAGGGGGCCAGCGAGAGCATTGCGAGGCGATGGGGCCATTGGATTTTGCATGGGACCATATTGCCCCAACCGTGGCACCTCATGGCCCCGGATTGCCTGATATCGCTTGGTACAGTCCAGGAGTGGTGAGGCTTGAAAATGGCAGATTTCCGCCGGTTTGTCGACCCTCTCGGGATACCCTGACACGGAAAAATGGTGCCAGAAGAGGACTCGAACCGCTCTCAGAATGTCGCAAAACTGCGAGAATCTTGACCTTGGTTACTTAAGTGAGGCCCCCGTCGGTGCCCCCAGATTGCATTTTTACCAGAGGATTTGGGTCCCATCCTCGAAAAAATCTAATGATTTCAATGCCCGTTCTTTACAGCAAATTTACGGGAAAGACCAGCCATTTTGCCCCAACCGAGTAACTGAATTCAGGAGCTATCCGCGCGCCTTCGCCCACTCCTCCCAATAGGGCACTAGCTCATCAGGCAGGCTTTCCACAAACTCGTGGT
This sequence comes from Pseudomonadota bacterium, assembly GCA_018240895.1. GTDB lineage: Bacteria > Pseudomonadota > Alphaproteobacteria > Sphingomonadales > Sphingomonadaceae > Novosphingobium. The sequence goes on along the minus strand of JAFEEX010000005.1, from coordinate 17,415 downwards.
CAAACGAATAATGAGGCATCGCCTCGGCAACCGCGTCGAGCAGTGCCGCTCCCTGCACCGTGTCCTTGCGTCGCTTGAGCGGGTTCCGCTTTGCCTGAGCACCCAACCAGAGTTTGTGGAGCGCGAACCAGCGAGGGTCAGGTGCCACGATACGTGCCGGGCTGCCATCACGGCACGGGACGACCTGGTCTACCCGCCGACCGGGCAAGAGCCATTCCTGTTCGGGTAGAGGAACAGGTCGTGGCCTATCCTTTCCGGCGAGCGTTTCGACACGCGATGGAGCGACCAGCAATTCGACTTCATAGGCTTTCGCGTTGCGCGCCTGAAATTCCCGTTCGGTATTGATCGTGAAAGTCGGATCAACCGCTTTGAGCATGTCCCAAAGCTTCGTTCCGTCTTCCGGTTCGTCAGCCGTCCAAGCGAGATCGAAGTCCTCTGTTTCGTCCGGCACGTCGCGAAACGTGCCTGCCGCTTCTATGGCATAGGCTGCCATTGCGTTGGTGCCGACAACAAGCAGGTGACTACCGAGAAGCGACCGTCTGTCTGCCTCACGGAGAATGGGTCCGGCGTCCGCCGACAGCATCGGCAAGCGCAGTGCGCGAGCAATCCGGCTGCCCTCATTAAGCGCATCCCGTGCGCCGTCGCGGCGCTCCTTCAAGGCAGCCTTTGTTGCCTTGTAATCCTCGAACTGGACTTCCTTCTCGTCGTCCCACGGCCCGAGACTTTTGCCGTTTCCGACGCGATCGAAGATCTCGTAGAGGTACTCGTATTCGCCGATCTTCTTGCGCTTCAGGTCGTACGGCATCGCGAAGAGTTCGCGCTCGGCTTCGATCCACACATCGTAGCGCTGGCGCATGTTGATGAGCGCTCGTTCCTGCTCTGCGGAGAAGGGTTGGATGATGGTCATACGCAGGTTTTATCCCGCAAATCTCCAATTTTCAATAAACGCGGGATAAATGCCCTTTGGCACCATACTTCATGGACCATCCTTGCCTTAACGGTCCGACCGGATGCATCTTCCTTTATGGAATTTATTGGGTGAGAGTTGCGATGAGCAAACTAGCCGCACAAGTGCTGGCAACAGTGAACGGTCCCTATCGGACCAAGCGATCCGCTCAGCAGCTCGCAGCGCTAATCGCAGACCCTTTGAGCGCGCAGACACACAATGCCGCTGCTTTCGCTTTCTTCTCGGAGATTGCACCGGCAGTCCAATTGGCCTTCATGGCAGAAATGGATGTCAATGAGGCCAAGGTGAAGGCAGTCGCACGTCAATTTGCGGACATGGCCGGGTACCCGTTGCCTCTGGCACCTTGAAGGCCAAGGGCAGCTGAATTCGGGATTCACTCAGTCCCAATATCAGCCCATTCAAGAACCAGCTTGTCACCTTTTACACGGGGCAAGGACTTGCGTGGAATGAGCTTCCCGCGCACTTCGAAGTCAGATGTGATCTTGACCAGAAAGACCATGCTGAAGTTCCGTTTAAGGTTCAGCGTGACCCGGTCATTGCTTTTGAATGGCGTGATTGTCTTGACCTCGACCAGGTCATTTCCGAGCCGTCCGTCCGATCCTTGAGCGTAGTTGCGGTGCAGCTTGATGCCGTGCGTGATCGCCCCGTAGAGTTCTCCGATATCGCCATACACCTGAAGGTGCTTGCCTGTGTGAAGGTGATAATCTTCAGCCGTGGCGATCAGGTTCTCGAAGATCGAGACCAGCGACAGATCGGCATTGGGATATTTTGCCCGCCATTCCTGGTACTGGATTTGCTCGTTGATCTCGTCCCAGCTGATCCATTCGCCATCATCCCAGATGGCATTGTCCGGTCCAAGTTGCTGCATCCGCAATTCCGCTAACGTGTAAAGATTTTCGCGTTTTCTTTGCATGTCCGCATCAACGTGCAAAGCGAAAGCGCGTTTGCTTGTCATATCGGCTCAAGCTGCGATTCGCGCGGAAACCGGTCTTTCGCCGCACCAGAACCGTAGATTCGGACCTGCAGTGGCCCCGAGCGGACACCAGCGGGAAAATTTCTTTCAGTCCCGGACTGTCCATAGCGATCCAACAGCGTCCATCCGCCATTCCGGAACGGCATTAGTTCTCTTTTTGTTCTTTCCTACAGCCTTGCGATTCGCATAGCTTGGCCAGCGTCACCTAAGCCAAGGGTGGCGCTGAGTTGAATATCTGATCGCACGGTCCGCAACGGCAATTTGAGAACCAACCCAACGTCGCAGGGGAGTGCGGCAACGGTGACAGAACCTTGAAGCAAAGGAATCTGTCATGTCGAATATCGAATTACTCACCTGCCATGAGGTCATGCGCCTGACTGGCATTCGCAGCCGGACAACGATCTGGCGACGCATCCGCCGGGGTGCCTTTCCTCATCCCATCGACATTGGCGGCGGACGTATCCGCTGGCGTTCCACTGACATCGAGGAGTGGATCGAGGCCCTCCCCCTGCGCAGCTATTGACCCCTCCAAGGCGGGCAATGGCCCGCAGAAAGTATCTCCCCCATGTCTGTCCTTTCCCTTATCAACGCGGCCCTGCGGAAGCACGGCTTGCTGATCGCTCGCCTTCCGAGCGACGAAGAAGAGCGCGCGGCCCAGCTCGTCGAATTGCTCGTTGAAGACAATGAAGATGGGCGCGCCCGTCGCCACACATTGCAGCCCTGGCTCTGGTACGAACGCCCGGTCCGTGAGCGGTTTGAGGGGCAAGATTGTTGCCTCACTGTCGAGGGCCCGATCTACAGGAGCCGGGACGGAACCGGATATCCGCTCGGCAGCCAGCTTCGCACCGAATTCGGGTGGCTGGACCTCAAGCCAGAAGAGACCAACCGGCTCGCAGATGAAGTCCGGTCAGCGATCGACCTCGCGCTACTTCGCTGGTTTACGCGCCCCGACATGGCGGAACGCCAGTTGCCTGCGCGCCAATCCCGCGAGCGCTATTTCGACGATTATGTCGCCCGCAATCTGATCCTGTCTGCGATGCCTCCAACGGTATGCATGGAGCAAGACAACCATGCCAATTGACCGGAGAAAGACTGGGGAAAGAAGGGGCCACGATACTGCGTATCGGACCCGCAATTTTCATACACACCCCACGCACGTGTGCATCGAGGATTTCTGCGGGTTTGGCGGGATACGGATAGCATCGCCTTCAGATCCCTTACCCGGAATGCGCGCAATTCCGCCATTCTTCGCGATGGCGGATAGCATCGCCGCCGGAGCGGACCGATGAGCGCGCGGGCGCAGACGGTGCGCCTCAGTCCGTCGCAATATCGCGTGCTGGCTGACTTCGCCAAACGTCGAGGCCTTTCCGACTACGCCATGCTGGCGCGGGTCGTGGAAGCAGGCTTTCTCGCCATGCTTCACGGCACCGACAAGGAGACCGATCTCGCAGAACTGGCGCACGAGATCGGGGCAATATCGGAGCGCCTCGCCGAGGCCGAACGGGTGCTCGACCGCACCCTGTTCACCGCCTGTGCGGCCTACGCTTACGCCCGCCATGCCGCGCTGGGCACGAAGAAATCCGACGAGACAATTGCAGCCGAAGCGCGCGCCGCATTCGAGCGCCAGCGCTCGCTCGCTCTGGAGATTGAGCCATGACCATGGGAGTAGATTTTGTCACCCGCGCACATGCCCTCTGGCGTGTGCGCATGGCGCAATGGCAGCAGCGCTTCGGCTTCTTTTTGAAGCTGATCCTTGTCTCAACCGGAGCCGGGGCGATCATCGCGCCGCAGTTCATGATGCTCCCTGCAGAGCTCAAGGTTGCAGGCCAGTGCCTCGGTGCAAAACTGCTCGCCATGCTTGGTGAAATGGCGGGCAAGGACATGATGATGAACGTCTCGATGGAGGGCAAACACTGGACCGTTTCCGCATCCGGCTTTGCCAGCGATCCGTTCATTGAAGGCGCGCTCTGGAAAGCCGTGAAGGTATCGAGCGGAGGCGCGTTCCTCGGTCTCGTCATTGGCGTTCTCGCGGTCTGGCTGATCCAACGCACCATGTCTGCACAAGGCAAGGATACGCTGGCCGACCGGGTGCTTGGCGGGACCCGACTGGCAAGCGAAGACGACGTAGCTTCGCAGACTGCGCAGTATTGTGGCGCGAATGCCCTGCGCATCGGCCCGGTCCCCGTTCCGCGCCGGATCGAGACCCGTCATTTTGCCTTTCTCGGCACCACCGGCAGCGGCAAGACCACTGCCTTGCGCCAGATGCTTGATGGCATTGAAAGGCGCGGGGAAGCGGCGCTGGTCTATGACACATCGGGCGAGTTCATTGCCCACTATTACAATCCCGCGCGCGGGGACATCATCCTCAATCCCTTCGATGCGCGCTGCGCTTTCTGGACGCCGTTCGACGAGATATCGCATCCCGCCGATGCGGACCGGATAGCCCGCCAGCTGGTCTCGGAAACCAGCAGCCAGGATGACGATGTCTGGCTGGAAACTAGCCGCATTCTTGTCGCCAACATGATCCGTTCGCTCTGGGCGGAAAAGAACTGCAGTCTCGAAGCTTTGCTCGAAGCCTTGCAGGTCAAGGACAAGGAGCAGTTGAAAGAATGGCTGGGGCATACGTCGTCGGCCCGCACCTTTGCCAATGACGCCGACCGCGCAACCGGCAGTGTGCTGTTCATGCTCGCCAAGGCGGCAAACCTGATCCAGTTCCTGAAGTTCGAAGATGAGGGAGAAGAGCGATTTGCCTTCCGAGACTTCATCGCGAAGCTGGACGAGTGCGAGGGTGCAAAGCCGTGGATCTTCGTCCCCCGCAAGGAAGACTATTTCGAAGCATCCAAACCGCTTATGGCGTGCTGGCTCGAATGTGCGGCGAGCGCGGTGCTTGGTCTGTCGCCATCGCCAGACCGCCGCATCTGGTTCGTGCTAGACGAGCTGGCCGACCTGCCGCGCGTCGAGAACCTGGCTCGCCTTCTGCCAGAAGGACGCAAGTTCGGCGCGGCGATTGTGCTGACCTTTCAGGCGCTCGGACAGATGCGCAATCGCTATGGCGCGAACATCGCCGAGGCCATGCTGGCCTGCTGCAACACCAAGCTGTTTCTGCAAACGGTCGATCAGGAAACCCGCAAGTGGGCGAGCGAGACCATCGGCCAGTGCGAGGTGGAATTGCGCGTTGCCACCGACACGCTGTCGATTGGCAGCGAAGTGCCGCGCACCACCATCGCGACCCAGCGTCAATTCCGCCCCGCCGTACTCGAAAGCGAATTGAGGCTCAGTCCACATCAAGGCTATCTGCTTCTTCCCGATGGACTGCCGGTTGCGCGCATCGGTCTCACCGGCGATCATATCACCCGGCGCGGCGATCCGCGTCAGCCCGGTTACGTGCCTGGCGATCCGGCGGGCACGCTGTGGAGCCGGGTCAGCGAGATCGCCAAAGGTGCCGAACCCGATGCCAAACCGGGACCGGTTTGATGGTTGCATCGGTCTCGGCTCTCTCAAATGCCGGTCAGGCAGCCAGCTATTACGAAGCCGATGATTACTATGCCGAAGGCGGAATGGCTCCGTCCGAGTGGTTTGGCGAGGCAGCGGAGAAGCTCGGCCTGTCGGGCGAGGTCGATCGCGAGCAGTTTGCCGAATTGCTCGAAGGCCGCGTTGCCGGGCAGCAGCTTGGCACCACCCGCGATGGCAAGATCGAGCACCGGCCAGGCTGGGACATTACCCTGTCCGCGCCCAAGTCGGTCTCGATCATGGCCGAGGTTGCCGGAGATGAGCGGCTGATCAAGGCGCATGGCGCAGCGGTGACAGTGGCCCTGGCCCATGTCGAGAAGCACATGGCGGCAACCCGGATCAGGCAGGGCGGCGAGGTCCGGCGCGAGGTGACCGGCAATCTCGCCATCGCCACCTTCCGCCATGCCACGAGCCGGGCACAGGACCCGCAGCTGCACACCCATGCGGTCGTCATCAACTCTACGCAGGACAAGGATGGTAGCTGGCGCAGCCTCGAGCCGCGCGCCTTTTACCAGCTCCAGAAGGAGATCGGCGCGATCTACCGGCAGGAACTGGCGCACGGCGTTGCAGCGCTGGGTTACCGGATCGAGGCCGGGAAAGACTCGCTATTCGAGATCGCAGGTGTCCCAGAGAAGGCCATCGACGCGCTGAGCCAGCGCACCGCAGCTATTGATGCCCGGCTTGCCGAGCGCGGCACGAGCCGTGCGGAAGCCAGTGCCGCCGAAAAGCAGATCGCGGCGCTCGATACGCGGGAAGCCAAGACAAGTGCGGATCATCGCAGTTTGCGGGCCGACTGGCGGGCGACTGCCGATGCCAATGCTTTCGGCAAGGCGGCGCGAGACAGGCTGATCGCTGAAGCGAAAGAGCGGGCGCGGAGCAGCGAAGCAGCCGCCAGTCCGGAATTGCTGGCACGGCACGCAGTGGCCTGGGCCGCTGCCAAGCTGTCCGAACGCGAAGCGGTGTTTTCGGCCAGCACGCTGGCGCGCGAAGCCGGTGACTTCGCCTTCGGCAAGACCGGGCACGGCGCCATCAGTGCTGCGATTGCCGATGCCGGAAAGCGCGGCGAGCTTGTCCCGCGCACTTTCCTCGATCGGCGCGGGGCGGAGTTTGCCGGGTTCACAACGACGCAGGCCATCGACACCGAGCGAACCATGTTGCGGCTTGAGCAAGCGGGGCGCGGCATGGCGCAATCGCTCGCCAGTCCGGTGGCGGCAGCACGGACCATCGAGCGCGCTGCACGGCAGTCAGCCCGGTCGGGCTATGCCTGGACTGAGGACCAGAAACGGACGACCGCAGACCTGCTCACCTCGCGGGACCGCATCGCCGCAGTTCAGGGCTATGCCGGGACTGCCAAGACCAGCACGGTTCTTGCAACCTACGCCCGCGAGGCCCGGCGGCACGGGCTCGCCGTGACCGCGCTTGCGCCAACCGCATCGGCGGCGACTGTGCTGGGCGAGGCACTCGACCTGCGCGGCGATACGGTGGCGCGGCATTTGTTGTCACCCGAGGCGAAGGCAGCGGGCAAAGACGCAGTGTGGATCGTCGATGAAGCTTCGATGCTTTCGGCACACGACATGGCGAAACTCATGACCCGTGCCGACAAGGCAGGAGCCCGCCTCGTTCTGGTCGGTGACGTCAAACAGCTGGGATCGGTCGGCGCGGGTGCCGCCTTTGCCCAGTTGCAGCAGGCAGGCATGGCGACCGCCAGGCTTGCCGACGTGGTCCGGCAGACCAATGCCGACACCCGCGAAGCCGTTCTAGCCTCGATCGAGGGCCATGCGGGCAAGGCCCTGGCCGCGCTTGAACGTGGCGGCGGCGAGGTGATCGAAGGCACCACGCCGGATGAGCGTCTTGGAGCGCTGGCCCGGCGTTATCTGGCCATGCCGCCAGCAGAGCGTTCTCGAACGCTGGTGATCGAACCATCGCGCGAGGGCCGGGACAGGCTCACAGACATTATCCGCGCAAAGCTGACCGAGCGCGGCGAGCTTTCGCGGCAGGCCGTGAAATTCGATGCGCTTGAGGCGAAAGGCCTCACTCGCGCCGAAGCACGCGAGGCAGCAAGCTACTCCATCAGCGATATTGTCCGGTTCAGCCGCGACTATGCCGCCAAAGGCGTCCGCCGGGGCGAGAGCTTTACGATTGCCGCCATCGATCCCGAGCGCGGGCGCGTTGCCCTCGAAGGCCGCGATGGCCGAACGCTGGACTGGCATCCCCGGCAGTGGGGCGCGAATAAAGCCGAAGTGTTTGAGCCGAAGCCGATGGAGCTGCGCACCGGCGACCACTTGCAGTTCACACGCAACGACCGCGAGACTGGACGGGTCAATGGCCTTGGCGGAACTGTTTCACGTATCGATCCTGACCGTGGCCGCGCAACGGTTAAGTTCGCCAATGGGCGCGAGCAAAAGCTCGATCTCGCCGATCCTCGCGATACTCATTTGCGCCATGCCTACGTCCAGACTGCACACGCCGCCCAGGGCCAGACCGCCGAGCGCGTCCTGATCCACGCCGATAGCCGTTCCACCAATCTGGTCGACCAGAAGATGCTCTATGTCGCGCTGTCGCGCGCCAAGGCCGAGGCTGTGGTTGTCACCGACGACAAGGACCGGCTTGTCCGCGCGATCTACGAGCGCGCAGGCGAGAAGCAGACGGCCATGACCGCGAGCACTCCCGAGGCCGGAAAGTCAAAGGCAATCAGTGCTGGGTTGGGCTGATCAAGCGCCTTGACGGCGGCAGGCCATGGCGTCCTTCGCCCTGCCGTTGGAATGAACTGCTCCTCTTCGACAGACCGTGCCGGGCGGATCAACAGCCTGCCCGCTCCATTCGGGCTGAAGCCCTCCCGTGTTGCCTGTTTCGCGTAACCGCTGACCCGCCCGGCCAATCCGGCCCGTCCCTTCATCCGCGTTCCCAACGATTGGACGAAGGACTTTCACCATGGCCAGCACCACAACCGCCAGCATCTACGATACGATCACTAACCAGATTATCGCCGCCCTTGAACGCGGCACGGATACTTTCTCGCTCCCCTGGCATCGCAGCACCGCGCCGCTTTCGCGCCCCATGAATGCAGCGACGGGGAAAGCCTATCGCGGCGTCAACGTCCTCGCCCTTTGGGCCAGCGCCGAAGCGCAGGACTTCGGACATGGCCTCTGGGCGACTTATCGCCAGTGGCAGTCACTTGGCGCTCAGGTCCGCAAGGGCGAGAAGGCTTCGCCCATCGTGTTCTACAAGATATTCGACGAGCGCGATGACGATCAGGCCGAGGAGCGGGACAGCTCGACCCGCATCTTCGCGCAGGCCTCGCACGTGTTTAACGCCAGCCAGGTCGAGGGCTACGCCCTGCCCGAAGTGCCGGACGGCGCAGACTTCGACCCTATCCCGCAGGCGGACAGCTTCGTTGCGGGCACAGGTGCCAGCGTGCGCATCCATGGCGACAGCGCCCACTACACCCCTTCTACCGACACGATCACCATGCCAGACCGCGAGCGGTTCTTCGCAACGGCCAGCGGCAGCGTGGCACAGAACTGGTACGCAACCTTGATGCACGAGCTCATCCATTGGTCTGGCGCTGATCACCGCCTTGCGCGAACATTTGGGAAACGGTTCGGTGACGATGCCTATGCCATGGAAGAACTGGTGGCCGAGCTTGGTTCAGCCTTCCTTTGCGGCGACCTTGGCCTTTCCACCAGCCCGCGCCCGGATCATGCCAGCTACCTCGCCAGCTGGCTGAAGGTGCTCAAGGCCGACAACCGGGCGATCTTCACTGCCGCCAGCGCGGCGACGAAGGCGGTGGAGTGGTTGGAGGAGACAAAAGAATGAGCCGGGCGAACGAAAATTTCGCTGTTCTTCTAAATGGTTTAACTCGGGCTTGTGCTTGACCCGCTCCGTCCGGTCGGCAATGTTGCCGCCCGACAGGTGGCAAGGGGACTGGGGCAGCCGTGAAACCATTTACTCGTTCAATCATCGACCTGTTCGACGGCGAAAAGCGCTACCTGATTCCACTCTACCAGCGCCAATATGCCTGGAACGTAGAACCGCAGCTCCGACTCCTATGGGGTGACATTGGACGGGCATATGATCGGGTGGTTGCTGATCGTGCGTCGTTGGTGCCCCACTTTATGGGGGCGATGGTCATTTCCCAGATGAAAACGTTCGGGAAAGAGGTCCAAGCTTACGAAGTGATCGATGGCCAGCAACGTCTGACCACGTTCCAGCTTTTGCTAGCCTCGCTTCGAGACGTCGCCGCAGCGAACGGATCCCGTTACGCTGCCCATCTTCAGAGGTATCTCCTCAACGACGGAATCATGGAGAAACCGCAGATTGAGCGGTTCAAGGTCTGGCCGTCGCGAATGGACCGTCGGGCATTCGCTTGTGTTGTGGACGCGGAGGTTGATCTTGACGAAATCGCGCAGCCGGTCCCTGGCGTGGATGGAAATGCGCGGAAGGCTACCTTGGCCTATGAGTGGTTCCGTTCACAGATCAACGCCCATGTCGGGATCGGCGACAATTACGACGAATTCAAGATGGAGAAGCTTTTCGAAGCCATGAAGGACGGGCTAGCCGTCGTTTCTATTGAACTTGAAGGCGGCGATGATCCCCAGACTATTTTCGAAACGCTCAACAGCCGTGGGGTTGACCTTACGCCAGGCGACCTCATGCGCAACTTCATCTTCCAGCGAGCGAAGGGGCTGGGGCAAGATGCAGAAGCCTCTCTCGCCGTGGACAAGCTTTACGAAAAACACTGGCTTCCGCTTGACGGACCCCTCTGGACTCAGGGCGTCAATCGCGGCCGCCAAGGTGCCCCCAAACTCGATTGGATGTTGACCGATCACCTGTCGATGAAGAAGGCCGATGTCGTCTCGAAGGAGAATCTCTTCGACAACTACAGACGCTGGATAATTGAAAAGCAGCCATTCGCTTCCGTCGAGGAGGAGCTTGAGTCGATTACCGCATCGGCGGCGGTGGAGCACAAGATTTTCGAACAGAATAAGGCTGATCCGATTGGAAAGTTTGGCCTTCTCGCTGAGGCCTTTGATGTCAGCACCGCGTTCCCCCTTGTCGTCTACCTTGCGACTGAAGCGGATGTTGGCGAAAAGCTCCCGGAAGCTTTGGCCATGTTGGAAAGCTTCATCATGCGGCGCGACATCGTCGGTCTATCCACCAAGAACTATAACCGCTTCTTCGTTGGCACGATTGACCGCCTCCGCGACAGCGAGGGGTGCAAGGTTGAAGCGCTCGCACGCTGGCTGTCCACTCGTCCCAACGAAACCGATCGGTGGCCAAACGACAACGAGTTTCGCCAAGGTTGGCTTGGTCGTGACCAGTACAAGAACGCCAGACAGCCGAGGTTGCGTTATATCTTCGAGCATCTCGAGCAGGCGAAGCGGACCGCACTCAGTGAAGATATTGAAATCAGGTCCGCGCTGACGATCGAGCACATTATGCCTCAGAGATGGCGGGAAAACTGGCCTGTTCCCGGCTTCGAGCATGTTGCAGACGGGGAGCTCGACACTGATCAGCTCGTAGCCGAGGTCGAACGTGACGGCTGCATCAACAAGCTCGGTAATCTGACGCTGATCACGCAGCCACTGAACTCATCGGTTTCGAATGGCCCATTCGCGACGAAGATGCCTCAGATCAAAGCCTTCACAAGCCTCGCCTTGAACCGAGACCTCAACGGCTTCGATCATTGGGACGAGGAATGCGTCAAGCAGCGAGGGGCAGCCCTGTTCGAGATTGCCCGCAAAGTGTGGGCGCCGCCGCAGGAGATCGGCACCGCCTTCCCTGACCTCGGACGACTAGGCGAGAACGGTAACCTTCCACGGGAAGGAACCATTTGCCGGTTCAGCTATGGCGGCAACAATTATCGGGGCGTCGTCAAGGTCCGAAAACTGGAGGTCGACGGAATTGACGGGGCATTCAGTTCATTCTCAGGTGCGTCGGTTGCTGTGACGCAGACCAGCCGAAACGGTTGGAACGATTGGGAATTGCAAAGCAAGGACGGTTGGGTGCTCGCTGATCTGTGGCGGTCCCAGACGTAATCACCACGCCACTGGAACAGCAGAGTTGGTGAGCGGCCACCGACGATTGCCCGCGCCCATCCACGGACCCTGTCAACCGGGCTCGAATCAGCCTCGCCTATCGCCGTTACCCGGCTAAGCAGCCTCGATCTTACTGGTTATGAAGTCGAATATTGGCCGGAATGGTTCGAAGTGCTGAACGTCAAGGCTTGGAACGACTTCTTTTGCAAACCTTGTCTTGTTTCCGATGAACCGTATGCATTCGTAGGGTTCAGTTGGATCAACCTCGAAATGCTGGCCAGTCCCGAATGCGTCGTAAAACATCAGCTCCATGTCGAGTTTGGATTTGTGGGCAAAATTTTCGTCCGTTCCCGCACGAAGAACCTGGTTCCGAATGGATAAAGCCGGATAAACTGGAAGCAGCATCGCGAACCAATCACCCACTGCCCGCTTGCGAACAAGGCACTTCGAAGGGTCAACTTCAATCAGTTCGCCCAGGTTCTTCCATTCATTGTAGGCAGTATCGAAATCAAAGAGGCCAAAGATCTTTCGCGCTGAGTGTTGAGCAAAAAAGTCCTGCTCCTGAAGCATTTTCCTCAAATATGCGGAGCCGAAGGCTGACTCGATCGCGAAATTTCGGTGCGCGCCCGGGAAAAGGCGCTCCCAGGCTGTCGTCAACACAAGCGTGTCGGAAACGCCCTCCGTAAACAGAATTGGCCCATCGGTGTTCAGCAGAATGTGCTCGATACTTAAAGAAGCCTCATTCTCCGAGAACGTGATCAGCCCAGCCGAGAGCGAGCGGACGATTGTGGATTTGTCCGATTGCACGGTGGTTACCCCCGCAGCGCCTGCCGAAAACAGCCGGATGCGATTGTCACACTTCGCGGCCACGGTCGAAGCACTATGGCTGCTCAACAGGATATGGTTCGTGAGCGCCGCCTCATCTGAGATCGCAGTGACCTGATCGAGGAAATCGAATTGCCACTCGGGATGCAAGAATGCATCGGGTTCATCCAGCAGAGTCAGGCAATTGCGGTGTTTGAATATCTCGGAGACGGCAAAAACATAAACCGACTGGAATTGGCCATCACTGAAATGGTTCAGCTCGGAAACCTCCAGACCCTCCAACGTGATGGCGATGCCTATATCATCCAGCATGCCGACGATGCGCAAGGCGTCGAAAGATCGGAACAGCACCTCGCTTGCATCTTCGCCCATCCCTTCACGTAGGGCGTCAAGATTGCAGTTAAGGACATATTTATCCGTATCACGGTCATAGATCGAACCCGGGGTAAACTCGCCTTCGATGCATCCAAGTAGCTGATCGAGAAAGGTGCGGACCGGTCCTTGCGCGCCCCAGAAGCGTTCCGCTTCCTCAAAAGGATCGTGATCACCGGCAGCAGCGAAATAGGGGCGCTTGAGGCTGATGCGGACCGTGCGACGATTGCCCAGTATGCCCAGCTTTGCACACAGATATTGGCGGGCGAGATTGTCCTCGGGCAGAAGCAGCATAACTACGATGAGCAACTTCTTGCAAGCGGGACCGATGCCTACGAAGTTTGGTAGAGTAGTTTCTCGAGCCGTCCGCAAGCGGCGGCGATAGCGGTCTTCATAGCCTGATATCAGCCCGCCGACTTTGTCGTTCTGCCCGGAGTAATAAACCAGCACGGCGTCTGGCAGGCGCTGCGTCAATTGCGTGCGCGTGCCTGGCTGGAAATTGACCATCATGATGCCGCCCTCACCCAACTCGATTTCCATAAGATCGCCGCCGATCTCATAGGAAAGCTTATAGGGAAAACACTCGGGAGCCCGCCCACGGCCTCCGTCGCGCTGGGATTCAAACAAGTGGTCGAAAATCTCGATCAAGGCTTCGAGGAAATTGGACTTTCCCGACCCGTTTTTACCGACGAAGATATCGATGAAACCGTCACCATCGAAACTCAGCGAGAAATCACGCAGGTTCTTGTACTGGCTGATCCATACCGAGCGCAGACGCATCAGACGGCGGCCCGTTCGACGATGGCGTCGGCCAAGTGACGGCGGGTTTCGGCGGCGTCAGAAAGCCGCGCCTTCAAAGCATCGCACAGCGCCATAAGTTCATCGACCTTGGCCACGATGCGATGCTGTTCGGCGACGGGTGGCACGGGAATTTCAGCGCCCAAAAGTGTCGCCTGATTAATTTTTGGCATGCTGCCAGATGTGCCAGATGCCTTCGAACGAAGATACTCGCGAACTGGATTCGAATTTAGGCATAAAGCTGCAAATTTTGGCGTAACGCTTTCAGAAAAACGCAATTTCATCATCAAATCTGGGTAAATGAACTTGTTGTCTTCTTCCTCGTATAAGGCGGCCACTCCCACATAATCGATGGAGTTAGCTCGCTGTACCAGTATGTCTCCACGTTTCAACCAAAGTTCAGAATCTGCCTTGGGGCGCTCAATATCTACGCACTTATAGTGACTCCCATCGAATATTCCTTTCGTTGTCGCCGAAAGGGATAGGCTCTTTATGCCTGTATCAATATCCACAGACCTAGGAGAAAAGCCATTCTTGGGCCCAAAAGTTAGCAATTTGGAGAGTGGCTTCTTAATGTACGAACCAAATCGCCCATTTGTCAGGGTGCCCGCCAGCGCCAATTCGATCAAAGCTGGCTTAAATGCAGACAAGCTTTCTTCATCAACCATGAGAGTGTCGAAGTGTTCTTCTAGCCTCAGCCAGTTGTCGGCTAAATCCGCTGCGTCCGTGCTGGCAACCAGCGTGGCCAGTAAACTTCCCACCAGCACTTGATGGGCAGCCAGCGCGTCTGCGCTTTCCCGCTCCAACTCGTCGCACAGCGCCATTAGTTCATCGACCTTGGCAACGATGCGGCGCTGTTCTTCGACGGGCGGTAACGGAAAAGGAAGTGCCAAAAACTTCGCCCGCGAAATCCCGCCGATGACTCCCGTCATCTCACGCGAAAAGCATTCAAAGAAGAAGTCTGACAGGTAAGTGCAGAGCACATACCGAGGGTTGATTTGCGGCCAAGGTTCGTTGGCGAACAGTTTGTTTCCGAATGCGATCGCGCGGTCGCTGACAGCGATTTTCCGGCCCGCGCTTCCACCCTCAGCGCAGATGAAAACCGAATTCGGTTTGGCAATGTTGAATCGCTGATCATCGAAATCGACGATGAGCCCGTTGTCGTAGTCTATCGGTTCGAAACCGTATCCGACATCCTTGGTCGCTACAAAAGGCCATCCCATAGAGTTGGCCGCCAACTCAGACCGGACAGCCGCATTGATACTATTTCCGGTGAAGATGTTTCCGGTCTGCCAAAGCGGTCGCCAAACCCATCCCGAGGGAAGTTCGAAAGGCTCACTACTTGGTTTTGCGGGGCCCTTGGAGTTCTTGATTTCCTTCGCCTTCAGACGACGTTGACGCTCCTTTTCAATGCCTGGCAGCAACTTGTGGGCGGGCTCATCGGCTGCATCCTGCGGCACGAGCTTCCCGCGCACCGCCAGATCGAGGATCAGCGCACGCAGCCGCTCAATCCCATAGAGGCTGATCCGCTTGCTACCGCCGCCGCGACCGGCCCCGCTCTTCCGCTCAATCGCGCCAGTCCAGATGTCGAGATTGTCGGCAACCAGCGCCGCCACGTCGTTCACGGCTTCACCCCTAGGGCGTCGGCCAATATGCCCTTCAGCTGGTCGCGGATCGACTGGATCGACTGCTGCTGCTGCGCATATCGCGCGAGCAATTCGTCCGGATCGTGGCTTTCCACCTCAGGTGTATGGGGGTTCTTCAGATCAAGGTTGTAGCCGCGCGCCGCGACATCGGCGGCGCTGATCTTCCATGCCTGTTCGGTCTCCTTCCGGTCACGAAAGCCATCGGCCTCGTCGGCCCACCAGGCTCGCTCCGGCGCGAACTCCTCAAAGCGCATCGGTTTGGTCTTGTTGTAGCTGGTGACCCCATCCGGATAGGGGTGTTCATAAAACCAGACGTTCTTCGTCGGCGTGCCCTTGGTGAAGAACAGGATGTTGGTCTTGATGCCGGTATAGGGAGCGAACACGCCATTGGGCAGGCGCACGATGGTGTGGAGGTTGCACTCCTCGATCAGGCTCTGCTTCAGGGTGGATTTCACGCCTTCGCCAAAAAGAAAACCATCCGGCAGTACCACAGCCGCGCGGCCACCCGTTTTTAGCATTCGGATGATCAGCGCCATGAACAAGTCTGCGGTTTCCCTCGTGCGCAGGTGTGACGGGAAATTGTTCTCGATCCCGTCCTCCTCCATCCCGCCAAAGGGCGGGTTGGTGGCGATCACTGGCACGCGG
Organism: Pseudomonadota bacterium; assembly: GCA_018240895.1. GTDB lineage: Bacteria > Pseudomonadota > Alphaproteobacteria > Sphingomonadales > Sphingomonadaceae > Novosphingobium. The sequence goes on along the minus strand of JAFEEX010000005.1, from coordinate 1,641 downwards.
TCTTTCTCAGAATAGTCGGTGTAGGCGCGGGCGAGCGTGTTGCCGTGCCTGATGCCGCTTGGCGTATCGATGCCGTGCAGGATCATGTTGGTCACACACAGCATGTGCGGCAGCGCCTTCTTCTCTACCCCACGAATGGTGCGGTGAAGCATCTCCTCATCATCGGGCGCGTTGATCGCCTTGCGCTTGTGATCGATGGCGCAGGTGAGAAAGCCGCCAGTGCCGCAGGCCGGATCGAACACCACTTCGTCCAGCCGGGGGTTTAGCCGGTCGATGATGAAGCGGGTTACCGCACGGGGGGTGTAGAACTCACCCGCATTTCCTGCGCTCTGCAGGTCTTTCAGAACCTGCTCGTAGATCGCGCCGAAGATGTGCCGGTCTTCACTGTTGTTGAAATCGATCTCGTTGATCTTGTTGATCACCTGCCGCAGCAAGGTGCCCGATTTCATGTAGTTGTAGGTATCCTCGAACACGTCGCGGATGATCTGCGCGCGCCTACCTACTGCTCCCTGGGTCGGAAGATCGCCTCCCTTCAGCCGGGGGAAGAGCGTATCGTTGACAAAATCGAGCAGCTTTTCGCCGGTATCGCCCTGCCGGTCTGCCGCCCAGTTACGCCAACGCAAATGGTCCGGCAGCGGAGACTGGAAATCGTTGTCGATCAGCTCAAGCTCTGCCTCGCGGTCATCGAGAATCTTGAGGAAAAACATCCAGACCAGCTGGCTGATCCGCTGGGCATCGCCATCGACGCCGACATCCTTGCGCATGATGTCCTGGATGGATTTGATGACGCCGGAAACGTTAGTCATTCGCCTGATGCCTGTTCGTAAATCTGATCTTCGAGCTCTCTCAGCGCGGCCTCATAGGCATCTTTGCCACCGAAGGCACCTTTGATGATCTCCATCGGCGTGCCGAGCTGTGTAAAGGGTTTGAGGCGCAGAACCTTTGCATCTTCAATGGTTTCCACGCCATCATCGGCGTATTTCTCCAGCAATGCCTCCAGCACGGCACGAGCCTTCTCGCCATACTTCGCGAAATAGCCGCGCTTCTTCACCTTCTCGGCCCGCTCACGCCGGGTGAGCGGTGGCGCACCGAAGGCGACGTGAACCAGCAGATCGAAATCGCCGAAATCCTTGCCGACTTCCTCGGCAAGATTTTCCAGAATGACGCCGCGCTGCTCGAGCTCGTCGATGATGGCTTGTTTGCGTTCGCTGGCATTCCAGTGCCAGATGAACTCATCAAGCGAGCGGTATTCTGCGGCGATCTGCTTGCGTGCATAATCGCGGTAAGACTCGGTCACCAGCTTGCCATCAGGGCCGATATATTCGACCCGCTCGTTCATGACTCGGGCGGTTACGCCGCTGACAACGAACTTGCGGGTGCCGGCGGTTTCATCGTCATCGCCATCGCCATCCTCGTCTCCACCACCCTCGATGTCAGGATCATCATCCGGGCCAGGGCCGTTGGGGTCATCATCCCCAGTGAGGATCACAATCGGCGGGCCATCAAAGGCATCATCCCGGAAGAGCTCGGTCGCCTTCTTGAAGTCCATGATCGTGAAGAAGAACTTGTTGTTGTCCTCATCGATGCGGGTTCCGCGCCCGATGATCTGCTTGAACATGTGTCCCCCGTCAGCACCAATGG
>JAFEEX010000059.1 GCA_018240895.1 Pseudomonadota bacterium | reverse complement strand
TCCAAGAAGGCGGGACCACCTCAGGGCTTTTCCTGGTGGAGACAAGCGGCAGGACCAGCCCTCGCAGGATCAGGGCCAGTTTTCCTTGCCGTAGTAAAGGTCGAACATGTCGATCGTTACCCAGCCATAGATGTAATTGAGGTAGAACAGCGAGAACAGCACCATTGCGACCACGGTGGCGCGTTTGGCGACTCGTTTCGGGTTGAAATTGGCCGGCGCGCTTTCGGCCTGGCCGGCGACCTTGGGCAGGCCCGCCTCGTCATGGGTACGGATGCCGAAGGGCAGCACCAGAAAAGCGGACAGCACCCAGAACAGGGCAAAGATCGCAATGATGGAGGTAATCTTCATCGCGATCAGAACTCCGCCGTGATGACGCGGACCTGCGGCTTCTTGCCTGACCAGCGCTGCGCCGCTCGGCGGGCGGCCAGGCGTGCCGCCTCATGCACAGCGTCGCGATCATGGCGCTGCCCGCCTTTCAGCCGGGTCAGGGCGGCGGCGACGTCTTCACGCGCTTCTGCCAGAAATTCGTCCATGTCCTCTTCAAGCGGCAGGCCGATGGCTTCAACCTGCGCCCGCCCCTTGCCATCCAGGATCACGATAACCAGCCCGCTTTGGGCCAGACGCCGGCGCATGACCTGCGCCTCGCCATCGGCGGGGGCAATGATATCGCCGTCCAGCACCAGGCGGCCGGCGCGCACTTCAGAAATCTTGCCCGGTTTGCCGGGGGCAAGGCGGACCAGATCGCCATTTTCCTGCACCACCGCCTTGGGAATGCCGCAGGCCCGGCCAAGCCGCGCCTGCTCACGCATATGGCGCAGCTCGCCGTGGACCGGGACCAGGATTTGCGGGCGGATCCAGCCATAAAGCGCTTCCAGCTCTGGCCGGCCCGGATGGCCCGAAACGTGGATCAGGCGCTGGCGATCGGTAATCATGGTGATGTCACGCTTGGCCAGGCGGTTCTGGATCCGGCCAATCGCAATCTCGTTGCCGGGGATCTGCCGGCTGGAAAACAGCACGACATCGCCGCCTTCAAGCGACAGCGGATGGTTGCCCTCGGCAATGCGGGCCAGCGCGGCGCGCGGTTCCCCCTGCCCGCCGGTAGCCACGATCAGCACCTGGCCGCGCGGCAGGCCCATTGCGGTATCGAAATCAACGATTTCCGGAAAGTCGCGAAGATAGCCGCAATCCTTTCCGGCCCGGATGATCCGGTCAAGCGAGCGCCCGGCGATGCACAGCTTGCGGCCAGAGGCGCGGGCAACTTCACCCAGCGTCTGAAGCCGGGCGACGTTGGAGGCAAAGGTGGTGACCAGCACCCGCTTGCCCTGATGCCGCCCTACTTCTTCCAGCAGGCCCTTGCGCACTTCACCCTCGGACCCGGAGGCGGCAGGGTTGAACACGTTGGTCGAATCGCAGACCAGCGCCAGCACCCCTTCGTCACCGATCGCGGTCAGCTCTTCGGCGGTGGTGGGCGTGCCGATGATTGGTTCGTCATCCAGCTTCCAGTCGCCGGTATGGAAAATCCGCCCGTGCGGGGTGTCGATCAGCAAGGCGTTGCCCTCTGCGATTGAGTGAGCCAACGGAACATAGCGGATGCCGAACGGGCCAAGATCGAACCGGTCAAGGTGATCGATCACGTGGAGCGGCACCTCCTCCGCAATCCCCGCCTCTTCCAGCTTGGCGGCAACCAGCTTTGCGGTGAACGGCGTGGCGTAGAGCGGAACGCCCAGTTCCTTGATGAAATAGGGCACCGCGCCGATGTGATCTTCATGCGCGTGAGTCAAAACCACGCCCAGCAGATCCTTGCGGTTCTCCTCGATAAATTCCAGATCGGCGAAAACCAGCTCGATCCCGGGGTATTCGTTCATGCCGAAGGTCATGCCCAGATCGACCATCAGCCACTTGCCGTTGCAGCCATAGAGGTTGACGTTCATGCCAATCTCTCCTGATCCGCCGAGCGCGCAGAACAGCAGTTCCTTGTCCGGTTTCATCGGCCGGCAGTCCGGTTGGCGTAAAGCAGCGACAGACCGCGCAGGGTAAGGTCCGGCTCAACACGGTCAAACAGGTGGCCATGCTGCTGGAACAGCGGCGCCAGCCCGCCGGTTGCGATGACCTTTGCCTGATCGCCGATTTCCGCTTTCATCCGCGCAATCATCCCTTCAATCAGGCTGACATAGCCCCAATAGATGCCGATCTGCATCTGGCCGACCGTATCGCGCCCGATTACGCTGGGCACCGCCGGCGGCTCGATCCCGATCCGCGGCAACATCGCCGCCGCACTATACAGCGCATCCAGCGACAGGTTTACCCCCGGCGCAATGCTGCCGCCCATATAGGCACCGTCGGCCCCAACATGGTCAAAGGTGGTGGCCGTGCCAAAGCTGATCACGATCTTGTCGCCCGGTTCCAGCGCCTGGGCCGCGATGGCGTTGACGGCCCGGTCCGCACCCAGCGCCTTGGGTTCATCCACCTTCAGCGCGATTCCCCATTCAACCGGCGCGCGGCCTGCGATCAGCGGTTCGGTGCTGAAATACTTTCGGGCCAGAACCTGCAGGTTGTATAGCGCCCGCGGGACGACCGTGGCGATTATCACCGCCTCTACATCGCCGCGGCTATAGCCCTGCATCCGCAGCAACTGATCAAGCCAGACCGCATATTCATCCGCCGTGCGCTTGGCATCAGTGGCGATCCGCCAGCCCTGAACGATGGCGCCGGATGCATCGACCAGTGCGAATTTGACGTTGGTATTGCCGTTGTCGATCGCCAGCAGCATGGCCCGCGCATCCTTCCGCTCAGTTCGCGGCGAGGCGAACCTCACCCGCATGGACAGTCCGCGTCGTGCCGTCGCTTAGCCGCAGTTGCAAGGCCCCTTGCTCGTTCAGACCGGCAAATTCACCGGTCAGCGGCGTTTCGCCCGGCTCACCCACCGCCAGCGGGGTGCCGAGCGGATGCCCGGCGGATAGCCAGCGGTTGACCAGCGGGGCAAGGCCAAAGGTCCGCCAGCGATCCAGTTCCCGGTCAAACGAGCGGGCCAGGTTGGCGGCAAAGGCATCGCGGTCTGGCGCGGGGCCAAAGGCGGCAAGGCTGACCGTGGCGCGATCGGGCAGATCGGGCGCGGCGGCCAGGTTGGCGCCGATGCCAACGATTATTGCATCACCGCTGCCTTCCAGCAAGATGCCGCACAACTTGGCCGCTCCGATCATCACGTCATTGGGCCATTTCAGCGCAGCGCGGTGCGGCGGCGGGACCAGCGGCGAAACCACCTCGTGAACGGCAAGCCCCGCGATCAGCGCAATCGTCCCCCCGGGCGGATCGCCCGGCAGGCGGTGGACCACCGTGGAGCCCATGAAGTTGCCCTTGCCGTCAAACCAGGTGCGCCCCTGCCGCCCCCTGCCCGCATCCTGCCGGTCGGCCACCAGCCACGTCCCCTCGGCAATGCGCTCACCAGATGCAAGCCGCCGGGCAAGATCGGCGTTGGTTGATCCGGTTACGGGTACGGTTTCAATCAAGCGCCGTGGAACAGCGATGCCGCTGCCAGGTTTGCCAGATTGCCCAGGCACTTGGTCAGCAGGTAGCCCAACGGCGAAATGAACAGCGCGGCAAGTGCCAGCAGGGCCTGATGGACCCAGTCGCTCTTGCCCACGGCGATACCGCTCGATTCGTCAAAATACATCACTTTGACGACCTTCAGGTAATAGAACGCGCCAATCACGCTGGCGGCAATGCCCAGCACGGCCAGTGGCAACAGCCCCGCCGCCACCGCGGCCTGGAACACCACGAACTTGCCCCAGAACCCGAACAGCGGCGGAATGCCCGCCAGGCTGAACATGACCATGGCAAAGCACGCGGCCAGCACCTTGCGATCGCGCGACAGGCCGGCGATGTCGGCCAATGCCTCCACCTGATTGCCGTCCTTGTCCTTCAGCATCAGCACGGCAACGAAGCCGCCCACCGTCATTGCCACGTAGATCGCAAGGTAAACCAGCATGGCCGAAGCCCCTGCCGGCGTTGCCGCGGCAAGGCCGATCAGCAGGAAACCGACGTTGTTGATCGATGAATAGGCCAGCAGCCGCTTGAGGTTCTGCTGCCCGATCGCCCCCAGCGCGCCGACGATGATCGACATCAGCGATACGATGATCACGATCTGCTGCCAGGCCGATACCTGCGAGCCGAAGGCGCCAAGGGCCACTCGCATGGTCAGCGCCAGCGCCGCCACCTTGGGCGCGGAGGCAAAGAACATCGTCACCGGCGTCGGCGCGCCTTCATAGACATCGGGCGTCCACATGTGGAACGGCACGGCGCTGATCTTGAACGCCAGCCCGGCCAGCACGAACACCACGCCAAACAGCGCCCCGTTGGACAGGCCGCCGTGCATAGCGGCCGCGATCCCGGCAAAGCTGGTAGTGCCGGTAAAGCCATAGGTCAGGCTCATCCCGAACAGCAGGATGCCGCTGGCCAGCGCGCCAAGCACGAAATACTTGAGGCCAGCCTCCGCCGAGCGATTATCGTTCTTGAGGAACGCCGCCAGGACATAGGCGGCAAGCGAGTTCAGCTCCAGCCCAACATAGAGCGTCAGCAGGTCCGTCGTAGAAACCATCAGGCCCATGCCGGCCACCGCCAGCAGCACCAGCACCGGGTATTCCGGCCGCATCGCCCGCGCCTTTTCAAAGAAGGCCGGGGCAACCAGCAGGCTGGCACCGGCTGCGGCATAGATCAGCAGCTTGGCAAGGGCGGAAAAGGCATCGCCGGCATAAAGCCCGCCGAAAGCCGACGCCCGCGCGCCGGACAGGCCGGAAAACGCAGCGGGCGCAACGAACAGCGCGGCAACCGCCAGGGCCAGCACCGACAGCCAGGTAACGGCGCGCGCATCGTTGCGCCCCTTTGACCAGGCGGCACCAAGCAGCAGGAACAGCCCGGTTACGCTCAGCAGTTCTTCGGGCGCAACCAGGCGCAGAGACTGGGACCAGTCCATCAGTGCGCCCCCTCATGCGCAGGTGTTTCATGCGTGGCAGCCGCAGCGGGCTTGCCAATGGTCAGTTGTGCATCGCCCTGCGGTCTGGCGTGAGACAGACGCGCATCAAGCGTGGCAATATCCTTCCGCATCGGCGCCAGGAAGCTTTCCGGGTAGATGCCCATCCACAGCACGGCGAGCGCGATCGGCACCACCATCAACATCTCGCGCAGGTCAAGATCGGGCATTGCGGCGGCATCGGCGTTCTTCTGATCGCCGAAAATCACCCGGCGATAGAGATAGAGCATATAAGCCGCCCCCAGGATGATGCCGGTGCCGCAAACCAATGCGACCCAGCTTGACAACTGATATATCCCGGTCAGCGCCAGAAATTCACCAACGAAGCCGCTGGTTGCCGGCAGGCCGACCGAAGCCATGGTGAACAGCATGAAGAACAGCGCATACTTCGGCATATTGATCGCCAGGCCGCCGTACCGGTCAATCTCGCGGGTGTGCAGCCGGTCATAGATGATGCCGACCGAAAGGAACAATGCGCCGGATACCAGCCCGTGGCTGAGCATGACGATCATCGATCCTTCCAGCCCCTGAACATTGAAGGCGAACAGCCCGACCGTAACGATCGCCATATGCGCGACCGAGGAATAGGCGATCAGCTTCTTCATGTCGTGCTGGACCAGCGCGATCAGCGAGGTGACCACCACCGCGATCATCGACAGCACGAAGATCAGCGGCGCGAAATAAGCCGACGCTTCGGGAAACATCGGCAGCGAAAAGCGGATGAAGCCATAGCCGCCCATCTTCAGCAACACGCCGGCCAGGATCACCGAACCGGCGGTCGGTGCCTGAACGTGGGCATCGGGAAGCCAGGTGTGGAACGGCCACATCGGCATCTTGACCGCAAAGCTGGCGAAGAAGGCCAGCCACAGCCACTTTTGCGCGCCGGCCGGGAAGTCATAGGCCATCAGCGTCGGAATATCGGTCGTCCCCGCCTCGTTTGCCATCCACAGCATCGCGATCAGCATCAACACCGATCCGAGCAGGGTATAGAGGAAGAACTTGTAGCTGGCGTAGATCCGGTCCGCCCCGCCCCAGATGCCGATGATCAGGTACATCGGGATCAGGCCGGCTTCGAAGAAGATGTAGAACAGGAACAGATCCTGCGCGGTGAACACGCCGATCATCAGCGTTTCCATGAGCAGGAACGCGGCCATATATTCGCCAACGCGCTTGTCGATCGATTTCCACGATGCGCCGATGCACACCGGCATCAGGAACACCGAAAGCTCGATCAGCAACAGCGCGATCCCGTCGGTCCCCAGCTTCCACGAAAAACCGGCGAACAGCGGAACGTTTTCAGTAAACTGCCACTGCGCGCCGCCCACATCGAAATTGCACCACAGCATCACGCCCAGCGCAAAATCGATCAGTGTTGCGCCCAGCGCAATCAACCGCGCGGTGCGGGCATCGGCCAGCAGGCAAACCAGCGCGCCCAGCAGCGGCACGGCCAGCATCAGCGAGAGGATGGGGAAACCTGCCATCTTAGTGCACCATCACCCAGCTAATTGCCGCAGTCAGGCCCAGCAGCATGACCAGCGCATAAGAATAGAGATAGCCCGTCTGGAACCGGTGAGCCACGCGGCTTCCCTGGCTGACCATCCAGGCCGCGCCGTTGGGGCCGAACCGGTCAATCAGGCCAATGTCGCCCCATTTCCAGAACTTCTCACCCAGCCAGAAGGCGGGCCGCACGAAGATCCAGTCATACAGCTCATCAAAGTACCACTTGTTGTAAACGAAGCGGTACAGCCCGCCGAGTTGGGCGGCGACCCTGGCCGGGGTTTCCGGGCTGCGAATATAGAACTGGTAAGCGGTGACGAAGCCGATCGCCATCACGGTGAACGGCGCCCACTTCACCCAGCCCGGAACGCCGTGCATGTGGTGGATCAGCTGCTCCGCAAAGGCAATGCTGCCTTTCCAAAACTCACCCGCGCCTTCGCTGATGAAGGCATGGTGGAAGATGAAGCCCGCGAAGACTGCGCCGAACGAGAGCAGCGCCAGCGGGATAAGCATGTTGAGCGGGCTTTCGTGCGGGTGATACCCCGCGGTGCCATCGTCATGGTGATCGTGGCCATGCGTGGCATGGCCGTGATGATCGTCATGAACCGCGTGCTGGATATGCTCCGATCCGGCCCAGCGCGGCTTGCCGTAAAAGGTCAGGAAGATCAGACGCCACGAATAGAAACTGGTCAGCAGCGCGGCGATGATCCCCATCCAGAACCCGAACCGCCCGCTCTCGCTGGCCGAGGCATAGGCCGCCTCAAGGATCGAATCCTTCGAATAGAACCCGGCAAAGCCGAACACGTCGACAATCCCGACCCCGGTGATCGCCAGGGTGCCGGCCATCATCGCCCAGAATGTGAACGGGATCTGCTTACGCAGCCCGCCGTAAAAGCGCATATCCTGTTCGTGGTGCATAGCGTGAATCACGCTGCCCGCGCCCAGGAACAGCAGCGCCTTGAAAAAGGCATGGGTGAACAGGTGGAACATCGCCGCGCCTGGTGCGCCAACGCCGGCGGCAACGAACATATAGCCGAGCTGCGAACAGGTGGAATAGGCGATCACCCGCTTGATGTCCCACTGGGTCGTGCCGATCGTCGCCGCGAAGAACAGGGTGCAGGCCCCGACCACCGTGACGAAGGCCATCGCCGCCGGGCTGACCGCGAACATCGGGGAAAGGCGGCAGACCATGAACACGCCCGCCGTCACCATGGTTGCGGCATGGATCAGCGCGGACACTGGGGTTGGCCCCTCCATCGCGTCGGGAAGCCAGGTGTGAAGTCCAAGCTGCGCCGATTTGCCCATCGCCCCGATGAACAACAGCACGCACAGGATGGTCATCGTGCTCCACTCCATCCCAAGGAAGTGGATCGTCGATCCGGCCATGGCCGGCGCGCGCACCAGAATTTCGGGGATCGACACGGTGTTGAACACCAGGAAGGTGCCGAAAATGCCCAGCATGAAACCAAGATCGCCAACGCGGTTGACCACGAAAGCCTTGATCGCCGCCGCGCTGGCCGAAGGTTTCTTGAACCAGAACCCGATCAGCAGATAGCTGGCAAGCCCCACCCCTTCCCAGCCGAAGAACATCTGGACCAGGTTATCCGCCGTCACCAGCATCAGCATCGCGAAGGTGAACAGGCTGAGATAGGCGAAGAACCGCGGCTGATCCGGGTCTTCCGCCATGTAGCCCCACGAATAGAGGTGAACCAGCGCCGAAACGGAGGTGACTACCACCAGCATCACCGCGGTCAACGTATCAACCCGCAGCGCCCAGTCGAACCGCAATGAGCCTGACTGCACCCAGTTCAACACCGGAACCACGTGGGCTTCGCCATGACCAGCAAGGAAGCCCAGGAAGATCGGCCATGACAGCAGGCAGCCGATGAACAACGCCCCGGTCGTCACTGACTTGGCGGCCAGATTGCCCAGCGCGCGGTTGCCCAGCCCGGCGATGATCGCGGCGAGCAGCGGCAGGAAAACGATGAAGAGGATCGGATCCACGTGTACCTTACCCCTTCAGGTTGTGGACGTCGTCAACCGCGATGGTGCCGCGATCACGGAAATAGGTGACAAGAATCGCCAGGCCTACCGCGGCCTCTCCCGCCGCCACGGTCAGCACGAACATTGCGAAAATCTGCCCGGTCAGGTCATGCAGGAAGCTGGAGAAGGCAACGAGGTTGATGTTGACCGCCAGCAGGATCAACTCGATCGACATCAGGATGATGATCACGTTCTTGCGGTTGAGGGCAATGCCCAGCACGCCCAGCACGAACAGGATCGAACTGACGGTGACATAGTGGCCGATACCAATCATGAGCGAAGCTCCCTGCTGATCCGCTCACCCAGAGCTTGCCGAAGGGTCACAGCGATACCCCCTTGCCCACTTCGGGCGTGACCAGCACCGTGGCGTCTTCCGGCCGGCGCGCGACCTGCTTTGACACGTTCTGGCCGCGCACGCCGCTGCGCTGGCGGTGAGTCAGCACAATCGCGCCAACCATGGCGACCAGCAGCAGCACACCCGCGGCCTCAAACAGGAACAGGTACTTGCTGTAAAGCAGCATCCCGATCGCCTCGATATTTGAAGCCCCCTGCGGCACTGCCGCCGTTCCATCGGGTGTGCCCAGCTTGATCCCGCCAACACTCCACGCGCCGATGCCGACGCCCAGTTCGATCAGCAGCACCACCGCCAGCAGCAGGCCCAGCGGGAAATTGCGAATGAACCCGCCGCGCAGTTCGGCAAAATCGATGTCGAGCATCATCACCACGAACAGGAACAGCACCGCAACCGCGCCGACATAGACGATCACCAGCAACATCGCGATGAATTCCGCGCCCACCAGCACCATCAGCCCGGCCGCGTTGAAGAAGGCCAGGATCAGCCACAGCACCGAGTGAACCGGATTGCGCGACAGGATCGTCACCGCGCCGGCAATGCAGGTCAGCACGGCGAACAGATAGAAGGCAAAAACCTGGATCATGCCAAGTCCCTCCCCTGACGGGGGAGGATCGGAAATGTTGCGCTTACCATCATCGCGCGCCCCCTAGCGATACGGCGCATCGGCTTCAAGGTTCGCGGCAATCGCCCGCTCCCACTTGTCCCCGTTCGCCAGCAATTTGGCCTTGTCGTAAAGCAGTTCCTCGCGCGTTTCGGTCGCGTATTCGAAGTTCGGCCCTTCAACGATGGCATCAACCGGGCAGGCTTCCTGGCAAAAACCGCAGAAGATGCATTTGGTCATGTCGATGTCATAACGCGTGGTCCGGCGCGATCCATCGCCGCGCGGCTCCGCCTCGATGGTGATCGCCTGAGCCGGACAGACCGCCTCGCACAGCTTGCAGGCG
>JAFEEX010000058.1 GCA_018240895.1 Pseudomonadota bacterium | reverse complement strand
TCGATCTCGGCCGGGTCTTCCTCGGTCTCGTCGCGCAGCGCCATCACGTCGGGGTGGCGGTACAGCGCGTTCGAATCGAAGCTCATCTTGGTGTCCAGCACCAGCAGCTTGCCGTCCGATTCGGCCAGCGGGTTGATTTCGATCATCGCGCAGTCCAGCGCGACGAAGGCGTCGTACAACTGCTTGCCCAGCACCTGCGCCTGCTTGCCCAGATCGCCCTTCAGCTTAAGGCCAAAGGCCAGCGCGCGGCCGTGGTGCGGCATGAAGCCCTGAGCCGGATCGATGGTGATCGTGGTGATCTTTTCCGGCGTTTCGTGGGCGACATCCTCAATGCTCATCCCGCCTTCGGTGCTGGCGATCATCGCGATTCGTCCGGTGGCGCGGTCAACCAGCATCGACAGGTAATATTCCTTGCCGATGTCCACGCCGTCGGTGACGTAAAGCCGGTTTACCTGTTTGCCGTGATCGCCGGTCTGGATCGTCACCAGGGTATTGCCCAGCATTTCCTTGGCGTTGGCCTCCACCTCGTCAACCGTTTTGGCCAGGCGGACGCCGCCCTTGGCATCGGGACTGAGTTCCTTGAACTTGCCCTTGCCGCGCCCGCCGGCGTGGATCTGCGCCTTGACCACATAAAGCGGCCCGGGGAGCTGCTTGGCGGCCTGCACCGCTTCGGCTACCGTCATTGCGGGAATGCCCTGGGGGATGGCGATGCCGAACTTTGCGAGCAGTTCCTTGGCCTGATATTCGTGGATATTCATCTGCGGGACTCCTGGGGGAGAGGGCCATGGGCCGGGCTATGCCATGGCCCTAAGCACAGCGGGCGCGGCTTGAAAAGACCTGCGAAGGGGGTAAGCGGAAGAAATATGAACACCAGTTGCGAATCGTTATCAGTAAAGGTGCATCGCGACCGATGATTGATCGCAGCCGCCTCGAATCGATCGTGCGAGAAGCCGGGCGGATCGCCCTGTCCCGCTGGCCGGGGCACGGCCACGCGCTCAAGACCTGGGAAAAGCAGCCCGGCAGCCCGGTGTGCGAGGCGGACATTGCGGTAGATGCCTTTCTGCGGCGCGAACTGTCGCAACTGCTGCCCGCCGCCGGCTGGCTGTCCGAAGAAACTGTCGACGCGCCCGAACGGCTGGATGGCGGACTGTTGTGGCTGGTCGATCCGGTTGACGGGACGCGCGATTTCATTCGCGGCCGCTCCGGCTGGGCGGTGTCAGTGGCACTGATCAGCACCGGGCGGCCCTTGCTGGGGATGCTGGCCGCCCCGGCGCGCGATGAATTCTGGCATGGCGAGGCGGGGCAGGGATCATGGCGCAACGGGGTACGGCTGGCCGCCAGCACCCGCACCGAGCTGGCCGGATCGCGGGTGCCGGCAATGGCCCTGCCCAAGGCCGATGCTGACCTGATCACGGTTGATCAGCCCAATTCGATCGCGCTGCGCATGGCGATGGTCGCCGCGGATGAGGCGGACCTGGTGGCGACGCTGCGCTGGGGGTTTGAATGGGACATCGGCGCCGCCGCGCTGATCGCGCGTGAAGCCGGGGCGGCGGTGACCGATGCCTTTGGCCAGGCGCTGGATTACAACAAGCCGGATCCGCGCGCCTTTGGCGTGCTGGTTTGCGCGCCCGCGATCCATGGTGCCGCAGTCCAGCGACTGGCCGCGCGCGTCGCGGAACTTGCCGCGCAATAGCAAGAAGGCCCGCCTTGCGGCGAGCCTTCTTCACTGATCCGGTGATCGGGCCGCGCTTTAATGCTGCGCGTTGGCGGCGTTAACGTCAGCCTGTGTCACGGGAACGATCTTGATTTCGACTCGGCGGTTCTTGGCGCGGCCGTCAGCCGTATCGTTGCTGGCGATCGGCATGGTTTCACCAAAGCCCTGGCTGCGCAGCCGCGCGGCCGGCACGCCCTTTGAAATCAGATAGTTCATCACGGTGCGCGCCCGGCTTTCCGACAGGGTCTGGTTGAACGAATCGGAACCAGTCGAATCGGTGTGGCCGTAAACGTCCACCAGGCTGCTGGGATAGTCGATCAGGCTTTGCGCAACCTTGTCCAGCGTGGCGCGGAATTCCGGCTTCAGGTTGGAACTGCCGACGTCAAAGGTGACGCCATCGGGCAGGTTGACCAAAATTGCCTGGCCATTGTCAGTCGGGGTGACGTCGACGCCCGAACCGGCGGTCTGTTCCTTCAGCGTCTTGATCTGCTGGTCCATCTTGTAACCAGCCACGCCGCCGGCAACGCCGCCAAGGCCGGCACCGATGATCCGCCCGGTCTTGCCGCCGATCAGCCCGCCCAGCAGGCCGCCGACCACGGCCCCGCCAACCCCGCCAATCGCGGTGCGCGATGCCTTCTTCTGGCCGGTATTGGGATCGGTGACACAGGCCGAAGTGGCCAGAAGCGCCGATGCGGCAATGCCCGAAACGAGCCAACGCGATTTCATCATGATGCAGACCTTCCCTTTTGTGCTGTTGCGGGTGGTATAGGCAAAGTCATGCTTGACCAAGGATGAATTGGCCGCGCCAGCGGCGCGCAAGACCTGCCCCCGGGACACCCCACGGTGTGCAGTGTAACGCGCGCGCTTCGCCTTTGTTCCTTTATCTGCTAGCGCGCATGGCGTGACACCATTTCCCTGGACCGATGTTCTGATCATTGCGGGCCTGATCCTGATCAACGGCCTGTTCGCCATGTCGGAACTGGCAATCGTATCCGCGCGGCCGGCGCGGCTGAAACTGGCGGCAGAGCGCGGCAGCCGCGGTGCCCGGCAGGCGCTGGTGATGGCCAGCGATCCGGGCAAGATGCTGTCGACCGCGCAAACCGGGATCACCCTGATCGGGATCATCGCCGGGGCCTATTCCGGGGCCAGCCTGGGCGAACCGATTGGCGCGCGGCTGCAGGCCTGGGGGGTGCCGGTGCGCTGGGCGCCCGAAGCCGGCTTTGCCATCGCCATTGCCGCCACCACCTATTTCAGCCTTGTTGTGGGTGAACTGGTACCAAAGCAGCTTGCCCTGCGCGCGGCGGAGCCGATCGCCATGGTCGCCGCGCCGGCCATGGCCGTGCTCAGCCGGATAACCGCGCCGATGGTCTGGGTGCTTGATCGCTCGTCCTCGTTCCTGCTGCGCCTGTTCGGGGTCAGCCATCGCGGCGAACATACCCTGACCGCTGACGAATTGCAGATGGTCTTTGCCGAGGCGACGCGGTCTGGCGTGATCGAGGAGGATGAGCGCCAGATCATGACCGGGATCATGCGCCTGGCCGATCGCCCCGTGCGTGAGGTGATGACGCCGCGCACCGAACTCGACACGATTGACCGCAAGGCCAACGAAGAGGAGATCCGCGCCACGATCCGGCAAAGCCCGCACTCGCTGCTGCCGGTGGCGGATGGATCGCCCGACAACATCGTCGGCGTGGTCAAGGTCAAGGAAGTGCTGGCCGCGCTGCTTGCGGGGCGCAAGGTTCAGCTTGGCCGGCTGATGCGCAAGGCAGAGATCGTTCCCGACCAGCTTGATGCGATGGACGCGCTGAAAATGTTGCAGCAATCGGGCGTGTCGATGGCGCTGGTCCACGACGAATATGGACACCTGGAAGGAGTGGTGACCCCCGCCGACCTGCTGCAAGCGATTGTCGGTCAGTTCGCCAGCCATCAGGACGAGGGCGATGCCCCGCTGCTGATCGAGCGTGAGGATGGCAGCCTGCTGGTGTCAGGCGCGCTGCCGGCGGATGCCATGGCCGATCGGCTGGGGATCGATCTGCCGGAAACCCGTGACTATGCCACGGCGGCGGGCTTCGTCCTGTCAGTGCTGAAACGCCTGCCGCAAGAGGGCGAGCATTTCACCGAACAGGACTGGCGGTTCGAAGTGGTCGATATGGACGGGCGCAAGATCGACAAGCTGCTGGTCAGCCGCGCCGGGGAAACCCGCACGGAATAGGGCGTGGCCCAAACCAAAAAAAGACCCGCCGGTTGGGCGGGCCTTTCAAGCATTGCGTTATTGCCGGGGTCAGCTTCCGGCCTGGGCCTGGGCATCGCGCCCGTCGCCCTGCGGGGCGGCGATGATGTCGCGGGTGACGTTGCCCTTGTAAACGGTGTTGGTCCCTGGATCGCCCACGGTGGAGCGGATCGA
The DNA here is from genome assembly GCA_018240895.1 of Pseudomonadota bacterium. Classification (GTDB taxonomy): domain Bacteria; phylum Pseudomonadota; class Alphaproteobacteria; order Sphingomonadales; family Sphingomonadaceae; genus Novosphingobium. The sequence continues at coordinate 1,596 of JAFEEX010000058.1, read as the reverse complement.
CGGGGCGGCCTGCCCTGCCTTGCTGTCAACCGCGCTTTCAACCGAGCTGCGCGGCGCTGCCGGGCCGAACAGCGCCTCTTGCGCCTGGGCTGCGGTGCTGGCGTCAACCGGGCGCGGTGCGCCGGGGGCGGGCGGAGTCAGCGCGAAATCGGGCGGGATCACCAGCGGGGCCTGGCGCTGCACCGCAAATTCATCGGGCCGTACCCGGTTGATCAGCCCGCTGCTGCCGCAGGCCGAAAGCAACAGCGATCCGCCGGCCAGAACCATCAGGGCAGGCACCTTGCGCCCGGTAAGCATCGTCATGTGGTCAAATCTCCGTAGCGGGCGCGCCCGCATCTGCGCCGCGCTTTTCGCGCGAAAGGAAGGAACGGGCAAGGATAAACAGGACACCCAGTGTTATCGCCGCGTCGGCCAGATTGAACACCAGGAACGGGCGCCACTCGCCAAAGTGCAGATCGGCATAATCGATCACATGGCCAAACACCACGCGGTCGCGAATGTTGCCCAGCGCCCCGCCCAGCACCAGGGCCAGCGGCAGGATATCGGCCAGCTTCTTTTCGCGCATCATCCACACCAGCACCGTCAGCGCGATGGCCCCGGTCAGCGCCACCAGCAGCCAGCGCGCGGCGTGCGAACTGGCGGTCAGCAGGCCCAGCGATACGCCATAGTTGGACGTGCGGGTAAAGCTGAAGAAGGATGTGACGACCAGTTGCTCGCCGTCCTCGTTCAGCCCCAGCGGCCCGGTCACCCACCATTTGATGATCAGGTCCAGCCCCAGCACCAGCGCAGCGAGCGCCAGGCCAATCAGGCGGTTACGGGCGGCGGTGGTCATGACGCAGCGTCGATGCCCGCCACGACCTGATCGCAGCGTGAACAAAGCGCCCCGTCCTCGCTCACTTCGGGCAGGTGCCGCCAGCACCGACCGCATTTGTGATTGGCGGTGCGGGTGACTTCCAGTGCATCGCCTTCCTTGACTGAAGAGACAATGAAAAGCTCGGCAAGGTCGGTACCGCCTGCATCCCCTGCGAAGGTTACCTCGGCTTCCAAACTCGATCCGATCTGCTTGTCTCGCCGCATTGGTTCGATCGCTTCGGTCACGACGCGGCGAAGATCCCTGAGCCTGGCCCACTTCTCCACCAGTTCGTCACCCCGGACTTGATCCGGGAGACGGGGAAGGCTGGGCCATTCGAGAAGGTGAACAGAACCGCCATCGGGATACCTTGTTCCCCACACCTCTTCTGCGGTGAACACCAGCACCGGCGCGGCATAGCGGATCAGGGCGTGGAACAGCGTGTCCAGCACCGTGCGATAGGCACGGCGCTTGGGATCGTCCGGCGCGTCGCAGTAAAGGCTGTCCTTGCGGATATCGAAGAAGAACGCGGACAAGTCCTCGTTGCAGAAATCGGTCAGCGCGCGGACATAGGTGTTGAAGTCATAGGCATCGACCGCCTGCTTCAAGGTTGCGTCCAGCCGGGCGAGCAGCGCCAGCACATAACGCTCCAGCTCGGGCATTTCCGCCGCGTCCACCCGTTCCGCCTCGCTGAACCCGTCAAGCGCGCCCAGCAGATAGCGGAAGGTGTTGCGCAGCTTGCGGTA
>JAFEEX010000057.1 GCA_018240895.1 Pseudomonadota bacterium | reverse complement strand
TGCCCTATTTCGTCACCGTGCTGCGCGGCGGCAGCGCGGTGACTGCCAAGCGGGTGGGCCAGGTCACGCTGAACTTTGCTGACGGTCAGGAACGCGCGCAGGTGAGCGGCACCGGCTCCGCCTATATCGACAAGGCAGAAGCCACCTTGCCCGCCGACATTCGTGACCGCATCACCCGCCGGCGCAAGGCTGGTGAGGCTGACGCCGCGATCGATCCGCTGTCCCAGCCCGATGTCAAGGCGGCTGTGGCCCGCGCCACCTTTGAAGTGATGGTCGGGTTCCAGATCGATCAGGGCCAGCTTACCTATAACGCCACGCGATAAGCCGCATCCGGTTCTCGCCCATTTGGGGCGATCCGAAGGGAGAGGATTTTCTTCTCCGCCCAAACCCGCTAACCGCGCGGCCATGACCCAGCCGACCACGCTTCACGCCGCCTTCGCCGGCCACGTTTCCGCAGCGCTTGATGCGCTTGAGCACACGGGCGCGCTGCCCGCCGGGCTGAACCGCGCCGCCGTTACGGTGGAACCGCCGCGCGATCTTTCGCATGGCGATCTGGCAACCAACGCCGCGATGGTCCTGGCCAAGCCCGCCGGCACCAACCCGCGCGTCCTGGCCGAGGCGATTGCCGGCGAATTGCGCAAGGTGCCGGGGGTGACCCTGGTGGAAATCGCCGGGCCGGGGTTCCTCAACCTGCGGCTTGATCCCGCGTTGTGGGTTGAAGAGATTCGGGCGATTGCCGCGCTGGGCGATGACTATGGCCGTTCGGCGCTGGGCGCGGGGCAGGTGGTCAACGTCGAATATGTTTCGGCCAATCCGACCGGACCGATGCACATGGGCCATTGCCGCGGCGCGGTGGTGGGCGATGCGCTGGGCAGCCTGCTGGAATTCGCCGGGCACAAGGTGATCCGCGAATACTACGTCAATGACGCCGGCGGGCAGGTGGACGTGCTCGCCCGCTCGGTCCACCTGCGTTACCGCGAGGCGCTGGGCGAGGACATCGGCGCAATTCCCGAAGGGCTCTATCCCGGCGACTACCTTGTGCCGGTGGGGCAGGCGCTGGCCACCGAATTCGGTGATCGCTACGCCGCCGCGCCAGAGGGGGAGTGGCTCGCGCTGTTCCGCAGCCGCGCCGTGGCGGCGATGCTGGACATGATCCGGGCCGATCTGGCCCGGCTGGGCATTCATCATGATCTGTTCTCGTCAGAGGCGGAACTGCAGGCCGCGGGCAAGCCGGACCAGGCGGAAAAGTGGCTGCGTGACCACGATCTGGTTTATGACGGCCAGCTTGAAGCGCCCAAGGGCAAGACGCCGGAGGACTGGGAGCCGGTTGAACTGCCGCTGTTCCGCTCCACCCGGTTCGGGGATGATCAGGATCGCCCGATCAAAAAGAGCGATGGAAGCTGGACCTATTTCGGCGCGGACCTGGCCTATCACTTTCAGAAGGCCGAACAGGCCGACGCGCTGGTTGACATCTGGGGCGCGGATCATGCCGGCACGGTCAAGCGGATCAAGGCCGCCGTCGCGGCCCTGACCGGCGCGGAAGGCCGGCCGGTGCCGTTTGAGGTCAAGCTGGTGCAGATGGTTCAGCTTTTGAAGGGCGGCCAGCCGTTCAAGATGAGCAAGCGGTCCGGCAATTTCGTCACCCTGGCCGATGTGGTGGACATGGTTGGCAAGGACGTGGTCCGTTTCACCATGCTGACCCGCAAGCCCGAAGCGCAGATGGACTTTGATTTCGACAAGGTGGTCGAAGCATCAAAGGACAATCCGGTGTTCTATGTGCAATATGCCCATGCCCGGATCCGCTCGACCCTGCGCAAGGCGGCGGCCGAGGGGCTGGCTCCATCGGCTGAGGGGCTGGAACTGCTGGGCGAGGAGGAACTGGCGCTGGTCAAGGTTGCGGCGCAGTTTCCCCGGCTGGTGGAAGCCGCCGCCGCCGCGCGCGAACCGCACCGGATTGCCTTTTACCTCTATGATCTGGCCGGGGCATTCCACGGATACTGGAACCTGGGCAATGACAAACCCGAAAAACGGTTCATAGTGGCACAGGATCCGGCTCTCACTGGCGCAAGGCTTTATCTTGCGTCCCAAATCGGGCAACTTGTCCGCAATGGCCTGGCGCTGCTGGGGGTAGAGGCCGTGGAGGAAATGTGACGATGACAGGCGACGAACACGATCGGGCCGAAGGCGATCAAGGTCAGCCCTGGGGCGCGGCGGACGACGAGGGATCGATCGAACACCGTTATACCGAACGCGCGGACGAAGCTCTGCACGGTGCGGCCTCGCGGGAAAGCGACCGGTTGGCGCTTGCCGATGATGAGGAGCGGCTGCCCTGGCTTGAATCGGCAGGCGATGATGTTGATGACCGCGGATCGGATACGGGCCGTTTCATGGGGCTGGTCGGCGTGAGCCTGGCGGCGTTGGCGGCGATCGTTTTCGGCTTGTGGTGGGCAACACACCGCACCCCCGATCCGGCGCTGGTGGCGGACGGCAGCACGATTGAGGCGCCCAAGGAACCCTATAAGGAAGCACCCGCAAATCCGGGCGGCAAGACCTTTGACGGAACCGGCGATTCCAGCTTTGCCGTGTCAGAGGGCAAGAGCAAGCCTGCCAAGATGGGCGATGGCGGCGCAGCCCCGGCAGTGGCCGCCGCGCCAGCCGCCACTCATGCAGCCAGGCCGGCCGGTGCAGCGCCGGCACCCGGTTCCAGCGGCGGGGTAGGGGTCCAGGTTGGGGCCTTTTCATCCAAGGCTGCGGCGGAAGCTGGCTGGGACAAGCTGGTTTCCCAATCGCAGGGCGCGCTTTCGGGCGTATCGCACCGCGTGATCGAGGGCAGCGCCGATATCGGCAAGGTCTATCGCCTGCAGGCGGTGGCGGGCGATAGCAGCGCGGCCAATTCGCTGTGCAGCAGGCTGAAGGGCGCGGGCATTTCCTGCCAGGTCAAGTAAGGCCCGGTAACGGCTATCCACACGGTTCGCCGCGCCTTGGCTTGCGCCGGGCGCGCGTTCCTGCGACTTTCCCGGGATCATGACCCCAGCGATTTTTGGCCTTTCCGGACCGGCGCTGACCGCAGATGAGCGCGCCTTTTTCAAGGAGGCCGATCCGGCGGGCTATATCCTGTTCGGCCGCAATGTCGAAAGCCGGGCCCAGCTACGCGCGCTGACTGACAGTCTGCGGGACATTCACGGGCGCGACCGGCTGCTGATCACCATCGATCAGGAAGGCGGGCGGGTGCAGCGGATGAAGCCGCCGGTCTGGCCGGCCTATCCCGCCGGCGCGGCTTTTGACGTGCTTTACGATCTTGCCCCGGCCAGCGCGATAGAGGCGGCGCGCGCCAGTGCAGAGGCCATGGGGCTTGATCTGGCAGAGGTGGGGGTCACCTGCACTCATGCCCCGGTGCTCGATGTGCGGCAGCAGGGCGCGCATGACGTGATCGGCGACCGCGCGCTGGGCCACGAGCCGCTGCGCGTTGCGGCGCTGGGCCGCGCGGTGATTGACGGGCTGGCCCGCGCGGGCGTGGTCGGCACGATCAAACATATGCCCGGCCATGGCCGGACCACGACTGACACGCACAAGGCGATGCCAACCGTAACCGCCAGCGATGCCGAACTGGAAACGGATCTGGCCCCGTTCCGCGCGCTCAACCAGGCGTTGACCGGCATGACCGGGCACCTGCTGTTCACCGCCTGGGACACTGAAAATCCCGCGACCCAATCTCCCTATATCATCAAGGAGATCATTCGCGGACGGATCGGGTTTGACGGCCTGCTGATGACTGACGATCTTGATATGGAGGCGCTCAGCGGCACGGTTCCGCAGCGGGCCGAGCGGGCGATAGCTGCAGGCTGTGACATCGCGCTCAATTGCTGGGCGAAGATGGATGACATGGTGGGGATCACGCAGTTGCTGCCCGCCATGGGCGATGCCGCGCGGACCCGGCTTGACCGCGCGCTGGCGGGAATGGGCGCGGATGGCGATGTGGCGCGCCAGCCTGCGCTGCTGGCCAGGCGCGATGCTTTGCTGGCCCTGGCGGAGCAGCGGGCATGAGCGGGGCGCGGGCTGTGCGCGGGCTTCGACAGGCTCTGCCTGGGCGGGGTTTGTCTGTGGTCCGCATTCCTGCGCACGCTCAGGCTGAGTTTGTCGAAGCCCGCACGCAAAGGCCAGCCCAATGACCGACACCCCCGCCATCACCTTGCCCGAGGATGACTGGCAGGGTGTTGCAACCGTCGCTGCCGGGGATGAGGCGCTTTACCTAGAACTCGATGGCTGGGAAGGGCCGCTTGACCTGCTGCTTGATCTGGCCCGGCGCCAGAAGGTCGATCTGCGGCGGATTTCCATCCTTGAACTGGTCGACCAGTATCTGACCTATATCGAACAGGCAGAGGCGCTGCGGCTGGAACTGGCGGCGGACTATCTGGTGATGGCGGCCTGGCTGGCCTACCTCAAATCGGCGCTGCTGTTGCCGCGTGACGAGCAGGCTGATCCCAGCCCCGAGGAACTGGCGCTGCGGCTGCAATTGCGGCTGCAACGGCTGGCGGCGATGCGCGACGCCGCGGCCCGGTTGATGGGGCGTGACCGGCTGGGGCGCGACGTGTTCTGGCGTGGCGCGCCTGAAGGGCTGCGGATCGACCGCAAGGCGAAATGGCAGTGTGACTGGTTCGCGCTGATCCAGGCTTACGGCCAGGTCAAGGCGCGGACCGCGCCGGTGGTTCACATGGTGCGTGACCGGATGGTGATGACGCTGGATTCGGCGCTCAGCCGGGTCTCGTCGATGCTGGGGGTCAATCTTGACTGGATGGAAATCAGGGCCTTCCTGCCGCCCCATGCTGACCCGCGCCTGCGCCGCTCCGCACTGGCCTCCAGCTTTGTCGCGGCGCTGGAACTGGCACGGCTGGGCAAGGCGGAACTTAGCCAGGATGAGGTGTTCGGCCCGCTGATGCTGCGCGGGATCAGGGCATGACAGAGCCTGCGCCCGTCCGCCCGGACGATCTGGTCCGCGCGGTGGAGGCGACGCTGTTCGCCGCGGAAGAGCCGATGAGCGCTGAGGCGATCTCGGCTCATCTGGGCGGGGCGAACGTCAGGGACGCGCTGGCGGAGCTTGCGGCAACCTATGCCGGGCGCGGGGTGCAACTGGTGGAGCGCGGCAAGCGCTGGCATTTTCAGACCGCGCCCGATCTGGCCCATCTGCTGCGCCGCGAAAAGGAGGAGGTCCGCCGTCTGTCGCGCGCGGCGACGGAGGTTCTCGCGATCGTCGCCTATCACGAACCGGTCAGCCGGGCGGAGATAGAGGCGATCCGCGGGGTGCAGACCGCCAAGGGCACGCTGGACGTGCTGATGGAGGCGGGCTGGGTGCGGATCGCCGGGCGGCGCGAGGTGCCGGGACGTCCGGTAATCTATGCTACAACGCCTGATTTCCTGACTCATTTTGGCCTTGAAAGCCGGCGCGATCTGCCGGGAATTGACGAATTGCGCGCCGCCGGATTGCTTGACCCGGTTGAGGATGCGCTGGCCGCCGCGCTGGACGGGCCGGACGAGGCAGAGGGCGAGGATGGGGGCGGGGATGAGGAGGCGGCGGATTCCGAATCCGCCGATTGACTCGCAATGCGGCGCAACATCCCCTAGATTAGTGGCCGTTGGGGGACTATGGGCCGCTGGGCCGGCTATGTTCAGGAGTTGTTTCAATGGGTCTGTCGCTTCCGCACCTTCTGATCCTTGCAGTGGTGGTACTGGTGCTGTTCGGACGGGGCCGCATCTCCGAAATGATGGGTGATTTCGGCAAGGGAATCAAAAGCTTCAAGGAAGGCATGGCTGATGAAAGCCAGCCCAAGCCGCCGGCCGCACCCACCCAGCAGATCCCGCCACCATCGCCCGCCAGCCAGGCAACGCTTAACGGCGATACGGTGATCGATTCCTCGAATTCCAACCCGCCGCAGTAAGCGCGGGCTGTTCGGCGGCCAGGCGCCATGTTCGACATCGGCTGGGATGAAATGCTGTTTACGGCGATCGTCGCGATCGTCGTCATCGGCCCCAAGGATATGCCGCGCGCGCTACGCACTGCCGGGCAGTGGATTGGAAAGATGCGCCGGGTTTCCGGGCATTTCCGTGCCGGTATCGAAACCATGATCCGCGAGGCGGAGCTGGAGGAAATGGAAAAGGAGTGGCGCGAAAAGAACGCCGCGATAATGGCCCAGCACCCCGTGGGATCGGCCCATGCCGAGGCAGCGCTTGAAGGGGCCGACCCGGGGCTTAACGGCACTGAGATGGAGCCTGGCGCCGCTGAGCCGCCGCTGAAGGATGCACCGCCGCTGCCTGTGGAGGTTGCGATGCCGGATCAGCCGTCCACCCCGCCGAAAGCCGAGTGATGGACTTCAAGATTCGCGACATCGATGAAACCCAGGCCCCGCTGCTCGATCACCTGATCGAACTGCGCACCCGGCTGCTGCGTTCGATCCTGGCGCTGGGGCTGGCCTTTGCGGTGTGCCTTTATTTTTCGGACGCGATCCTTTCGTTTCTGGTCCAGCCGCTGATCAAGGCCGGGCAGAACGAGCTGATCTATACCAAACTGTATGAGGCGTTTTTCGTTGAACTGAAGGTATCGCTGTTCGCGGCGTTCTGCCTGTCTTTCCCGGTGATCGCCAATCAGCTTTGGGCCTTTGTCGCGCCGGGGCTTTACGCCAAGGAAAAGAAGGCGTTCCTGCCGTTCCTGATCGCGACCCCGGTGCTGTTCCTCAGCGGCGCGGCGCTGGCCTATTATGTGGTCATGCCCACGGCTTTTCGCTGGATGCTGGGTTTTGAAGGCAACAAGGGCGGAATTCAACTGAAGGCGCTGCCGGCCACCGGCGATTATCTGGGGCTGGTGATGCAGTTCATCCTGGCCTTCGGAATCAGCTTTCTGCTGCCGGTGCTGCTGCTGCTGCTGAACCGCGCGGGGATTGTCAGCCGCACCCAGCTGTCTGGGGTGCGTCGTTATGTGATCGTGGCGATCACCGCAGTCGCCGCGATCATCACCCCGCCCGACGTGGTCAGCCAGCTTATGCTGCTGATCCCGATGCTGCTGTTGTTCGAAGGATCGCTGATCGTGATGTGGCTGGGCGAACGGCGCGATGCCAAGGCCGGCAACGCGGCGGCGCAGGTGATAGAACCGTAGCCCTGATCATCGATTTGTTCTTCGCGGCGCGCCCCGCAAGAACAAGGACGGTCCTTCGACAAGCTCAGGACGGGCGGGTTTGGGTTTTCCCGGTGGAGCAGAGTCAGTTCGGTTCCGCTGCCTTCGCCGCGTCCCACATCAATTGTCCGCCGACCCAGGTTTGCAGCACCTTGGTTGCGCGCAGGTCGGTCGGGCTGGCCAGCAGCGGGTCGCGGTCGACCAGCAGGAAATCGGCCCGTTCGCCCCGGGTCAGCCGGCCAAAGTGGCCCTCGCCAAATCCGGCATAGGCGGCGTTGACGGTATAGGCGGCCAGGGCCTGTTCGCGGGTCACGCGTTCCTGCGGTTGCCAGCCGCCAAACGGTTCATCGTCCGGCCCTTGCCGGGATATGGCGGCGGCCAGCCCGGCGAAGGGATCGGGCAATTCAACCGGCGCATCCGATCCGAAGGCCAGTTTCGCCCCGGTCGCGGCGATCGATTTCCAGGCATAGGCCCCGGCCAGCCGGGCCGGACCAAGCCGGGCTTCCGCCATCAGGCGGTCACTGGTCTGGTGGACCGGCTGCATGGAGGCGATGATGCCGTTCTTGCCAAAGCGTGGAATGTCCGCAGGATCAACGATCTGCGCGTGCTCGATCCGCCAGCGCCGGTCCCCCTTGTAGGTTTGGGCAAGATCCTCGATCGCGCCCAGCAGCGCGGCATTGGCCTCATCACCAATGGCGTGGACCGCCACCTGAAAATGATCAAAGGCGGCGCGGCTCATCAGATTCTTGAGCTGGGTATCGGTGACGATCCGCAGGCCCTTTGTACCCGGCGCATCGGCATAGGGCGCTTTCAGGCTGGCCCCGCGTGATCCCAGTGCGCCGTCAAGGTACAGCTTCACCCCGTTCAGCCGCAGCTTGTCATCGTACAGCCACGGGCCGGGACCGGGGCCGCCGATCAGGGCCATGGCTTCCGTTCCGGCGGCATAGCTCATGATCCGCACCCGCAAGCTGCCGTTGTCGCCAGCGCGGCGGAACGATTGCCAGTCTTCTATGCTGGTGCCCATGTCGGCAACGGCGGTAACCCCGCGCTTCAGCAGCAATTGCTGCGCGGTCGCCAGCGCCAGATCGCGGTCTTCAGGGCGGGGCGGGGGAACCACCTTGTCAACCAGATCGGTGGCGCTGTCCACCAGCACCCCGGCGGGTCTGCCGCCGGGCGCGATCCGTTCGATCCGCCCGCCGGTGGGGGCCTTGGTCAGCGCGGTGACGCCGGCAACGGCCAGCGTACGGCTGTTGGCCCAGCCGGCATGACCATCCACCCGCATCAGCCACACCGGCCGGTCACCAACCGCCAGGTCCAGTTCCGCCGCGGTGGGGAACCGGCCCAGCTTCCACTGTTCCTGATTCCATCCGCGGCCCAGAATCCACGGGCGATCGGGATGAGCGGCGGCATAGGCGGCGATCCGCGCCTGCGCCTCTGCCAGCGATTTCGTTTCCGACAGGTCCAGCGTCAGCGCGGCAAAGCCGATGCCCATCACATGGGCATGGGCGTCAATCAGCCCGGGCATCATCACCCGCCCCTTGCCATCGACCATGTAGTCGACCTTGCCGGGGCGTTTCTCTCCGCGGTGAAGCACCTGGATGATCCGCCCGTCATTGCCGATCAGCAGACCGTTGAAGTGCTCGATCCCGTTGGTATCGTCCAGCGTCATCCCGTCGACGTTGTCAATCAGGGTATCGGCCTGGGCGGGCAGGGCGACGAGCAGGGCGGCCAAACACCTCCCCAGCATGGCAGAAGGGAAGCGGCGCTGGTCGCGACCTCCTGACCGATGGCCCCCTCCACCGCCTGCGGCGGTCCCCCTCCCCGTGCCGGGGAGGTGCTTGCTGCGCTTCATGTTTGCCCCCGGCGCGGCAGGACGCGGACCAGGGCAGAGGTGTCCTGCCGCCCGCCGCCGATCGCCTGAACCTGGGCATAGATCTGGTCAATCTGCGCCGCCACCGGCAGCGAGACACCAATGGTGCGCCCTTCTTCCAGCGCCAGGCCCATGTCCTTGCGCATCCAGTCCACCGCGAAACCGAAATCAAATTCGTCCCTGGCCATAGTGTGCCAGCGGTTGTCCATCTGCCAGCTTTGCGATGCCCCGCCGGAAATCGCTTCATACACCTTGTCCAGATCAAGGTGGGACGATTGGGCAAAGCGCAGCGCCTCTGACAGGCTGGCGATGATCCCGGCAAAGGCGATCTGGTTGACCATCTTGCAGGTCTGCCCGGCGCCGGATTTGCCAAGGTGAACGATCCGGCGGGTATAGGCCTCCATGATCGGGCGCGCCGCCTCAATCGCATCGGGCCGGCCGCCGCACATTACGGTAAGCTGGCCCTTTTCCGCGCCGGCCTGGCCGCCGGTCACCGGGGCATCGACGCACAGCACCTCAAGATCGCGGGCCTCCACCGCGATCTGGCGGGCGATCCGCGCTGATACGGTGGTGTGATCGATAAATACCGCGCCCCGGCGCAGGGTGGTGAACACCCCCATCGGCCCCAGCACCACGTCAGCCAGATCATCATCATTGCCAACGCAGGTCAGCACCACGTCGGCCTGGGCCGCGGCATCGGCGGGGCTTTGGGCAATGTGGATCGAAAATTCCGGATTTGCCTCTTGCCAGCGGGCAATCCGCCCGGCGCTGCGGTTATAGACGGTCAGCTGGTGTCCGGCCGCGGCGATGTGCCGCGCGATTGCGCCGCCCATCACGCCCAGGCCCAGAAAGGATACATTCTTTGGTGCGGTCATAGTTCCGGCTGTGTAGCGGCTTTTGCACCGCCCGCCAGTCGCATAATTCAGCCTGCGGGGCATTTGCCTTTACCGCCGGGTCCGTTATCGCGCGGCAATGACCACGCTTGTTTCCTTTGCGCTTTCGCCCCGGCTGCTGCGGCCGCTGTTCTGGTTGCTGGCGGCCTTTGCCACCACGATGGCGCTGCTGCCGCGCCCGCCGCACCTTTCGATCGATCGCTATGGTGACAAGTTTGAACATATGCTGGCCTTTGGCGTGCTGACGCTGGTGGCGGGCATGGCCTGGCGCAACCTGTCGGTACTGACCATTGCCCTGCGGCTTTCGGCCTTTGGCGCGCTGATAGAAGTGGCGCAGGCATGGTCCGGCGTGGGGCGCGATGGGGACATCAGGGACTGGATTGCCGATACCGCCGCCATCCTGGTCGCCGCGCTGGTCGTCCTCGCGCTCAGGCGCTGGCTGCCGCAGCCCGCGCAAGGCTAGATGGAGTGGGGTTTGCAAGGGGGCAGCTTTGCACTAGGCAGCGCGGACCATGACAGAGCCCGCAGAAACCCTCGCCCAGCAGCTTTCCATCGCTGATATCCGCGCCGCCGCCGCCCGGATCGAAGGCGCGGTGGTGCGCACCGATTGCGATTACAGCCGCACGCTTAGCGAAATTACCGGGGCGGACATCTGGCTGAAGTTTGAAAACCTGCAGTTCACCGCCGCCTACAAGGAGCGCGGCGCGCTTAATGCCATGCTGCTGCTCAGCGATGAACAGCGCGCCAAGGGGGTGATCGCGGCATCGGCGGGCAACCATGCCCAGGGCCTGTCCTATCACGGAAGCCGGCTGGGCGTGCCGGTTACCATCGTCATGCCGCGCACCACCCCGACGGTGAAGGTAATGCAGACCGAGGTGCTGGGCGGCACGGTGGTTCTGGAAGGCGAGTCTTTTGATGAGGCCTATGCTCACGCCCGGGCGATGGAGCGCCAGCTTGGCCTGACCTTCGTGCATCCGTTTGATGATCCCCACGTCGCAGCCGGGCAGGGCACCGTGGCGCTTGAAATGCTGGAGGACGTGCCCGATCTGGATATGCTGGTCATCCCGATCGGCGGTGGCGGGCTGGCATCGGGCATGGGCGTGGCCGCGCGGGCTATCAAGCCGGACATAGCGCTGGTCGGCGTGGAAACCGAACTGTTCCCGTCAATGTACAACCGCCTGAAGCACAATGAACTGCCCTGCGGCGGCGATACCCTGGCCGAAGGGATCGCGGTGAAGGAACCGGGCGCCTTTACCAGCCAGGTGCTGCGCCGCCTGCTTGATGATATCGTGCTGGTTGATGAAGGATCGCTGGAACGGGCGGTATCGCTGCTGCTGTCGATCGAAAAGACCGTGGTGGAGGGCGCGGGCGCAGCGGGTCTGGCGGCGGTGCTGGCGCACCCTGCGCGCTTCAAGGGGCGCAAGATTGGCATTCCGCTGACCGGCGGCAACATCGACACCCGGCTGCTCGCCAACGTGCTGCTGCGCGATCTGGCCCGATCGGGCCGGCTCGCGCGGTTGCGGCTGGTGCTGCAGGACCGCCCCGGCGCGCTGTTCAACGTGATCCGCGAATTTGACCGGCACAATGTCAACATTCTGGAAGTCTATCACCAGCGGATTTTCACGCACTTGCCGGCCAAGGGGCTGACCGCCGATATCGAGTGCGAGGCGCGCGACCGCGAACAGCTTGAAGGGCTGGTCGAATCGCTGCGGGAAAAGGGCTACTCGGTGACTCAGGTGGAATTGAACTGAGTTCTTCAGGGCGGCCTGTGCAAAATAATATGTCGTTAACCCTGTATCATGGTTAAAAGACTTTCAACGCAGCCGTCACAGCGGCATAGTGCGGGCAAGGGTCCACGATAAAGGTGTTGGTGCAAGTGACGGCTCCGGTTCGCTTTCCCCGGTTTTTCGTGACGAGCCCCGCGCCGTGCCCCTATCTGCCGGGCCGCAGCGAGCGCAAGGTTTTCACCGAGCTTAAAGGCCCGCACGCAGATCAGCTTAACGATGCGCTGGGGCGGATCGGGTTCCGCCGCAGCCAGACCGTGGCCTATCGCCCGTCGTGCATTGATTGCAGCGCCTGCGTTTCGGTGCGGGTCGTCGCTGGCGAATTTCGCGCGTCATCGGCGCAGAAACGCAACCTCAAGGCCAATTCGGATCTGGTCGCAACGCCTTGCCGGCCCTGGTCAACGGTTGAACAGTTTGACCTGCTGCAACGCTATCTGGACCAGCGCCACCCCGGCGGCGGCATGGCCAACATGGATGAGGTTGATTTCGCCGATATGGTGGAACACACGCCCGTTGATACCCAGGTCATCGAATATCGCGAACCGACCAGCGATGGATCGCCGGGGCGGCTGGTCGGAGCCTGCCTGACAGACCGGCAGGGTGACGGGCTGTCGATGATCTACAGCTTTTACGATCCTGATCATGCCCGGCGTGAAGGGCTGGGCAATTACATCATCCTTGATCACATCCGCCGCGCCCGGGCAGAGGGGCTATCCTATGTCTATCTGGGCTATTGGGTGGATGGATCGGTGCGGATGCAATACAAGGTCCGCTATCGTCCGCTCGAACGGCTGGGCCGCGAAGGCTGGAGCCGGATCGGCCAGGAAGAACAGAACCGCCTGATCACCGCCGCCGCCCGCCTGCGCCGCCACGACGCCCTGCCGCTGGACGGCAGCACCAAGGACGGCGCCCACGGCCAGCGAGACCAGTACAAGGTTGAGGTCTAGGCGGGCAGCGGATCGTTGATCTGCTGCGCTTACTGATGGCCGGATTGAACATCCCCGCTGTGGTGCCCCTGTGATAATTTGACAAGTTCTTTCTCTTGCGTGACTTAACTCTTGCATAGCGCTGAGTTGGAGGGCGGACTTGAGGAATGATATTGTCTGGCTGATTGCCGGTTGTGTTCTTGCTGCCAACTCAACCTTTGTTGTTGCGGCAAGGCCCAGCCCGGCCAAGGTTGATCCCAATCAGGTGCAATATGGCCCGCCGCCACCGTGGGCCGCTCCATCGCCGGCGGGCACCGCAACTGAAACGCCTGCAGGTGCGCCGTTCCGGGTCATCTACAGCGACAGCCAGATCGCGGTTATGGCGGATCATGTCGAACGCCACGTGGCTTTTCGTGCCAAGTTGCTCAATGCCCAGGCGCTAACGCTGGGGGCCTTGCAGCTTGAATGGAATCCCAGTTCGCAAACCATGACGGTCAACACCGTGCGCATTTATCGCGATGGAAGCCCGATCGACGTTCTGACGACCAGCCGTTTTTCGGTGATGCAACGCGAAGCCAACCTTGAAGCATCGATGCTGACCGGAATGCTTACAGCCAGCTTGCAGGTTCCGGGCCTGCGCGTTGGCGATGAGGTGGAGTTCGCCTATACGACAAGCGACAGGGACATCACCCTGGGCAACCGGGCTTACGGCGCAAACCTGCTGCTGGCTGAAGGTGCTGGGGCCAACCGGTTGAAACTGTCATGGGCACCGGGCAAGGTCGTCCATTACCAGAACTCGCCCGATATGCCCGCGCCGGTTGCGGACGGCAGTTCGGCAACCTGGCAGTTCGATGATCCCAAACCGGTCAAGCTGATCGAGGGTGCACCGCCCCGCTTCAATGTCCGCCGTCTGATAGAATATTCCGATTTCGCTGGGTGGAAAGACGTTTCGGCGGCTGTTGCACCGCTGTTCGACAAGGCATCGACACTTGCTTCGGGCAGCGCGGTTGCCGCCGAAGCGGACAGGATCGCCAGCCAGAGCGAAGATCCGTTGCTTCGGGCCGGTGCGGCGTTGAAGTTCGTGCAAGAACAGATCCGCTACGTCTATGTCGGGCTTGATGGCGCGAACTATCGTCCGATGGAAATTGAAACGACCTGGGCTAATCGGTTTGGTGATTGCAAGGCCAAGTCGGTGATGCTGCTGGCTATGCTGAAACGCATGGGCATTTCGAGCGAAATTGTGCTGGTCAATTCCCAGGGCGGAGACGGGATTTGGGAACGTGTGCCAAGCCCGTTGATGTTCGACCATGCGGTTGTCCGGGCACAGATTGGCGGGCGCAATTATTATCTCGACAGCACGCAGGCGGGCAATCGGGTGCTGTCGCTGTTGGAGCCGACCCGTTATCGCACCGCGCTGCCGCTGCGCAGCGGCGGCGCCGATCTGGAACGGCCGCCTGCCACGCCCGCGGTCCGTCCCGAACTGATCCGCACTATTGACCTCGATTTGACCGCTGGGGTCACCAAGCCGGGCAAGGTGACGGCGAACCGGTACATCATGGGGGATACTGCACCGCTGTTCAACGCGCAGCTTTCGGCGCTGCCGACCGACCAGCGCGACCGGAGCTTGCGGGCCTACTGGGCCGCGCAGGACGGGTGGATCGAACCGGAGAAGGTCTCGTGGCGGTATGACGATGGTAACCGTCCGGTGAGCCGCGCTT
>JAFEEX010000056.1:16613-19622 GCA_018240895.1 Pseudomonadota bacterium | reverse complement strand
CAGGGGAAGATCGCCTCGCAGTCCATGCAATTGATCGCGGAGGCATTCTGGTCACGGCCCCACGTCTGAGCCGTTCGCTGTTGCCGGGCGACATCATCCAAGTCGAAGGACGCGCGCCAGTCGTAGAGCAGGTGCTTGATCGTCTGGGGCTTGAACTCGCGTCCGACGCTGAAGACGATTTGCTTGAAGGCTCCTTCAGCGAATGTGTCGTGACCGACCACAGCAGTCTCATCCAATGCGACAACGCCGCTGCCTTACTCGCGCAAAACGGGGCCGCACTCGTCGCCGTTAGTCGCAGGGGGAAGAGTATCGCAGATGGCTTGTCCGCCTTGCGACTCCAGCCGGGCGACGTGGTGTTACTTCAGGTGCCGCTGGAGAGGGTTGCCGAACTTGTCCATGCCTTTGACCTGCTCCCGCTGGCCGAGCGGCAACTGAACCTGAGACTGGCGGCAAAGGACTGGTTGCCGGTGCTCGCATTGCTCGGCGCAATTGTTGCGGCATCGTCGGGCGTGTTCAATCTCGCCGTCGCGCTTATGCTGGCGGTGACGGTGCTTGGAGTCTTCGGGAGGCTGAAAGGGCAAGTCTATCACGACATTGATTGGCCAATCATAATCCTGCTCGCCGCCCTGATCCCGGTGGCTCAGGCGTTCTCGGAAAGCGGAGCGGGAAACACTATAGCCGGACTGATCAGCGCGTTCGGGCACGGACAGCCTGAATGGCTCATGGTCGCGGTAACTCTTGGCCTGACGATGGCCGTCACACCATTCCTGAACAACGCCGCTGCCGTGCTGATCATGGGGCCGATTGCGGCCCAGACGGGTATCGAGACCGGTGCCTCGGTCGATGCCATGCTCATGGCCGTTGCGATTGGCGCATCCTGCGATTTTCTGACACCTATCGGGCACCAGTCAAACACGCTTGTCTGGGGCCCAGGCGGCTATCGCTTTTCCGATTACGCCCGTGTTGGCACACCCCTTTCCGTGCTGGTGCTGGTGCTCGGCACGATCCTGATCACATCGGTATGGGGATAGCGGGCAATGCACCAATCGAACCTATCCCCATTCGACGTGGCAGCGGTGCTGATCCTTCTGGCAGCGGTGCTTGGCTATGCCAATCATCGGCTGCTGAGGCTTCCGTCAGCAGTGGACATGACGCTCATGGGCGCTCTGGCCTCTCTCGCGATAATCGGCATCGGAGCGGCCTTTCCCTCTTGGGGGCTGGTGCCTCTGGTCGAGCGCTTCCTGACCGGGATCGACTTTCATGCAGCCTTGATGGAGGGCATGCTCTCGTTCCTGCTCTTCGCGGGGGCGCTCCATGTCGATTGGCTCGACATGCGCGCCAATCGCGCGCTGATCTTTGCCTTGGCGACATTCGGCGTCGTGCTTTCAACCGGCATTGTCGGGGTTGGGACATGGTGGATTGCCGGAGCCATGGGCTTGCAGGTTCCTCTGCCATGGGCGCTTGTCTTTGGAGCACTGATCAGTCCGACTGACCCGGTCGCGGTCATGGCTATCTTGAAGCGTGCAGCGGTCCCGCCATCCCTGCAAGCGACCGTCGCGGGCGAGAGCCTGTTCAACGACGGCGTGGGCGTCGTAATTTTCGCCATACTTCTAGCCGTAGCGACCGGGGCCGATGAATTCAGTTGGAGCCATGCTGCAAGCGATTTTGCCCGCGAGGCGTTGGGCGGGGTCGCCTTTGGCCTGGTGACAGGCTGGATTGCCTTCCGCTCGATGGAATCCATTGACGACTATAGTGTCGAGGTGATGATCAGCCTCGCGCTCGTCATGGCAGGATACAGCCTGGCCCATACCCTCCATGTCAGCGGACCGGTCGCCATGGCGGTTGCCGGGTTGTTCATCGGAAACGCCGGCGTCGCCCGCGCGATGAGCGACGTGACCCGCGACTATCTCATCAAGTTCTGGGAACTGATCGACGAGATTCTCAATGCCGTACTGTTCCTGCTGATTGGCCTGGAAGTGGTGCTGATCACCGGACAGCCGCGCCTGCTGCTGTTTGGCCTGGCGGCGATCCCTCTCGCGCTGTTTGCCCGTTGGCTGTCGGTGCGTATCCCACTCACCTTGCTGCGCAGCAGGATCGATTTAGGGGCGCTTGCCGTTCCTACGCTGGTCTGGGGCGGGCTTCGCGGCGGCATCTCGATCGCACTTGCGCTTTCTCTTCCCAATGGCCCCTACCGAACGTCGATTGTCGCGGCCACTTTCGTCATCGTGCTGTTCTCAGTGATCATCCAGGGTGGCAGTATCGGAGGCCTGATCGGACGGCTTGGGGAACGTAAGCAGAGCCGTGGGGAGGGTAATAAATGACACCACAACCTGTTGCGAATGGATCCCGTTGGGAAACATTCCGGGAAAATGCGGTGAGGTCTTTTGCCGCATTTCGCGCCCAGATCGACAAGACCGGTTTGTTCCCCGACCTCAAGGGGGATGCCGGCAAATCGCTCCGCCAGTCAGTGCGCGACGAAGGGCGCATTACCAAATCGTACATGCTGATGTGCGGGCTGTCAGCCGGCATTGCCGCACTCGGACTGCTGCAATCCTCAACGGCTGTCGTGATCGGGGCGATGCTGATTTCCCCGCTGATGGGGCCGATCGCCTCTATGGGATTTGGCTTTGCCTCGCTGGACGGGCACCAGATTCGGGATTCGGTCAAGGTTATCGCAATCGGTGCGGCTATCGGCATCCTTACCGGCGTTCTGCTCACTTGGCTCAGCCCAATCCGCAATGCGACACCCGAGATCATTGCCCGCACCGAGCCAACCCTGCTTGACCTTGCCGTAGCTGTCTTCTCCGGCATCGCCGGAGCCTATGCTACCGTCCAGCAGAAGGGAGCGACCGCGATCGGCGTCGCCATCGCAACCGCACTTATGCCGCCACTGGCGACCGTCGGTTATGGGCTTGGTGTGGCGAACATGAGTTTCGCTCTCGGTGCCTTCCTCCTGTTCCTGACCAACCTGGCGGCAATTGCCTTTTCGTTTGCCCTGATAGCCCGATT
>JAFEEX010000056.1:0-16499 GCA_018240895.1 Pseudomonadota bacterium | reverse complement strand
GGCGCCTGTTGACCGAGGAACTGAATCTCAAACCCGTAAACATTGCCCAGTTGCAGGTCAGGTGGCCCTTGCGCGGCGCACCCTCCGTGGACGCCGTTGTGATCGCGCCACAGTACACAAATGATGCAGAACGAAGGCTTCTGAGCAAGCTCGAAGCCGAGTGGGGGGAGCGGCCAAGCCTGAACCTGCAGCAGGTTGTTGCGGCAGACGTGCAAGCGCAAGCCCGCGCCATTGTCGACGCTGCCGTGGAAACATCTGCTGCCGGTATCGCCCGCGACGTGCCTCCTCTTGTTGCGATACGAGAAGCCGTCGGACTTCCAACCCAAGCACTCTGGGTCAACCGCTCCGAGCGAACCGTTCAACTGGTTCCATTTGCAGCCGAAGGCTGGCAACTCGGCGACTACCGAAAAGCCGAACAAGCAGCCGCCCAGGTGGCTGGGGGGTGGAATGTCCGGGTCATACCACCCGTTGAGCCAAGGCTTTTCGTCGCCATGCAATTAGAAGATGGCCGTCCTCAGCAAAGCCAGGGCTTGGATGACGCAGTTTGGGCAATCCAGCACTGGGGTGTGCAGGGGATTACGGTGGGTGGGTACTCGGATGGGAATGCGTCCGATAAGAACAAGGCAACTGCTCTCTCAATCGCCGAATTCGCCGTAGCGGAATTGGCGAAGGTTGGCATCCGAGCAAACGCGATGGTGTTGCCAACCGAGCAATCGCAGCGCGTTCGCGGGGAGAGCGCCGGGGTCGAATTCGAGGTCGTCAGAGCCCCACAACGGGAGGGGACAAAGCCATAAACGTGTCCAGCGTGGCGACATTCAATCCTGCCCCTACAGTGATGGCTATTTGGTCCCCAATCGAGAACATAAGGGCATCAATGGGGCAGCGGATGAGGGGGTCTGGTCAAAAATATTTCATGCTTGAATGCCGCATGAGGCGCCTTGTTCCGCAGAAAAGCTGGGCAAATCCTTTTGTCAATGAATGTCAGAGTCACCGGTCCACCCCGTGCAGTTGGAAACCGGCTTGACCGGCACACCGAACCCGGGAGCCCGGTGTTCAGGATTGGCGCAATTCCGCCATTGGATAGCTGATCGGCGCCCTGTCCCTGCCTGCTGTCATCTGATGTCAGGCCAGATTGAGCAACTCAGATCGAAGTAGGATACGTCTAACGCATTGATCCCGCTTCGATAAAAACAACTTTCCTACAGGTCAGCAGAGACAGTATCGTGATGTCTCAAGGCTGAGGGGTTTCCGGCCGAGGTGGGCGGCCTAGGTGAGTGTGCCCCATGCGCTTTGCGCTGCAATGCTATGTCGACCGGGAGCTTTACGAGGCGGTGAACGCGGCTGCCGAGGCGGCGCATATGAGTGTCAGCCAGTGGCTCAGGCTGGCAGTGATCGGGACCATCGAGGGACAGAGCGAGGCAGCGTTCCGGGACCGGCTGATGTCCCATCTGCTGTTCACTTCGGCCGCCGCCGATGGTCTGCTGATGGCGCTGTGCGACAAGGATATCCGAACGAGAGTTCACGCGGCTCACGGCAAGCGCCTGCGCGAGTATCGCGAACGGCTTGCCCCTTCAAAGGGAGGTGATTGAGCCATGCTATCGGTCGCCAATGTCCGCTCGGCGGGAGGGGCTGCGGGGTACTTTGCCAATGATAACTATTACGCAAATGCCGATGCTGATCGGTCGGGCGCGTGGGTTGGCAAAGGCGCCGAACGACTAGGGCTGTCAGGTACAGTCGAACCCCGGATGTTCGAGGCAATCCTGCGCGGCGAACTGCCCCATGGCGGGCGCATCGGGCGCGAAGGAGTTCAGCACCGGGCGGGAACCGATCTCACGTTCTCGCTGCCAAAGTCCTGGTCGCTACTGGCGCTGGTTGGCAAGGACGAGCGTATCGTCGCCGCCTACCGCGCTGCAGTGATCGAGACCCTGCAATGGGCCGAGGCCAATGCGGCGTTCATGCGCGTGGAACGAGGCGGCAAGGAACAGCTGGTCCAGACCGACAACCTGACCGTTGCGCTGTTCCAGCACGACACCAACCGCAACCAGGAACCCAACCTCCACTTCCACGCCGTGGTCGCCAACATGACCCAGGGTAAGGACGGGTCCTGGAAGGCGTTGCGCAACGATCGGCTGTGGCAGCTCAATACCCTGCTCAACGCCATGACCATGGCCCGGTTCAGGGTCGCCGTGGAGAAGCTCGGCTATGCGATTGGCGAGCAGAGCAAGCACGGCAACTTCGAGGCCAAGGGGATCGAACGCGAGGCGATCATGGCCTTCTCGACGCGGCGACAGGAGGTGCTCGAGGCAAGACGCGGCGAGGGCCTCGAGGCCGGGATCATGGCAACGCTGGCAACGCGTTCGGCCAAGGCCAGCGAGGTCGATCGCGAGGCCTTGCTCGGCCAGTGGCAGGACCAAGCCTGGGGCTTGGGGCTCGACCTTGCCGGCATGGCAAGGGATGCCCGGATGCGAGGTTCGGCGCTTGCCATTAGCGAGGCAAAGCTCGCCCATGATCGCCCATCGCTCGCCGCACGCGGGCGGGTGATGGTGCAGGAGCTTGCCGAACGGCTGGGTCTCAAGGAGCGCGACCCGCTGGTCCCGGCGCGCATCCATCTGAAGGGTCCCGGGGAGATCGCCGCAGCTCATGCAGTGGCGGCGGCGGTGCGCCATCTCTCGGAACGCGAGGCGGCGTTCAAGGCGACCGATCTGGCCAAGGCGGCACTCGACTTCGGCTTGCCGGCGACGATGGGCAGGATCGAAAAGCGGATCACGCAGCTGACCGAGCAAGGGGCCCTACTCAAGGGACGCGGTACCATGCAGGGGTGGCTGACCAGCTCTGATGCGCTTGCCCTTGAATCGCGCATGCTGGCCGAGATCGAGAAGGGCAAAGGTGCCGCGCCGAGCATCGTTCCGGCAGGCGAAGCAGGCCCTCTGCTGCAGGCCTGCGCCAACCTCAGCTTCGGCATGACGCTCAACGCCGGACAGGAAGCGGCGGGGCGGATGATCCTCTCCTCGACGGGCCGCGTGGTCGCGGTGCACGGGGTGGCTGGCGCGGGCAAGTCGAGCCTGCTGCGGCCCACCGCCCAGATCCTCGGGGAGCACGGCAAGACCATCATTGGCCTTGGCGTCCAGAACACCCTGGTGCGCATGCTCGAGCGCGAGACCGGGATCCCCTCGATGACCCTGCACCGGTTCCTTGGCCAACACCGCAAGCTGCTCGAGGGGAGCGCGAGCAAGGGCCAGATCAGCGAAGCCCGCAGCGCCCATCGCAACACCGTGCTGGTGCTCGACGAAGCCTCGATGGTCTCGACCCGCGACCAGGACCGGCTGGTTAGGCTTGCCAATCTGCTCGCGATCGACCGGCTGGTGCTGATGGGCGATGCCCGCCAACTCGGGGCGGTCGAGGCGGGCAAGCCGTTCGCGCTGGCGCTCGCCTCGGGCACAGAGACGGCGCGGATGGACACCAACCTTCGGGCGCGCTCAGACACCCTCAAGCGCGCCCAGGCCGCAGCCCAGCAAGGGCGCACCGGAGAGGCGCTTGGGCATCTCAAGGGCCACATTATCGAAGCCAGCGAGAGTGGCGCGCTGCTTGCTGCCGAACGCTGGCTCTCACTTCCACCAAGCGAACGCGAGGCCACCGCCATTTACGCCTCGGGGCGAAGGCTGCGCGCCGAGATCAACGCCGCGGTTCAGACCGGGCTGGCTGCCAATGGAGAGATCGGGCCTGATCGCCGCGAGTTGACCGTTCTCTCGCGGGTCAACGCCACGCGCGAGGAGCTGCGCCATGTCCGGACGTATGAGCCCGGCATGGTGCTTGAGGTCGGATCGCGCCAGGCGCGGCAGAGCCTTGCGCGCGGGCGCTACTCCGTGACGGGCGTTGATGCAGGCAAGGGCAGCATCACGCTCACCGACGAGCGAGGCCGCACCCACCGCTTGCTCCCGCCCCGGATTGGGCTCCATGGCGACAATCAGGCCCCGCAGCTGTTCGAGCGCAGGGCGCTTCGCCTCTACACCGGCGATACCGTCCGCTGGACCGCCAACGACCACGAGCGCGGACTGATCAACGCCGACCGGGCGACGGTCACCGCGATCGACAAGGAGGGCATCGCAGTGCGCAGTGCCAATGGCATGGAGCACCGCCTGGCAAACGACGACCCCATGCTTGCCCGGATCGATCTGGCCTATGCGCTCAATGCCCACATGGCGCAGGGCTTGACCTCGGACAAAGGCATCGCGGTGATGGACAGCCGCGAGCGGAGGCTACTCTCGGGCCGCAACTTCCTGGTCACCGTCACCCGCCTGCGCGACGAGCTTACCCTGATCCTCGACAACCGGGACAAGATCGCGGTCGGGCTCGAACGCAACCCCGGCGAGAAGACTTCGGCGCTCGAAGTTACCGAACGGCTCCGTGCCGCTGCGGCCAATGGGCAGCAAGCCGGGTTGCCGAGGGAAGAGGCGCAACCAAAGCCCGAGCTCGAACGCACGATCGAGCGGGTCAGGCCGTTCGAGATCGGGATCTGACTATCGGCTCGGCCAGCCCAGCATTGTGTGCGGCTCGGGGAACTGCTCCAGCAGCATCGTGGCCCAGGCGCCCAGAAGTTCCTTGCGGCGCTCCATATAGGCGGCGCGGTTGTAGGCGCCTTCCGATCCCGAGACCCCCTCGGGAACATGAGCAAGGATCAGGTCGATTACGTGCCGGTCGCCCGCATTGCCCTGCCGCTCGGCCCACTCGTTCATGATCGTAGAGAACGAGGCGCGCCAGCCGTGCGGCACGTGCCGTCCCTGGTAGCCGCAGCGGTTGTAGAAATAGGATAGGGTGTTCTCGCTCATCGCCACCCTTGCATTGCGATTGCTGGGAAAGATCAGCGGCCCTCGACCCGTCAGCACATGGGCTGCGCGCAGCACGGCAACAGCCTCACTGCTCAGCGGCACGAGATGCCCGAACCCGGCATCGTGCTTGAGATCGAGCATCAGCTTCATCCGGGCCGGTGGCACCCGCCACAAGGCATTGGGGGAAGGCACATCGCTCTGCCAGTCGATCCCTTCAATCTCGTGCCAGGGCAGCGCACGGATCATCCCCGGGCGCTGGGCGGTAAGCGCGAGGAACCGCGAAGCGAGCTTGGTCAGCGGCGAAGCCGGTTCGGCTTCGGTCTTGCGGATCAGGTCGTGAAGGGCCTCGATCGACAGCAGCGCGGGGCGCTTGCGGGCGCGTGGCACGGGCTTGAGCGCCCTGGTCACCACTGCCGCCGGATCACGCGATCCTGCACCTTCGGCAATGGCATGGACAAAGACTGCCGAGATCCGCTGACGCACACGGTGTGCGGTCTCGATTGCACCGCGCTTCTCGATCTTGCGCAGCACCGCAAGCACCATCGGCTCGTCGATCTCGGTGACGGGTAGCTTACCAAGCCAGGGGAAGACTTCCTTCTCGAGGCTCCCGATAACGTCGCTGGCATGAATCGGCGTCCAGCGATCCTTTTGCAAAGCATACCAGCCGCGCGCCAACGCCTCGAAGGTGTTGGCTGAGGCGACCGCACGCTCCACCCGCGCCTTGGCCGCCTCGATCCCCGGATCGCGGCCCTCGCGCAGCAGCTTCCTTGCATCGGCCTTGCGGTCACGCGCCTCGCGCAGGCCCAGATCGGGATAGGCGCCAAGCACCAGCCGGCGCTCCTTGCCGGCAAAGCGGTACTTCATCCGCCAGCTTCGATGGCCCTTGGCGGTGACATAGAGGTAAAGCCCTTCGGAATCGGCGAGCTTGTAGTCCCGTTCCTTCGCCTTGGCGTTCTTCACTTGCATCTCGGTCAGCATCGATGCCCCCGAATCTCCGGATCACTGCCCCCAACCGTGCCCCCGGATCAACGTGGAAGCAGGCGGAAGCAATGAAACAAATAGGGAACAAAGATGGCCGCAAAGCGGCAGAAATGCAAGAGAAATACGCGCTTAAGGGAAGCATGCGGAACGCAAGGTGGCGGAGACGGAGGGATTCGAACCCTCGGTACCGGATTTACCAGTACGACGGTTTAGCAAACCGTTGGTTTCAGCCACTCACCCACGTCTCCGGATCGCAGCGGCGAAGGGCGGCCTATAGCGGCGAGGTGCGGGGGCGGCAAGAGGGGGGTTGGGAAAGATTTTCGTGCGGTTCGGCCGATGCGGGACTCGGCTGGGCGTGTTTCGGACTCGGCTCACCGCCGGTTCATTGCCGGGCTTGCAGCCATCGATTCTGATTGCGGCGAGGCGCGTGCTGTCGGGCATGGGCAATGGACGGGATGGAATGATGACCAGGAATTTTGCAATGGCGCTGCGCGGCGCCTTTGTCGGTCTGTGCGGTATCGTGGCTGTGGCCGGTGCGCCGGTTGCGGCGCAGGTTCAGTCGGTCGATCCCGACAAGGCGATCGATGCAGACCTGTCCCGGCCTGCCGCGGCTGCCTCTGCAAGCACGTCTGCCGCTGCGGCCGCGCCAACCTTCACCCCCGCGCCGGTGGCGACGCCAGAGGCCGCGAGTTCTGCCGGCGTGGGCACCGATCCCGCGCAGGCGGCATCGCAGGCTGCATCCGACCCGGCCAAGGCGGCACAGCAGGGCCAGACATACAAGGAAGATGACCTGATCGGCGCGGCCGAAGGGGTGTTCGGCAAAGGGGCCAAGGGGCTGGCAGACCTGATCAAGGGCGTGCTCAAGAAGCAGGGCGAGCCCAATGCCTATATCGTCGGGCGCGAAGGCGGCGGGGCGATCGGCATCGGGCTGCGGTATGGTTCGGGCACATTGTTCCACAAGGTGGAGGGGCAGCGCCCGGTTTACTGGACCGGCCCGTCGATCGGCTTTGATGCCGGGGCCAATGCCGGCAATACCTTTGTGCTGGTCTACAATCTTTACAACACCGACGATCTCTACAAGCGCTTTCCTGCCGGCGAGGGGGCGGCCTATCTGGTGGGCGGGTTCAACGCCAGCTATATGCGCCGCGGTGACATCGTGCTGATCCCGGTGCGCGCGGGCGTTGGGCTGCGGCTGGGGGTCAACGCGGGCTACATGAAGTTTTCGCAAAAGCAGCGCTGGCTGCCGTTCTGACGTTTTTCGCGGGTGCGGCGCAGCGAAAGCGCCGCAAAACCCTTGCCGCGAAGGGCGCGCCGGGTCTAAGGGCCGCGCCATTATGCTCAGCACCCTTCCTGCCCAGCCCGCCGATGCGCTGCTTGCGCTGATCAAGCTTCACAATGATGATCCCCGGACCGACAAGATCGATCTTGGCGTGGGGGTCTATCGCACCGGGCAGGGCGATACCCCGGTGTTCGGCGCGATCAAGGCGGCAGAGAAGAAACTGGTCGAGACTCAGGATTCCAAGGCCTATCTTGGCCCGGAAGGTGACATGGGCTTCGTCCATGCGCTGATGCCCTATGTTTTCGGCAAGGATGATCCGGCCATGGGCGGGCGGATCGACGGGATGCAGACCCCGGGCGGCACCGGCGGGGTGCGGCTGGCCGTGGCGCTGGCGCGCAAGGCCGGTGTGCAGCGGATCTGGATGGGGCTGCCAAGCTGGCCAAACCACGCCCAGATCTTTGCCGATCTTGGGGTTGAGCTGAAGGGTTTCACTCACGCAGGCCAGGACGGCGCGGTTGACATGGACGCGCTGCGCGCCGCCGTGGCCGCGGCGCAGCCGGGCGATGCGATCCTGCTGCACGGCTGTTGCCACAACCCGACCGGGATCGACTACACCCCTGCCGACTGGGATGAGATCGCCGCGCTGATCGCCGCCAAGGGCCTGCTGCCGATCCTTGATCTGGCCTATCAGGGGCTGGGGCAGGGCATGGAAGAAGACGCCTATGGCGTGCGCAAGGTGCTGGCCGCCGTGCCAGAGGCTTTGGTGGCCTATTCATGCGACAAGAATTTCGGGATGTACCGGGACCGGGTCGGTGCAGTCTATGTGATGGTTCAGGATCCGGCGCAGCTTGGTGCGGTGCTGTCCAACGGCTATACTTTGGCGCGCGCGGCCTGGTCGATGCCGCCCGATCACGGCGCGGCGGCGGTTCGGCTGATCCTTGAGGATGAGGCGTTGACCCGGATGTGGCTGGACGAGCTGGACACCATGCGCGCCCGCATGAATCAGGTGCGGGCGAAACTCGCCGGGGCGGGCAAGGCGGGCAGCGTTGATTTGGCGGCGCTGGGCCACCAGAACGGATTGTTCTCTGTCCTGCCGCTCAGCGCCGAGCAGATTCTTGCGCTGCGCAATGATCACGGCATCTACATGGCGGGTTCTGGCCGGATCAATATTGCCGGTCTGACCGCGCACAACATCGACAAATTCATTGCCGATCTTGCTGCTGTCTCTGCCCCGGTCACGGCCTGACCCATGGATCGCCAGCCGGTTCTTGAAGGAGAACGGCTGCTGTTGAGGCCGCTGACCCCGGACGACTGGCACGCGCTTTACGCCGTCGCCAGCGATCCTTTGGTGTGGAAACTTCATCCCGCCAGCGACCGGTGGAAGGAAGACGTGTTCCGCGCCTATTTCGCCGATGCCCTGGCCCAGGGCGGGGCGCTGGCGGTGATTGACCGGGAAAGCGGCGCGATCATCGGGTCATCGCGGTTTCAGGCTTACGATGCTGCCCATGGCGGCTCTGTCGAGATCGGCTGGACCTTCCTTGCCCGCAGCCATTGGGGCGGGGCGTTCAATCGCGAGATGAAGCGGTTGATGCTGGCTCATGCGCTGCGCTTTGTCGAACGGGTCGATTTCCGCGTTGGCGAACGGAATTTACGCTCGCGCCGGGCGATGGAGAAGATCGGCGGAAAGTTGAGTGGGCGCGACGGCGGCGTGGTCGAAACGGTCAGCGGTCCGGCGCGGCATGTGGTCTATGAGATTACCCGCGAAAGTTTTGCCGCGGGGCCGCTCACCCTTTGAGCGTCTGCATCCGCCGCAGGTAGCGGGCCAGCACGTCAATCTCAAGGTTCACGGCATCGCCCTCTCGCAGCGCGCCCAGCGTTGTGACCTCGGCCGTGTGGGGGATGATGTTGAGGTGAAAGGTGCAGGTGCCGTCGGCATGGTCATCCACCGCGTTGACCGTCAGCGACACCCCGTCGAGCGTCACAGATCCCTTGGCAGCCAGATAGGGGCTGATTTCCGCCGGTGCCAGAACCCCAAGATGCAGCGATCCGCCCACTTCCTCGCGCACGGCGATCCGGCCCACCGCATCGACATGGCCGGTAACGATATGGCCGCCCAGTTCGTCACCCAGCTTCAGCGCCTGCTCAAGATTGAGTTTGCGTCCGGCAGTCCACTGGTTTTGCGCGGTGCGGCTGACGGTTTCTCCGGAAATGTCGACCGCGAACCAGGCATCGCCGGGCTGGCCGCCGCGCTCCACCACGGTCAGGCACACGCCCGAACAGGCGATTGACGCGCCGATCGCGATGTGAGCCGGATCATAGGGGCAGGCGATAACGGCGCGCAGATCCCCCCGGTCAGAGGTTTCGCGGATCGTGCCGGTGGCGGTGATTATTCCCGTAAACATCAGGCTTGCTCGTAAACGTCGAGCGTGTCGTTGCCAAGCAGGCGCGTGTCGATGCGCCGCCAGCCGGGCGCGGCGGCCAGAGCCTGTGCAGTCAACTCCGGCAGGGCGGCGCCGGAACCGCCAACACTGCGCGGCGCGCGGTAGATCAGCATCCGGTCGACCAGCCCGGCATCCAGAAAAGCCCGCGCGGCACCAGCGCCGCCTTCAACCATCAGCGACTGGGCATCGCCCATGGTCGATACTGCCTGGGGTGAGGGCAGGGCGCGCCACCCCGGCGGCGCAGCGCCGCGGGTCAAGACCCAGCGCTGCGGGCTGCGGTGTTCCAGCCCCGGCAGGCGCACATCGAGCCGGGGGTGATCGGCTTCCAGCGTACCACGGCCAACCAGGATCGCATCCATCCGGGCGCGCCAGGCGTGAACGTGCGCACGCGCCTCAGGCCCGGTCAGCCATTGCCCCTCTCCGGGCGGAGGAGCCAGATGGCCATCTTCCGACAGGGCCAGCTTAAGGGTGATTTGCGGACGGCCCAGCTGGGTACGGGTCAGGTATCCGGCCAGGCTGGCGCGACATTGCGGGCTGTCGATCAGATTCGCCGCGATCCCCGCCGCGCGAATCCGGGCGATGCCGGCCCCGGCGGTGCGCGGATCAGGATCGCCGCAACCCACCACCACCCGCGCCAGCCCGCTTGTCGCGATTAGATCAGCGCAGGCTGGGCCGCGCGCGCTGTGATGAGCGCAGGGCTCCAGCGTGACATAAAGCGTGGCGCCGCGCGCTGCTTTCCCTGCCGCCGTCAGGGCAACAGCTTCGGCATGGGGCCGTCCGCCCGGCATGGTCCAGCCCCGCGCGATGGCGCGGCCATCCCGCACAATCAGCGCGCCAACAGCGGGATTGGGGCGGGACAGCGGCACGCCCCGCGCGGCCAGCGCGGCGGCGGCGGCCAGCCATCGCGCGTCTTCGTCAGCGTTCAACCGGGGTTTTTCCAGCAGGTTCGACCAAAGCCTCGGCCTTGGCCTTGGCCTCTGCATCGGCCTTGGCCTTGTCGGCATCAGCCTGCGCTTTCAGCTTATCAACGTTGATGCCGGTGGCCCGGCCCAGCGCCATCCAGGCGTCCTGACCAACCTTGTCATATTCCTTCCACTGTGCCTCGCGCGCGTCCTTGCGGCGTTGATTTTCGGCAATGAAGGCCTGGGTTTCTGCCGCTGTCCGGTGTTCGGACCACGAGGTGATGTAAGTGATTTCGGGCAGGGCGCGCGGCTTCTTCCAGCTTTCCCCGGTCAGCAGCGAGAACAGGCCAAAGGTGGTGGCAGCCGCCAAGGCCGCGATGCGCCAGCGATTGTTGCCGGCCTGCCTGAACACGGTGATGAAGTCACCGACCGCGCCAGAGGGGTTGACGTTTTGCCAGAAGGACATTGCTGCAAGATAGGCCCTGCCGTGCGATTGCGCCAGTGCCGAGTTATCCCAGCGGCAGGTACAGGCTGCGCCCGTGCTGTTTCAGCCAGCGGTTTGCGGCGCGAATGTCACCTTCGTACAGTGCGCCCAGAAAGGCGTGGAAACGCGGGCTGTGATCGAAATGAACCAGATGCGTCACTTCATGCGCCACGACTGAGCGGCGGACGAAATCGGGGGCCATCACCAGCCGCCAGTTGATGCGGATCGTCCCGTCTCCGGCGCAGCTTCCCCAGCGGCGCTGCGCGCTGCTGAGCATCAGGCGCGGCACCGGCCTTGCGGCGTGCAGGCAATAGTGATCCAGATCGGCGGCGATCAGGCCGCGCGCCTCTGTCTGAAGCCAGCGGGCAAGGCGGGCGGGTAGCGAATCGGCTGGTCCGCCAACCCGCAGCACCGCCCCGTCGATCGCCACACGGCGCGGCCGCGCCGGATCGTGCGCGATGGTCAAGCGCTGTCCGCGAAACAGCACTTCGCCGCCATCGTCCAGGCGGGATGGGGCGGGCAGCGCGGCAAGCTGCGCCGCCAGCCAAGATGCCTTGCTGCGGGCGAAATCCAGCGCTTCCGCGCTGCGGCCCCATTTGGGCAGGGTGACGCGGATCTCGCTGCCATCGGGTGCCAGCCGCATGGTCATGCGGCGCGCGGTGGCGGTGCGGCGGATCGCCAGAGGCATCAGGCGTCCATCGATGTCGATGCTGAGCGGCTGATCCCCCGGGCGCAGCAACCAGTCAATCATCGGCCAGTTCCATTCCGGGCGGCAGGACAATGTGCTGCTCGATCGGCCCGGCCACCGTTTCGCTGATCGCGCGTCCGCGTACCGAGATACCGGCGGCATGGACCGCATCCGGATCACCGCAGATCAGGTAATGCCATTGGGGCAGCGGTTCGCCATCGGCCCGCAGGCGGTAAGCACAGGTTGCCGGAAGCCAATCGGTGGTGATGGCCAGGCGCGGGGTGAGTTTCAGGCAATCGGGCACCTGCGCCTTGCGGTGAGCATAATCGCTGCACCGCGCGCTTGGGATATCAAGCAGCTTGCAGGCGACGTTGGTGGGATAGATTACGCCGGTGTCTTCATCTTCGGCCTTGTGCAGGCAGCAATTGCCGCAGCCGTCGCACAGCGCCTCCCACTCAGGCCGGGTCAGGCCGTCCAGCGGCAGATCCCAGAAACGATCGCGCAGCCCGCTCACTTGACTGAAATGGCCAGGTCGGCGGCCACCGCGCCTGCTCCCTTGTCGGTCGGCAGCGCCTCGATCGGGTTGCCGGCGGGGCCGAACAGATAGGCGGCGCGGCTGTGATCCATCAGATAGCCGCCGGGCAGTTCCTTGCCCTTCAGCGCCAGCGATTTGAAGTTCTTCACGGCTTCATCGACCTGGGCCTGGGTTCCGGTCAGGCCGATCAGGTTGGGAGAGAAGGCGGCGGTAAATTCGCCGACCTTGGCCGGCGTATCGCGCGCCGGATCGATCGAGATGAAGATCGGCTGGATCTTCGCCGCCTTGCCGGGATGGCTTTTGGCAAGCTGCTTCAGCGCCTGGGTTTGCACGCCAACGTCAAGCGGGCAGGCATCGGGGCAGAAGGTATAGCCGAAATAGACGATGCGATACCGCCCGTTGAAATCGCTCCACCGCACGGTGCGGCCGTCCTTGTCCGTCAGGGTGAAGGGGCCGCCGATGTCGGTTCCGGCAATATCAACGCCTTGAATCTGGGGCGCGGGGCCGGTGGGGGAGCAAGCGGAAAGCAGGGCCAGGCCGGAAAAAAATGCAAGCATGGCAATGCGGGACTTGGTCAAGATCATGGCGTGGCGGTTCATGCTCTGCTAAACCGCGCCGCGCAAGATGGCTTTGTCATTGCCCCGGTGAATTGGGGGCGTGGTCAACAGGAGGAAGTTTCACGGTGCTGCAATCACGTCTGGTCCGGTTTGCCATCCTGCCGCTCGCCGCAGCCAGCCTTGTCTGGACAGTGCCAGCCGCGGCGCAATTTTCCGAAAGTTACAAATTTCTGGAATCGGTCCGCAAGAAGGAAGGCCAGGAAGTTACGGATCAATTGGCCAAGGGCGGCCCCAACCTGATCAACACCCGCGATTCGACAACGGGGGAGACGGCGCTGCACATCGTCACCGCGCGCCGCGATCTGACATGGATGCAATTCCTGATCGCCAAGGGTGCCAACGTCAACGCCCGCGACACCAAGGGGCAGACCCCGCTGGTGATCGCCAGCAACTATAGCTTTGCCGAAGGTGTCGATCTGCTGGTGGCGCACGGCGGCAAGGTTGATGAAAGCAACAACGCCGGCGAAACACCGCTGATCACGGCGGTTCATAACCGCAATCTGGCCCTGGTGCGAATCCTGCTGAAAGCTGGCGCCAGCCCGACGCGGGCAGACAATTCGGGCCGGTCCGCGCTGGACTATGCCGCATTGGACGGCAAGGGTTCGATCTATACCGAGCTTGAAGACAGCCACAAAACCAAGAGCCAGTCCGGCGGCAAGCCGGTCTATGGCCCCAGCTTCTGATTCGCCCGGCAATGGCGCAGGATTTTGCATCGCTTGATGAAATGCGCATCGCGCTTGGCCCGGCGCTGGCCGAAGCGGCGGTGTGGGATGGCTGGAGCGACACTGCTGTTCGCGCCGCCGCCCGGTCCAGCGGGATCGATGCCGACGCTGCGGTCTTTGCCTTTCAGGACGGGGCGATGGCGATGATCGCGGCCTGGATCGCGTCGATTGACGCGGCCATGGCGCGCGATCTGCCGGCAGAGGTTCTCGCACCGCTCAAGATTCGGGAACGCATCCGCCGGCTGGTCCAGTTCCGGCTTGACGCCATCGCGCCCAACAAAGAGGCGCTGCGCCGCGCCCATGCGATCATGGCCATGCCGCAGAACGCCGCCAGCTCGGTCAGGCTGGGATGGAGCAGCGCCGATGCAATGTGGCGGCTGGCCGGCGATACGGCAACCGATTACAACCATTACACCAAGCGGATCACGCTAGGGTCGCTTTATGCCGCCACCCTGGCGGTGTTTGCCAATGACAGCAGCGAAGATCATGGCGAAACCCGGGCCTTCCTCGATCGCCGGATTGACGGCGTGATGCGCTTCGAAAAGTTCAAGGCGCGCGTGCTCAAACCGCGGGACGAAGTGTTCAGTCCAACGCGGCTGCTGGGCCGGCTGCGCTATCCGGCGCGGTGATCACGGCGGCAGGCAGCGAAGTTTGATATCGATCAAATTTATTGCGAACGACTTGCAATAACCGGACGCCTATGGCAGCGGTTTGCAAATGACACTTGATCTTCTTCCCATCGGCCAGCGCGCCCGCATCGTTGCGGTCGATTGGTCGCGACTGGTTGATGAAGAGGCGCAGCGGCTTCAGGCGCTGGGGGTGGACGTAGGCGCGCGGGTGGCGGTGGCGCACCGCGGGGTATTTTCGGGCATGGACCCGATTGCGCTGACGGTTGGGCGGATGACAGTGGCCCTGCGCCGCGCCCATGCCCGGGCCATGATGGTTGAGGCGCTGTAATGCAGACGATGCGCAGCGCGGCGTTGGTCGGCAATCCCAATGCCGGCAAGAGCGCGCTGTTCAACGCCCTGACCGGCGCGCGCCAGAAGATCGCCAATTATCCGGGCGTCACGGTGGAGCGCAAGGTAGGCCGGCTGATCCTGCCCAGCGGCGAGCCGATCGAACTGACTGACCTGCCCGGCTCTTATGGCCTCAGCGCCACCAGCCCGGATGAGGAAGTGACCCGCAAGGTCATTCTGGGTGAATTTCCCGGAGAGGCTGCGCCGCAGGTTCTGGTGGTGGTGCTTGATGCATCGAACCTGGGACAGCACCTGGTCTTTGCGCAGGAAGTGATCGCGCTGGGCCGGCCCACGGTGATCGCGCTTAACATGATTGACCTTGCCGAGCGCGATGGACTGGTGATTTCGCCCGCTGCGCTGGAGCAGGCGCTGGGCGTGCCGGTGATCGCCACCGTCGCGGTGCGCCGTCGCGGTCTGGCGGAACTGTCCGCCGCAATCGCCGCAGCGGAAGAGCGCCCTGCCGAGCATGGCCGGCCGCACACTTCGCTGATCGAGCGGCGGGTTACCGCCCATGCCATTGCCGATGGCGCGATCGTTTCCGAAACCGCGCGGCACCGTTTGCACGCCCGGCTTGACCGGCTGTTCCTGCACCCCTGGCTGGGGCCGCTGATCCTGTTCGGGTTGCTGTTCGTGGTGTTTCAGGCGGTATTCGCCGGCGCCGCGCCCTTCGCGGCCGTATTGCAGGCCGGGGTGGACTGGATCAGCGGGGAAGTTCGCTCAAACCTGCCGCAAGGGCTGGCCCGCGACCTGCTGACCGACGGGGTTCTGGCCGGCGTAGGTTCTGTGGTGGTGTTCCTGCCGCAAATCGTGATCCTGTTTTTCTTCATCCTGGCGATGGAAGCATCGGGCTATATGGCGCGCGCCGCCTTTCTGATGGACCGGATGATGGCCCGGGTCGGCCTTTCAGGGCGCAGCTTCATTCCGCTGCTGTCCAGCTTTGCCTGCGCGGTGCCGGGGATCATGGCGACCCGATCTATCACCGATCCCAGGGACCGGCTGACCACCATCCTGATCGCGCCACTGATGACCTGTTCGGCGCGGCTTCCGGTCTATGCGGTGATCATCGCCGCCTTCATCCCCAACCGGAATATCGGCGGCGGGATCGGGCTGCAGGGGCTGGTGCTGTTCGTACTCTATGTCATTGGCATCATCGGGGCCATGGTGGTTGCGCTGGTGCTGCGCCGCAGCGTCACCAAAGGCGCGGCCAGCGGTTTCATCATGGAACTGCCCAAATACCAGTTGCCCCGCGCCAGGGATCTGGGAATCGGGCTTTATCAGCGGGCGTGGATATTCTTGCGCCGCGCCGGGACGATCATTCTGACCACGACTGTCGTGCTGTGGCTGCTGCTCAACTTTCCCCGGGCCGAACCGGGACAGAATCAGGTCGATGCCTCGATCGCCGGGAAGATCGCCAATGGCCTGGCAGTGGTGGTAAGGCCGATCGGCTTCAACCGCGATATCGCCCTGGCGCTGATCCCGGCGATGGCCGCGCGCGAGGTGGCGGTCAGCTCGCTCGCCACCACCTATGCGGTGGCTGACAGCGATGAAACCCGGCAGGCCACCGCGCTGGGCGACCGCCTGCGCGCGGGCTGGTCACTGGCCACCGCGCTGGCTTTCCTGGCCTGGTTCGTTTTCGCCCCCCAGTGCATGAGCACTATCGCGGTAACCCGCCGGGAAACGAACGGATGGAAATGGCCGGGGTTCATGATGGCTTACCTGTTTGCCCTGGCCTATCTGTTCGCTGGGCTGACCTATTGGACGGCGGTGTGGCTGGGACTGGGTTGACCCCGATATTCGTCATTGCGAGCGTAGCGAAGCAAACCAGAGTCCATGCACGCCAACTTTCAACCAGCCGTCTACATCATGGCGAGCGCGCGTAACGGAACGCTTTATGTTGGCGTCACGTTTGACCTGATCAAACGGACGTGGCAACATCGCGAAGGTGTGGTTGATGGTTTAGAGCATCATGTGTTTAGAGCGTTTTCCACAGCGCCTGAATCGGGAGGGA
>JAFEEX010000055.1 GCA_018240895.1 Pseudomonadota bacterium | reverse complement strand
CCAAATGTTCTGACGACGGACAGCCTATGATAGCAATGACATACGTGCATTGATCGCCGACATGAAAGCCGAGGTGGTGATCCCTTCCAAACAGAACCGCAAGGTCTTCATCCCCCACGATGAAGCGGCCTACAAGCATCGCAATCAGATCGAGAGATGCTTTGGCCACCTCAAGCATTTCAGGCGTTTCGCTACAAGGTGCGACCGCCGTACAATCCATTTCAACGGTTTCGTCCATCTCGCCGCCGCCATGATATGGCTACGCTGAATGTCGATCCTGCCTAGTTGCCAGTAGGCACCCCCGCGCTTGTCCACTTTCAGGATCAACCCTTCGCCATCCTGATAGGTGCCAGGATTCGTCAAGGCTACCTTGACCGCCACCGCCGAGAGCTTGCCCATCGCTTTAACCCCACATTTTCCTCCCCACGTCGGGGGGGCAAAGTGTGGGGGTAAGCCGATTTACCCCCACACTTCGCCTTGGATGCACAGGAATTACAACGGACGTAGCGAGACGATTTCAGCGACAAGACGCTTATTTTCCCTGGATTTCTAGGGATTTTCGGGGGTCTCATGAGAAGAGCCGGTGGTGGACAGGGCTAGATTCGAACTAGCGTACGCTTGCGCGGGCAGATTTACAGTCTGCTGCCTTTAACCACTCGGCCACCTGTCCACACCAGCTTGCCGGCGACGGGTCGCCCCGCATTTGTGGTTCCGCGAAAGGAACCTCCGGCCGAGGAAGCGCGCCAATGCCGAAAGGGCGCGCCCCTGTCAACAGTTGCCTAGCACTCGCGGCGCTGGCAGGAGAAGGCGATGCAACAGGGACCATTCCAATGAAGCGCGAACAGGACGCCAAACGCGCATTACGCGGCCGGGCCGGGCGGATGAAAGGCGGGCGCGGATCGGGCCGGGCCAGCACCGGCGCGGTGCGGTTGTGGGGCCGCCACGCGGTTGAGGCGGCGCTGAAAAACCCCGATCGCCGCCATCGCAAGCTGTGGGCAACGCGCGAGGGGGTGGCATCGCTCGATGGCGAACTGCCGTCGGATTTCCCGGTGGAATGGGCCTCCCCCGCCGATCTGGCCCGGCTGGTTGCGCGTGATGCGCCGCATCAGGGCCTGGTGCTGGAATGCGACGCGCTGGAGGATGTGTTCCTTGAAGAGGTGCTGAGCGGCGATCCGGCACGGCCCCTGCTGCTGCTCGATCAGGTGACCGATCCGCACAACGTTGGCGCAATCCTGCGTTCGGCGGCAGCGTTTGGTGCCTGCGCGATCGTTACCCAGGATCGTCATGCCCCGCCCGAATCAGGCACCCTGGCCAAAAGCGCATCGGGCGCGCTGGAGGTGGTGCCATGGGTCCGGGTGGTCAACCTGTCCCGCGCGCTGGAGGAAGTGGCCCAGGCCGGTTATTGGCGGATCGGGCTTGACGGCGATGGTCCGGCAACCCTGGCCGCTGCCCTTCCCACCGGGCCGGTGGCGCTGGTGCTGGGCGCAGAGGGTGAAGGGATGCGCCACAACATCATCCAGCACTGCGATGCCATCGCCCGCCTGCCCATGACCGGGGCAATCGAAAGCCTGAATGTTTCCAATGCCGCCGCGATCGCGCTTTACGCCGTCGCCACACGGGAGCCTGCCTGATGACCTTTCCCCATCCCTTGCGCCGGGTTGCCGCGGCAACGATCGTGGTCGGCCTGGCCCTGTTGATCAGCGCTTGCCTGCTTTCTCCCGGCAAGTTCGATTCGACCCTTGACCTGCGCAAGGATGGCCGCTTCGCCTTTAGCTATACCGGCGAGATTTCGATGCTTGGCCTGTCCAAACTGGCGGAAATGGGCCGCCGTTCGGACGCGCCGTTCGAGCCTTCTCCCTGCTTCATCAAGGGGGAAGGCAAGGAACGCGATTGCACCAAGGCCGAAATAGACGCCCAGCGCGCCGATTGGGAAAAGGCGAAGAAGGACGGCGCCGCGCGTGAAGCGGAAAAGACCAAGGCCCTGTTTGGCGGGATCGACCCGACCAGCCCCAAGGCGGCCGAGGAAATGGCCGAACGGCTGCGCAAACAAGCCGGCTGGAAAAGCGTGATCTATAAGGGGGATGGGCTTTACGAGGTTGATTTCGCAATCGCTGGCCGGCTCGACCACGATTTTACCTTCCCCACTGTCGAACGGTTCCCGATGGCCGATGCCTTCGTCACGGTGATCCGCCATGCCGATGGTACAGTCCGCGTGGACGCACCGGCCTTTGGCCCGTCGTCGGGCAGCGGCAATGCCATGGGCAGCTTTGCAGCCATGGCGGCCTTGGAAGGAAACAAGGACGACAAGAAATTGCCCGTGCCCGAACTGGACGGCCGCTTTACCGTTACAACCGACGGCACAATTCTGGCCAACAACACTGAGGATGGCCCCCAGGCCTTCACCACGGGGCAGAGCCTGAACTGGATGGTCAATCCGCGTTCCGGTGCGGCTCCGACGGCGCTGATCAAATTGGGGAATTAGAAGCAACGGCGGTGCTTGCCCAGCCCGGCACCCGGACCTAAGGCGCCACCCATGGCTCATGATCAATCCCCCCTCGCCCGCCCGTTTCCCGCCCTGCCCGCCATTGCCGGGGTTACGCTGCGCGTGGCGCGGGCCGGGTACAAGGATTGGGGCCGCTGCGATCTGACCTATGCCGAATTGGCGGAAGGGACGGCGGTAGCGGGCGTGTTCACCCGCAATGTCTGCTGCTCATCGGAAGTCGAACTGGGCCGCGAAAACGTGGCCCAGGGCCGCGCCCGGGCGCTGGTGGTCAACGCCGGCAATTCCAACGCCTTCACCGGTTATCGCGGGCGCGAGGCGGTGGAACAGATCATGGCACAGGTGGCGGATCATCTGGGCTGTCCGCCGGATCAGGTCTTCGTTTCCTCAACCGGGGTGATCGGCGTGCCCTTGCCCAAGGACAAGGCCCGCGCCGGGGTTTCCGCCGCGCTCAAGGCTGCGCCCTGCTCTTGGGAGGATGCTGCCAACACCATCGGCACCACTGACACTTTCGCCAAGGGGGCCGTGGCCACCGCCATTGTCGGCGGCAAGACCGTCACCCTTGCCGCGATCATCAAGGGCAGCGGAATGATCGCCCCCGACATGGCGACGATGCTGGGTTACATCTTCACCGATTGCGCGATCGCGCCCGGGTTCCTGCAGGAACTGCTCAGCGCCGCCAATGCCCGGACCTTTTCCTGCATCACCGTGGATAGCGACACGTCAACCAGTGACACCGTGCTGGCCTTTGCCACCGGCAAGGCCGGCAACCAGCAACTCAATTGCGGTGGCTGCCCCGGTGCCGATGCCTTTGCCGCCGCGCTGGAAGATGTCTGCCGCCAGCTTGCCCATCTGGTGGTGCGGGACGGCGAAGGCGCGCAGAAGTTCATCACGGTCAGCGTGACCGGGGCCGTCAGCGATGAAAGCGCCCGGCGGGTCGGCCTGGCGATTGCCAACTCACCGCTGGTCAAGACCGCCATCGCCGGAGAAGACGCCAACTGGGGCCGCGTGGTGATGGCCGTGGGCAAGGCCGGGGAGCCGGCGGACCGCGACAAGCTGTCGATCGGCTTTGGCGGCACCTGGGCGGCGCGCGATGGCCAGCCGCTTGCCGCCTATGACGAAGCGCCGGTTGCCGCGCACCTGAAGGGGCGCGAGATTGCGATCGAGGTCGATCTGGGTCTGGGTGCTGGCCGCGCCGTGGTGTGGACCTGCGACCTGACCCACGGCTACATCGCGATCAACGCGGATTACCGTTCATGACCGGCGATGCCCTGACCCGCGCGGTCCATCCGCTGATCCTTGACGCGGTGGAGCGCGCGATCATGCCGCGTTTCCAGACGCTGAAAGCGGGCGAGATCATCGACAAGGGCGGAAACGAGCTGGTCACCGTGGCCGACCGCGAAGCAGAGGTGATCCTGGCCGAAGGGTTGGCGCGCATTCTGCCTGACGCAACCATCGTTGGGGAGGAAGCGGCGAGCGCCGATCCTGCCCTGCTCGACCGGTTGGGCGACGATTTATGCTGGATCATCGATCCGGTTGACGGAACCAACAATTTCGCTGCCGGCAAGGGGCCGTTCGGGGTGCTGGTGGCGCTCAGCGAAGGCGGCGAAACAGTGGCCGGGTGGATCTATGACCCGCTGAGCGGAAGGCTGTGCCACGCGCAGAAGGGCAAAGGGGCCTTCATCGGCGATGAGCCGCTGCGCGCGCGCACCTCTGGCCAGAACCCGCCAATCGCGGCGATGTCTCTGGTCTTCATGGACCCGGCCAAACGCGAGGCGATGCGCCAGCACATCGCACCGCATTACCAGATGGTCGATATTCCGCGCTGCGCCGCCGAACAATATCCCCGCATCGCGCTGGGCATCAATGATCTGGCGATCTTTGAACGGACGCTGGCCTGGGATCACGCGGCGGGGGTGCTGTTCGTCAATGAAGCCGGCGGAAAGGTCGCCCGCCCGGATGGCCGCCCCTATCGCGTGGACGAAGCACACCTGCCCGGCCTTATCGGCGCGGCCAGTCCGGCGCTGTGGGATGAACTGGCCGCGCGATTGGCAGTGCTTGAGGGTTAAAGCACGCCCTCAAGCCAGCCCTTGAGCTGGCTTTTCGGGGCTGCGCCCAGCTTTTGCGCAACCGGCTCACCGTTCTTGAACAGGACCATCAGCGGAATCGACTGCACGCCATATTTCGCCGCAACGTCGGTATTTTCCATGATGTCGACCTTGGCGATCGTCACCCTGTCAGCCAGTTCGTTGCTGATTTCCTCAAGCGCGGGGGCGATCATCTTGCACGGGCCGCACCAGTCCGCCCAGAAATCAACAAGCACCGGCTTGTCTGAACCCAGGACATCGGCGGCGAAACTGGCATCGGTCACGGCTTTGGTGGACATGGGGAATCTCCTGTTGGTTGCCTGCAATTTAGGGTGCATCGCGCCATTGGCAACGCCCGGCAGACCATAGGATTGCTAGGCCGCGGTCAAACCCTGCTTGTGCGCCGCCAGCAGGGCGGCGGGAAGCGGCAGCAGAAGCGGTCCCTGTGTATAAAGCAGCGCCGCCTCCACCGTGCGCCCCGGGTAGATCGCCTCAAGCGCGGCGACATAGGCCGCCATCTGCCGCAGGATCGCCACCGGCACCGCGTCAAGACTGGCGGGGGGACGGCGCGCGGTCTTGAAATCAACCACACGGATTCGCTTGGCGTCGATCACCATGCGGTCGATCGTTCCGGCAATGACCTGCCCGTCCACTGTCGCCGCCACCGGCACCTCTGCCAGAGCGCCCGGCGCGAACAGGTCTGCCCAGGCGGGCGCGGCGATCACCGCAAGTGCCGATTCGGCAATCTCTGCGCGGGCAGACGCATCAAGATCAGCGGCGGCGCGCGCTATCCAGCCCGCCGCAGCGGCCTTGCGATCATCCGGGGCAACATCGGGCAGCCGTTCCAGCAAACGGTGGATCAGCACGCCGCGCCGCGCTGCGGCCTGCCCCGCACCGGGCGGCCAGGGCGGATCGGCGGCAGTGTCTTCGCCCAGCGCAGACGGAGCAAGCGGGCGCGGCGGGCGCGGTTCGGGGCCGACCGGACGTTCCAGCCACGGAGGGAGCAGCGGCAGTTCACCGCCGCTGGCCGCATGGACCGGCACCGGATTGGCGGAAAGCGCACCAAACTCCGCACGCGCACCCCAGATCGGATCGTCCAGCCAATCCTCATCCCGATAGAGCCCTTGCAGCCGGGCATACCAGCTATCGGGTGCCGGCTCCTTCTCCCTTGGTCCAAGCGCGCCGGCGACAAACAGCGCCTCTTCCGCGCGGGTCATCGCGACATAAAGC
The DNA here is from genome assembly GCA_018240895.1 of Pseudomonadota bacterium. Classification (GTDB taxonomy): domain Bacteria; phylum Pseudomonadota; class Alphaproteobacteria; order Sphingomonadales; family Sphingomonadaceae; genus Novosphingobium. The sequence continues at coordinate 10,596 of JAFEEX010000055.1, read as the reverse complement.
AAGCGCCAGTGCTCCTGCCGCTCTTCCAGCCGAGCGCGTTCCTCAGCCTCGGCAATGCGGCCGCCGCGTTCGGCCCGCCGCAGCGATGGCAGGGGAATGCGGCGCGGGTCTGCATCCTGCGCGCTGGCCGGATCGATCAGGTCCAGCGGGCTGGCGAGCGAGCGATCGGGATTGTCCGCCGCATCAGCCAGGATCACGATCGGCGCCTGCAAGCCTTTTGACCCGTGGACGGTCATCACCCGCACCAGATCACCGGCCTTGCCTGCCTCACGCTTCAGTTCCCCCTCCCCGGCATCGAACCAGCGGATGAAGCCCTGCAGGCTGGGAACCTCGCTCGCCGCATAGCCGCCGGCGGCATTGAGCAGTTCGTCGATCGGATCATTGGCCTCACTGCCAAGGCGCGCGATCAGGCGTTGCCGGCCGCGCCACGGCCCGGTGAGAATCCAGTGCAGCAAGGCCTGCGGCGGTTCAAAATCGGCAATCGCCAGCAGATCGCCCAGCTTGTCCATCGCCGCATCAACCAGCGGAACGCGGGTGCGGCGCAGATGATCCCACAAGCTGGTTCCCCCCGGCCGATAGCCGTGAGCCAGCAGATCGTCCTGGCTCCAGCCGAGCAGCGGCGATGTCAGCAGGCAGGCCAGGTTGAGATCGTCAAACGGCTGCGCGGCAAAGCGCAGCGCCGCCAGCAGATCGCGCACGGCAAGCGGCGCGGCGAGGCGCAGCCGGTCCACCCCGGCCACCGGCACGCCCGCGGCATGAAGCCGCCCGACGATCAACCCTGCAAGTTCCTTGCGCTTGCGGACCAGCACCATGACGTCACCCGGCGTCGCGCGGCGGGCCGTTCCCGGCTTCTCCCCCTTTACCAGCGGAAAGCCGTGATCGATCCATGTGCGCACCTGCCGGGCAAGCCGGTCCGCCAGCCGCCGGTCAGAGCGGGAAAACCAGCCCTCCTCGCCTTCCTCTTCATCGCCCGCGCCGTCCGCGTCCCCGCCAACCACGCGCCACAGAGTTACCAGTCCGGGGCGATCCTCCCCAACGTGCGCGTCGGGCGCCTTGTCGAGGCCGAACTGGGCATGGCCGATCAGCCCGATCGCCATATCAACAAAGCGCAGCACTGGCTGGGCCGTGCGAAAACTGGTGCCCAGCCCCAGATCGCGCAGCTCGCGCGCATCGCGGTTGGCGCGCAGCTCCGCCACATTGTCAGCCAGGCCGCGCATCGCCGCCCGCACCCGGCGGCGTGCATCCTCAAAGTTTTTCGGGCTTGTCCCCTGAAAGCGGAAGATCGCCTGTTTGTAATCACCAACCACGAACAGCGTGCGCAGCTTGTCACCATGGGCGCCGGCACCGCTGAAGAAATCGCCGGTCAGGGCATCGATGATCCGCCACTGCGCGGCATTGGTATCCTGCGCTTCATCAACCAGGATGTGATCGAACCGGCGATCCAGCTTGTAGCGAATCCATTCGGCCAGATTCGAGTTGGACAAAAGGTGCGCGGCGCTGCGGATCTGGTCATCAAAGTCGATAAACCCGGCGCGGGCCTTGGCATCATCCCAGGCAAGCGCAAACTTTCGCCCAAGTTCCAGCGCGGGGGCAAGCCATTGGACCAGGGCGACCAGCGCCTGCCGCTCACGCACGGCCAGCACGTTTGCCAGAACCGCCTCCGCCGCGAAGGGAAAGCCTTCCTCAAACTTCTCAAGGCTGGAAACGTCCTTGACCGTGTCCTTCTGAGTGAACAGCACCCGTGACAGCGCCGGTAGCCGCTCAAGCCGCTCGGCGGGCTGCGCAGAGAGCCAGTCGGCGATCACCGCGCGGCCTTCCATGCCTTTCTTGCCATTCCACTGCGCATAGGCCGCGTGGCAACAGCGCAGCGCCTCCACATCAAACCGGTCATCGCCGCATAAGGCGGCCACCGAAGCGGCATCGGCATCGGCTGGCAAGCCAACCAGCCGGCGCAGGCCCGGCTCCATCGGCGGTTGCCAGGCCCCCGGGCCATGCCAGGCTTCGCGCGCATCGGCGCAGCGCAGCAGATAGGCCTGAACCGCATCAGGCCCAAGCCGCACCGACAGCTGCGCCAGCGCGTCCAGCGTGGCCGCGTCATTCTGCTGTTCCGCCGCGATCAGCATATCCGCCAGCACTTCGCGCAGCAGCAGATCCCTGTCGCGGTCTTCCATCGCCCTGACCCCAGGCAGCAACCCGGCCTCGTGCGGAAAGGCCGCCAACAGCCACTGCGCGAAAGCATGGATCGTGTCGATCCGCAGCCCGCCACCCGGCGCGTCGAGCACGGCGGCAAACAGGGTGCGCGCGCGCGCCACCGTATCCGGCCCGTGGTCGGCACCAATCGCAATCAGATCGGCAGCCAGCACGGTTGCATCGGCCCTGACCCAGCGGGCCAGCACTTCATTGATTCGCGCCGCCATCTCGGTCGCACCGGCCTTGGTAAAGGTCAGGCACAGGATCTGTGATGGCGATACGCCAGGTTGCAGCAACAGCCGCAACACCCGCGCTGACAGCACCTGGGTCTTGCCGGTTCCGGCGGAGGCCGAAAGCCAGACGACTTCCTGGGGATCAACCGCCGGACGCTGTTCCGGCGTAAGGGGCCACAGCTTGCTCATGCCGGCCCCTCCCCCGCATCGCCGCGCGCCTGCCATTCATCCAGCCGCATCAGCTGGTCATAGTCATTGAACCCGCCGATGTCCGGGTTCAGCCGCGCGGTGAAAGGTTCGCTGCCCTTGATCCAGCGGGCAATCGCATCGCGCAGGTATTGCTGGGTCCGGTCCAGAAATTCATCGCGGGGAAGGCCGGATTTCTTGTGCCCTTCCCTGACCGGTTCCGCCCGGTAGCCAAACGAATCGCCATCGCGGGTCTTGCCCAGCGACCAGTATTCAAAGCCGTCAGGATCACCCGCCACCCCGGGAAATCCGCCATCGCGCGCGATCAGCGCCAGTGTGCCAAGCTGCAGGGCAAAGCCTTCTTCCACCATCCGGCCCGATGGCGGAGACCCCGTCTTGTAATCGACCAGCGCCAGCGCGCCGTCGAGCTTACCGTCAATCCGGTCAGCCCGTCCGTAAACGCGCACGCCGTCAATCGTCATCTCGCCCTTGATCTCGCTGGCGATTACCTCTCGCCCCTCTTCCTTCAGCGCCGCAATCTCTGCGTCGATCCATTCCAGCGCGCTGGCCAGCCGAGGCCACCACAAACTGCGCACGAGTGGATGCGCCTGCATTTCCGTCAGTTCTTCAGACGCTATGGCCAGAAGCTGCCCGGCGCGGCCGCCGGCCTTGTGCCAACGTTCAAGCACGCGGTGAACCACGGTGCCTTTCCACGCCGCGCTGGGTTCTGCATCCAGCGGGTCAAGCGAGCGCAAGCCAAGGATCGCCTGGGCATAGAATTGATAGGGATCGGATCGCAGCCGGTCGATCGCGGTTACGGCCAGGGCCACGTCGCGCTCGGCGGGCGTGGGGTTGGGTGCGGGGCGCGGATAGGCCGGCTGCGGGGCAGCATGGTCAATCTGCCGCGCAAGTTCAACCGCGCGAACCTCTCTGTGGGCCGCAGCCAGTTCGCCCAGCAAGGCCTCCACCCGCAAAACGAAACGGCTGGGGATGACGGGGCCGGCCTGATCGCGGTCTGACCAGCTCAGCACCACTTCCGGAGCGCCAAGCGCCCCGGCCAGATCATGCGCCGCCAGGCCGATGCGGAACTCCCCCGATGGAACGCCCAGCGCGCGCAGCACCGCAGGGGGCAACAAAGGCTCGGTTCCGGCGCTGCCCGGCCAGGTGCCTTCGGTCAGGCCGGCGCAGATCACCAGATCGGCCCGGCTCATCCGGGCTTCCAGCAGGCCATAGATGGCAACGCGGGGGTGCTGGCCCCACGGGGGGCGCACCGCAACCCGGTCCATCGCGTCACGCAGCACCTGCGCCAGATCCGGCGGCGCCAGCACAGTGTCAATCATCTGCGCGGCGCTGCGCAGATCATCTACGAAAGCGGACAGCGCGCGGCCATCGGGGCCGGCCCAGATCCGCTCTCCGCACAGAGCCTCGGCTGCGTTGATCAGTCGGTCCAGCGCATCATCCAGCGCCGTGGCATCGGGCCAGTCCAGCAGCGGGGCAATGATGCGTTCCACACCGTCCCACCACTCGGCAATCGCCGCGCCCCTGGTGCCTTTGGCCAGAGCCGCTATGGCATCACGCAGCGGCGCAAGGCCCGGCGCGGGGCGCGGGCCGCGCAGTGCAAGATCAAGCCTGCGGGCATTTTCCAGCCAGGCCGCGCGCGCCTCACCCGGCTGCACCAACGGATGTTCCAGCACGGCCAGCAGCGCGACGGGCGCGGCCCGATGGGCAACCACTTCCGCCAGTTGCAGGAACAGGCGGCCCGCCGGCGTCTGGGCCAGCGACTGACCTGCGGAATCGTCAGCCGCGATGTTCCAGCGGCGCAGGTGTGCCACCACCCGCGCGGCAAGCCCCCGATCCGGCGTGATCAGCGCCACCCGCCGTTCGGGCGTTTCCAGCGCCTCGCGGATCAGGATCGCAATCGCCTGAGCCTCTTCACCGGGATGAGCGCTGCGCATCAGCCGCACCCCGGAAAGGCGGCGCTGACTGGCCGGCAGGTTGACCCAGTCCGCGCTCGCCTCGCTCGGCAGGAACAGGTTGGAAATGGCCCGGCTGCGCTCTGGCGGCGCGGCGGCGAGCCCGGCGCGGTGCCAGGGCTCAACCTCGGCGCGGGCAATACCCATCCGGTTCAGCAGCAGTTTCAGATGATATTGCGGATGAGTCAGCGCATCACGCTCGCCAATCGGGGGCAGATCCGTGCGTTCGGGATGGCCGGCACTGCCCAGACCGTCCCACACCTGCGGCGTCAGCGACAGATCCAGATCGGGCAATATCACCGCGCCGCGCGGCATTTCCGCAATCACCCGCAGCAGCCGGGCCAGCGCCGGCGAAGCGCTGGTGATGCCGGCGGCGACGATCGGCGCGGCAGGCGGTGCTTCCCGCCAGCGGTCTGCGGCATGGCGAAACAGCAGGTTGCGCCGTTCGGGTGGATCAACCTCTCCGCGCGCGGCAAGTTCAGCCAGCCACTGCGCCTCCACCCGCGCGAACAGCCGGGTCGATGTCCGCCAGTGCTCGGCCAGATCGCCAACGATGCCCGCCACCCGCTCTTGCAGCAGATCGCCCAGATCAATGCCCTCGATCGTCAGGCGGTCCATGGTCTGGGCGGTTTCCAGCGCCAGCCGCAGCAGCCCCGGCGTCTTGGGCGCATCATCACCCATTTCCTGCCGCAACAATTCGGCCAGCCGCAGCCAGCGCCGGGTCGGATCGGCGGCGGGCGGAATGGCGGCCCCGGTGCCCAGCGGGTCGAGCAAGGGGCCAAGCGTCTCGTCCAGATCCAGATCGCCCACCACCGCCATGCGCGGCAGCAGCAGCCCGCTTCCAGACAGCCGGATGAAGGCCTCTGTCACGATCCGTTCGGCCCGGCGGCTGGGCAGCAGCAGGGTCAGGCGGGCAAGCCCCAGCTCGGGCTCGGCGTAGCGCGGGATCAGTCCGGCGACCAGGGCATCGGCAAAGCCGCGATGCGCGGCGATCGAATAAACCTTCGGGCTGCCCGGTTCAGCCACCAGCCAGCGCCGCTTCGGTCAGACCGATCGCTTCGGGATAGCCGACGTCATACCACGCGCCGGTGTGGACCAGGCCATAACACCGCCCCGCCGCGATCGCCCGGTCCCAGAACACATTGGTTGAAAACACGTCTGTCGGCGGATCAGCAACGATCCGTTTGGCCAGCATCTGCACACCGGTCCAGACATAGGGACGAGCGCGTTTTGGCCCTTCGCGAGACAGCCTGCCAGCCTGGTCCAGATCAAAGTCCCCAGTGCCCTGGGTGTTGCCGGCGCGATCAAACGGAACCACCAGCATCAGCACGTCCATGCGTGCATCGTCCCACGTCGCCGCCATGCGTTGCAGCGCATTGCCGCTGGTGTCAGTCCACCAGTTGTCGGCATTGACGCACAGAAACGGATCAGCATCGATCAGCGGCAGCGCCTTGATCAGGCCGCCACCGGTGTCGCGCAGCAGATCGCGCTCATCGGATATCGTCACCGCAAAGTCGCCGGCATGGGCCGCCAGATGCCGTTCGACCTGATCGGCCAGATAGTGGACGTTGACAACGATCCGCCCCACCCCCGCCGCGCGCAACTGATCAAGCACATGATCAAGCAGGGTCGTACCGCCAACCGCGATCAATGGTTTGGGGGTGCTGGCAGTAAGCGGCATCATCCGCGTGCCCTTGCCCGCCGCCATGACCATCGCCGTGCCGGGAACCGATCGCAAGCCGGTCACCTTTCGAATTCACCCCCGCCCGCCGCGCGCAGGTCAGCAGGAATGTTGGCATCGAACCACGCCCGCACCGGCTCCAGCGCCGGGTGAGTCAGATCGCGCTCCAGCGCGGTCCAGACCCGCGGGATATAATCGAGGTAGCGCGGTTTGCCGTCGCGCTTCCAAAGGCGAACGAAAATCCCGATGATCTTGGCATTGCGCTGTCCCCCAAGCCGGGCATAGTCGGCCAGAAAATCGGTCCCCGCCCCGCTTTGCGCAACGTAGTAATCGAACATCTCGGTTTCGAGTTCGGTTGAAACATCGCGCCGCGCGTCCTGCAGCAACGAAACGAGGTCATAGGCCGGATGGCCGACCAGCGCGTCCTGAAAATCTAACAGACCCTGCGCATGAAGCGAGCCGAGCAGCATGATGTTTTCGGCATGATAGTCCCGCAGGACCGTCACCCCGGGGCGCTGCCGCGGCAATAGCTGGCTGAGCACCTTTTCCCACGCCGCATCGTGTCCCGCCGCGTCCACGCGCAGACCCTGCGCCGGACAGTACCATTCGGTGAACAACCGCACCTCTCGCAAATATTCGGCGATGCCATAGGTGGTGAAAGGCCCGGGTGGCAGGCGGTGCAGCGCGACCAGCGCGTCAATCGCGGCGGCATAGACCGCCCGTTCATCATGCGGCCACTGGTCAAGGTATTCCCGCATCCGGGTTTCGCCGAAATCCTCGATCAGCACCAGCCCGCGCGCCGCGTCTTCCGCCAGGATAATCGGCGCGCGCAGGTTGTTCGCGTCCAGCCACTTGGCGGCGCGAAGGAACGGGGTGGGGTCTTCGTGCGGTGGCGGCGCATCCATCAGCATCGCCGTTGCGTCATTCTTGCGAATGCGGAAATAGCGGCGGAACGAGGCATCGCCCGCCAGCGGCTCGATAACCGCATCGGCCCAGCCGGCCTTGGCAAGGAACGCTTCAGCGCCTTCAGGAACAGGTTCGCTCATGGCAAACGCCCTAGCCAATCGGCCCCTGCTTCGACAATGGCTATCCGCCCCGTTTCCGCAGTTTCAAGCCGGATCGAAAGGCAGGCCGGTTCATGCGCGAAGCCGCCGGCGTGTTCAGGCCATTCGGCAATCAGCGCCGCACCCCGGCGATAGTCGTCAAGACCGATCTCCTCCGCTTCCTCCGGCCGTTCCAGACGGTAGAAATCGGCATGGACCAGCGGCAGGCGCACCGCCGGCGGATCATAGGTTTCAATGATCGCGAAACTGGGTGACGGCGCTTCACCGTTATAGCCCAGCCCGGCCAGTATCGCCCGGGCCAGCGTGGTCTTTCCCGCGCCCAGTCCGCCTGACAGCGCAACCACATCACCCGCGCGCAGCCGCGCGGCGATTGCCGTGCCAAGGCCGCCGGTGGCCGCCAGATCGGGCAGCGGGACTTTCACGGCAGTTCGACGATCGCCGCGGTCCCCTGGCCCGGTTCGGACAGCAATTGCAGGGTGCCCCCATGCGCCTCGATCAATTGCCGGGCAAGCGGCAGACCCAGCCCCTGCCGCCGTTCAACCGTCTTGCCATCGGCGCTGATCCTGATCCCTTCCAGCGCACGGGCCAGTGTGGCCATATCCATGCCCGGCCCGTTATCAGACACCACGATCTGCGCCTTGCCCTTGCGGCCCGACAGTTCGACCAGAATTCGCCCGCCCCGCGGCGTGGCCGCAACGGCGTTGTCGATCAGGTGTCCGATTGCGCGGCCCAGGCGGCGGCGATCGCCGGTCAGCCGGCCAACGCTTTTGTCACCGCGCATTTCAAGCGTGATCCCAGCCTCTCGCACCAGATTGCCGCGCTCCTCCACCAATTTGGTGACGAAGGGCAGCAGCTCGATTTCCTCCTGCGCCAGCGGCAGCATCCCCGCCTCGCTTTGCGAAAGATCAAGCACATCATCAATCTGTTCGCCCAGCCGCGCGGTGGATGCCAGAATCGCCGCCAGATATTCGCTGCCCTGGTCAGTCAACTCACCGCCCAGCCCGGCCTGAAGCAATTCGGCAAAGCCGCCGATCGAGGTCAATGGCGTGCGGAATTCATAGCTCATCGTCGCCAGGAACCGCGTTTTCATGGCATCGGCTTCTTCCAGCGCGGCGTTGCGCTGCTTGAGCGCTTCCTCAGCCTTCTGCGAATCGGTGATGTCCAGCACCGTCAACAGGCCGTTGCCATCGGGCAAAGGGACGCCGGCAAATTCAAGCGAGCGCCCGTCTGCCAGCACCGCGCGCCCGCCGGTCTGCCGCCGGTCAAGCGTGGCGGCGCGAACCACTTCGCCGATCTGGCGCGCTTTCTCGGGCTTCTTCAGTCTCGCGCCGATCCGTTCCAGCAGCGCCTCTATCCGGGGATGCGTGTCAAGAAACGCATCGTCCAGGCCCCAATCGGCGGCAAAGCGGCGGTTCCAGATCTGCATTCGCCCATCGGGCGCAAAGACCGCCAGCGATTCGAACAGGCTGTCAAAAGTGGCGGTGCGGGTGCGCAGCAACGTGTCGCGCATGGCAGACAGCCGGAGCTGTTCGGTCCGGTCTTCGGCAATCAGGATCATGCCGCCATCGGGCAGCGGCTGAGCCACGATCCGCAGGTGCGTGCCGTCCGTCAGCGTCCAGGCCTCTTCCTGCGGTCCGCTGGCCACGAACCACCCGGCCCGTTCGCGCCGCCAGGCCGGAAAATCGCGCGCTTCGGGAACGCGGCCGCCATCGCGGGCCAGGTCAAGCAGGCGTTCAAACGGCGGCGGATCAAGCATAACCGCCGGCCCCAGCGCAAACATCCGCTGGAACGGCTGATTCGCAAAGGTCAGCCGGCGCTTTGCATCGAACTGCGCGACCCCGGCGGAAAGCTGATCCAGCATGGCGCGCTGGGCATCGCGGAACGCGCGGAAATCGCGGCTCAGCTCCTCCATTTCCTCGACATCGACGGCATAGCCCGCCACCCCATCCGTGCCGAGCGGGAAATCCGAAACCTTCAAGGCGCGGCGATGGCCATCGATCGTTGCGGAAACCATCCGTTCAACCGGCAGCTTGCGCGCGAATGACTGCATCGCCACCTGCCGCGCGGTCAGGCCGTCCACCGCCTCCACCAGTTCGGTCCCGTCATCAACAATCTGCCGCGCGTCCTGCCCGGCAACGGCGCGAACATAGGCCTGGTTGACCAGTTGCAGTTCGCCCTCTGCCCCACGAAACCACATCGGCATCGGCGCGGCTTCGATCAGGCCGACAAGCGCGGCAAAATCGCTGCGCGCCCGCGCGGTTTCATCGCGAAGCTGAACCAGCTCGCTCTCACTGTCGGAAAAATCGAATACCCAAACCAGCGCCGCCCCGCCGGGTGAAACCTGGGGGTCAGCCAGATGGCCGCGAAAGGCCAGACTGCGTTTCGATCCGCGCGGGGTGGCAACCATGCGAAACGGGGTGGCGGTTCGCTGGGTACGGCGGACCGCCTCGGTCAATTCCTCCAGCTTTTCAGCGGTAAGACCGCCCCCGCCCCCGTCAATCCGGCCACCGTCCAGTTCGGTCAGGAACTGCGGAACCTTTTCCAGCCCCAGCCAGTTGGCCAGCCGCTGCGGCGCTTCGATCTTGCCATCGACCCGCACCAGCAGCGGCAAGGCCGGACTTTCATCAACCATCCGGCCCAGCCGGCGGGCGTGGCGCTGCCCGGCCTCGGCGCGGCGCACCCTGGCCCGCGCCGCCAGAACCGCCCAGCCGGCGGCCAATGCCCATGCCGCAAGCAGCAGCACGGCAACGACCAGCGCGGTTGGAGAAATCGTCATGCCCCCCAGCTATGCGCGGGGGGGCACGATGGCAAGCTTCCGGGCAAGCTTGGGGTCAAGCACGGACCTGATATCCGCTGCATTTTGCGCCTGCGGCGAAAACGGAGCGGATCAGGCCGTGCCGATCAATAGCGGTAGTGATCCGGCTTGAAGGGTCCGGCTTCAGGCACACCGATGTAGTCAGCCTGCTTCTTCGACAGCTTGGTCAGCTTCACGCCCAGCTTGTCCAGATGCAGCGCCGCAACCTTTTCATCCAGGTGCTTGGGCAGGACATAGACTTCGTTCTTGTATTCACCGTTCTTGGTGAACAGTTCGATCTGGGCCAGCGTCTGGTTGGTGAAGCTGCTGCTCATCACNNCAGGTTGACCAGGCGGCCCTTGGCGAGAATCAGGATCTGCTTGCCATCGGGAAATTCCACCAGATCAGTGCCCGGCTTCACCTCGGTCCACTTGTAATTGTCCAGCGCGGCAATCTGGATCTCGCTGTCGAAGTG
>JAFEEX010000054.1 GCA_018240895.1 Pseudomonadota bacterium | reverse complement strand
GATGCACAGGTTGGAATGCGCGCCATAGGACAGGCCGACAGCGCCACTCGCGCGGCTGACCTCTTCCACCGCTATAACGTGATCGAGATAGCCCAGGCCCAGCCCGCCGAACTCCTCCTCCACCGTCACCCCGTGCAGGCCCAGCGCGCCCATCGGTTCCCACAGCTCGCGCGGAAAGCGGTCATCGCGGTCGATCTCGGCGGCGAGCGGCATGATCTGTTCATCGGCAAAGCGGCCCGCCGCATCACGGATCATCTGGGCGCTTTCGGTCAGGCCGAAATCGAAATCGGGGGTGGCGCGCATCGGCATTCCTCTCAGACCGGTGATTGGTGGCACGTTATCGCAGCCACTGAAATTAGAAAAACTGGATTTGAGCGGGCTATAGTATAGGATTATCCGATGTTAAGCCGAACCCAGCTTCGCCAGTTCCTTGCCGTGGTCGATACCGGCAGTTTTACCCGCGCCGCCAATGCGCTCAACGTGGCGCAACCGACGCTGTCTGGCGGGATTGCCGAACTGGAGCGTCAGCTTGGCACGCGGCTGTTCCTGCGGCAGCGGCGACGCGTCGGGCTGACTCAGGCAGGCAACGCCCTGTTGCCACTGGCCCGCGCGATCGAGGCCGGGTTTCACCAGGCCGAAGTCCAGGTGGGCCACTTGCCGGTGCCGGTGCGCCCGATCCGCCTTGGCGTGCTGGAAAGCGCCCCGTCGTCATGGCTGGAAGCAACCGTGGCGCGCTATGCCGGGCCGGAACCGCTTGACCTGACCGAGGGCGGGGAGCGCGAACTGCATTCGGCGCTGGCCAATGGCTCGCTTGATCTGGCGCTGACCCTGGTGGGCGGCACGCGCCGCAATGATGGAGAGGTCTTGATCGAGGAGGACTATTGCCTGGCCCTGCCCGCCTCTCACCCCCTCGCCGAAGCAAGCGCCATCAGCGCCGCTGACGTTGCCGGCGAAACCATGATCGCGCGCCGATCGTGCGAGGTGCTGGGCGAAACCAGCCGGTTCTTTACCGAACGCGGCGTGCGCCCCCGCTTTTCCCTGCGCTCCGCCAATGATGATCGCGTCATGGCCATGGTTCGCGCCGGCCTGGGGGTGACCGTCGCACCGCGATCGCTGGGCGGGCCGGGTATTGCCATGGTTCCCATCACGGAATTTGGCCTGCGCCGCCGCCTGGGGCTGGCTTTGGGCGCGGATTGGACCAGCCAGTTCGGCGCTGATCACGCCCTGATCGATGCCTTCAGAGAGACAACGCCGGATGCGTCAATTTGCCGGCAATCGCAACGATAGTTGCATAAAATGCAACTTGATTGCGATTTTCGCACTTGCAGCATGGCAATTTGCAACCCATATGGAACGGGCCTTTCAGGCATCCTCTCCCAAGACTTTCCGGGCCGGCGCAAGCCGGCCCTTCTTTTTTATCAATGTCTTGCAGCCTGTTCCTCACTGCGGATTCACCTGCGTTGCGCCCGTGCAGAATGCCGATTGCATTATAAGCTTGCATATTATAATGGCGCGCTTGATGAGCACCACCCTCTACCTTCTCAGCGATACCGCACGGTTGCTGCGCCGCGCCTTCGATGCGCGGGTCAGCCTTCTGGGCATGACCAGCACCCAGGCGCGCCTGCTGCTGACCCTGTCCCATTCCGAAGGCGAAAATCAGGTGGCCTATGCCGAACGTCTGGAAGTGGAGCCGATCACGCTGTGCCGGTTGATTGACCGGATGGCGGAAGCCGATCTGATCGAACGCCGGCCCGATCCGGCAGACCGGCGCGCCTGGCGCATCCACCTGACGGACAGCAGCCGCCGCAAACTGGACGAGGTTCGCCAATGCCTTGCCGGGCTGGAGGAAGAAGTGCTGGCCGGGTTGAGCGCGCGTCAGTGCGAAGACCTTTCCGCCACGCTTGAACTGATTCGCGGCAATATTGCCGGCGGACGCACAACGGGGATTGCCGCCAATGGCTGACCGCGACCCAGGAACCATCACCGCGGCAGAAGCTGCGCAGGATTCCACAACCGAACCCAAACCTGCGCGCAACTGGCTGCGTCTGGCCCTGATGCTGTCGTTGCCGATCGCCCTGATCATTGGCGGTGTAATCTATTGGCGCAGCCTGCAAGGCCAGGTTTCCACTGACAATGCCTATGTCCATGTCGACAAGGTTTCGGTCAGCGCCCAGATCGGCGGCAAGATTGTGGAAGTGGCGGTCAAGGAAAACCAGCACGTCAACGCAGGCGATCTGCTGTTCCGGATCGATCCCGAACAATACCAGATCCAATTGACCCAGGCCGATGCGGCAATCGCCACCGCGCAGGCGAGCGAGGTTGCGCTGGCCAATTCCAGCGCGCTGTCCGGCGCGGACATTTCCGCCGCGCAGGAACAGATCGGCTTTGCCCGGTCCACCCTGTTCCGGCAGGAGGCGCTGTGGAAACGCGGGTTCACCACCAAGGCCAGCTATGAAGCTGCGCAGCACGCTGTTGCCCTGGCGCAGGAACAACTGAAACTTGCCCAATCGAAAAGCCGCGAAGCTGCCGCAAAGTTGTCCAGCGGATCGCAGATGCCGGGCATCTATCCGCAGGTTGCCGCAGCCCGGGCGCAGCGCTCCGCCGCGGAACTGAACCTGCGGCGCAGCGAAGTCCGCGCGCCGGTATCCGGCATCGTCAGCCAGGCGGACCGCTTGCAGATTGGTCAGGAAATGATCACCGGCCTGCCGGTTGTCACTCTGGTTGCCGATGGTTCCAGCTATATAGAAGCCAATTTCAAGGAGACGGACCTGGGCGATATGCGGGTGGGCCAACCTGCGGAAATCGTGATCGATGCCTATTCCGGCCTCAAGCTGAAGGGTCACGTATCCTCGATCGGCGCTGGCACCGGCAGCGAATTTTCAGTCCTGCCCGCCCAGAACGCCACCGGCAACTGGGTCAAGGTCACGCAGCGCGTGCCGGTTCGGATCAAGCTGGATGAACCCAGCCCGCGCCCGCTGATCGCCGGACTGTCAACCAGGGTGAAGGTCTTCACCACCGATTCCAAGCGCTAGGGCGCGGGGCAATGGCGACTGCCGCCGCCTCCCCCAGCAGCAAGCGGCCAGCGCGCCCCGCTCCGCGCGCGCTGGCGGCGAGCGATGACGTTGCCACCCTGCCGGTGGAAAATCCCTATCTGCTCGCTGTGGGGATCATGCTCGCCTCGTTGTTGCAGATCCTTGATACAACCATCGCCAACGTGGCTATTCCGCATATGCAGGCCAGCCTTGGCGCCACGGCCGACGAGATAAGCTGGGTTCTGACCAGCTATATCGTGGCGGTGGCCGTGGCCATGCCGATCACCGGCTGGCTGGCGGACCGGGTCGGATCGCGCCGTCTGTTCCTGGCCTCTGTCACCGGCTTTGTGCTCTCATCAATGCTGTGCGGCATGGCCCAGAACGTAACCCAGATGGTACTGTTCCGCGCCTTGCAGGGCGCGACCGGCGCGTTCATTTCGCCGCTGAGCCAGGCCGCGATGATCGACACCAACAAGCCGTCGCGCCAATCGCAGATGATGGCGGTGTGGGGCATGGGGATCATGGCTGGCCCGATCCTTGGCCCGGTGCTGGGCGGCTATCTGACGGAAAACTGGAACTGGCGTTCGGTGTTCTACGTCAATGTCCCGCTGGGGATCATTTCGCTGGTGATCATGGCGGCAGAGCTGCCTTCGCGCAAACTGGTGCAACGCCGGTTCGATCTGGTCGGTTTCGCGCTGGTCGCGCTGACACTGACGTCGATCCAGTTGCTGCTTGATCGCGGCAACCATATCGACTGGTTCGATTCGGCAGAGGCGTGGGTCTATGCCTTCCTTGCCCTTTCCGCAGGCTGGGTGGCGGTGATCCATCTGGTGACAGCGCGCGAACCGCTGTTCAAACGCCACCTGTTTTCCGATCCCAACTATGTCTTCGCGGTGTTTTTCAGCCTGGTGATCGGCATCGTCATGTTCGCAACCATGGCGCTGCTGCCGCCGATGTTGCAGCGCCTGTTTGGCTATGGCGTGATCGATACCGGTGAAACGCTGATGCCGCGCGGTGTCGGCACGCTGATCACCATGCAATTGTCCGGCCTGCTGCTGCGGCGCGGTTTCGATCCGCGAATCCTGATGGCGCTGGGCTTCCTCATCGCCGGAATATCCCTGTGGGAAATGTCGTCATGGTCGCTCCAGACTGATTATTACCACATTGCCATGTCTGGCTTCGTTCAGGGCATCGGCATGGGGCTGGTATTCATCCCGATGAACGCATCGGCCTTTGCCACCCTGCCCCCGTCGCTGCGGACTGACGGATCAAGCCTGCTCAACCTGTCGCGCTCGATCGGATCGTCGATCGGCATTTCGGTGGTTACATCGCTGCTGGCGCGCAACCTGCAGGTTTCGCATTCGGATCTGGCAAGCCACGTTACCGCGTCCTTCACCCAACTGGTCGATCTTTCGACGATCGACCGGTTTCAGGACATGGGCGAAGCCGTGCTGCAAATGGTTGATGCAGAGGTCAACCGCCAGGCGGCGATGATTGCCTATATCGACGATTTCTATCTGATGATGTGGCTAAGCTTCATCACGGTTCCGCTGGTCATCTTCATGCGCAAGGCCGATCTGCGCACCCCGCGCCCCGCCGCAGAGCCGGGCGAACCTTCAGCGGAAGCAGCCGATCTGCCGCACTGATTCGCCGATGGTCCGGCGTGTTTTCCCCGTGCAGGCCTGCGTTCCCTAACGTCAGTGCAAACGCGGTTGACATAAGTTTAGAATCGATACTTACTTGCGTCTGCGTTTTCCCAATATGCAGGAGCAAGCGATGAGCAGCGAAACACCCCCAGGCGAAGTGCGCAGCGAAGCGGACGGTCACATCCTGAAGATCACCATTGCCAACCCCGCGCGGCGCAACGCCTTTTCGCCCGAAATGATGCAGCAGCTATCCCTTGCCTTGACCGAGCTGGACGCCAATCCCGATCTGTGGGTGGGCGTGCTGCTGGCAGAGGGCGATCACTTTACCGCCGGGCTGGATATGCCGAAATTCTTTGGCCCCATGGCCACTGCCAAGCCGATCCCACCCGAACAGGTAGATCCCTTTGGCCTGGCCAAGCGTTGCCGCAAACCGCTGGTGACGGCCGTGCAAGGCATCACCTTCACCATCGGGATCGAACTGATGCTGGCGGGGGACATCGTGGTGGCGGCGGACAGCGCACGGTTCTGCCAGATGGAGGCCAAGCGCGGCATCGCCCCGCTGGGCGGCGCGCATTTCCGCTATCTGTCGCGCGCCGGATGGGGCGATGCGATGTATCACCTGCTGCTTTGCGATGAATTCGATGCCGCCCGCGCACTGAAGATCGGGCTGGTGCAGGAAGTCGTCCCCCACGGGCAACACGGCGCGCGGGCGCTGGAACTGGCCCGCCTGATCGCCGCCAATGCCCCGATTGGCATCCAGGTGACCAAGGAGGCGGCGCGGCACTACACCCAAGCGGGCGAGCAGGCGGCAATCGCCGTGATCCCCGCGATCCGCGAACGGGTGATGGGGTCAGCCGACATGATGGAGGGGATCAAGTCATTCATGGAACGCCGCCCCGCCGTGTTTACCGGGCAATAGCGGGCCGGTCCCGCCACCTTTGCGGTTGCGGCCGGCATTGCTTGTGCGATGATCCGGCCCAATCGCACCCAAACAGGACCGGATGATGAAGACAGTGGATGAGATGGCAGACGGCGGCGTGAATTACAGCGTCGAAGCCGGCATCGCCCGGATTGCGCTGAACCGTCCGCCGGTCAACGCCATCACCCCCGCGCTGATCAAGGGGATCATCGCCGCGTTGAACCGGGCGGCGCGGGATGATGCGGCGCGCGCGGTGCTGCTGTGCAGCGCGGTTCCCGGCCGGTTCTGCGCCGGGCTGGACCTGCCGCCGCTGATCGATGCGGAACCGGCGGCGGTCCGGGCCATCCTGCTGGATCTCTATCCCGGGCTGAACGAGGCGCAATATGCGCTGGGCAAGCCATCGATCGCGGTGGTGAACGGCACGGCGCGCGGCGGGGGCATGACGCTGGCGATTTCCTGCGACGTGATCATCGCCGCGGACGATGCAACTTTCGGTTATCCCGAAATCGACCTGGCCCTGCCTCCCGCAATCCATTTTGCCCATCTGCCGCGGATCATCGGCCGGCACCGCGCATTCGAACTGCTGTTCAGCGGGCGCAGCTTTGGCGCGGCAGAGGCGCTGGAACTCGGGCTGGTCAGTCAGGTGGTGCCGGCAGACAGGCTTGACGCGGCGGCCCATGCCCTTGCCGCCACCTTCGCGGCCAAGCCAGCCGCCGCCGTGCGTCAGGCCCGCGCCGCCTTCATGCGCCAGAACGACCTTGATTATCGCCGCAGCGTCGCCGTGGCGGTGGAAGATTTCTGCACCGCCTTTGCAGCGCCAGAGGTGGCGGAGCGTTTGCGGGCCTTTGCCGCGCGCAAGAAGTGAACGGGCTGGCCGGGGCAGGTCGCACCCGGTACGGCGTGGTATTGGAACGGCAACCAGCATCGGACCTTGGGCATGAAGTGGAACGAATTGCAGGATCAACCCTGCCTGATCGCCCGGACCATGGCGATCATCGGTGATCGCTGGACCATGCTGATCATCCGCGATTGCTTTGCCGGGGTGCGCCGGTTTGATGAATTTCAGGAACGGCTGGGCATTTCCCGAACGATCGTGGCAGACCGACTGGCGCTGCTCACCGATGAAGGCGTGCTGGAAAAGCGCGCCTATCAGCAGCGCCCGGTGCGGCACGAATACCGCCTGACCGCCAAGGGGCTTGATCTGTACCCAACCCTGCTGACGCTGTTCGACTGGGGCCGGCGACACTATCCCATGGAAACAGGTCTGCCGGTGATCCACCGCCACTTGACCTGCGATGCGGATTTCACGCCGGTAATCGGCTGTTCGCACTGCGGCGAAGAGGTAAACGCCCGCAACGTGGCCGCCCGGACCGGACCGGGACTGGCGGCGGCTACCGATATGAAGCGAACGTCATTGAAGTGAAGGGAGCAGACCTGGTCCGCTCCCTCCACAGGGATCAATCCGCCCGCCTCAGAATTTGAAGGTTGCCGATGCCCCCCAGGTGCGCGGTTCGCTTGCCTGGACGCGGTTGGCGGTGCTGCCTGAAAATGCGGTGTTGTTGAGGCCCAGCGCCGCGCCAAGCGGTTGATAGACCGACAGCGGACGGTAATGCTGGTTGGCCAGGTTGCGGCCAAATACCGCCACCGACCATCGGTCATCACGCCCGTACAGCGTCAGCCGCGCGCCCAGCAAGGCATAACCATCAGCCAGCGACTGCGGATTGGCATCGTTGACCGTGCCGACATATTGATCGGACACGAGCGACAAGGTGCCATTGAGAACCCAGCGCATCCCGCCTGAACCGATATCGCCTGACCAGTCAGCGCCAAAATTGCCCGACCACTTGGGCGAAAAGCTGTTCGGCTTTCCGGTCAGATCCTGGGTTCCGGTCAGCCCCGGCAGGTTTGAGGCATTGCGGAAATCCGTGAATTTGGAATCAAGGTACGCGACCGAGGCGGTGAACGACAGGTTGCGTGATGGCGCCATGACCGTATCGAATTCAAAGCCCTGCTGGCGCAGGTTCCCGGCGTTGCGGACGATGAAGCTTACCCCATCAAACGCGCGGTCCTGAAATCCGGCGATGTCCATGCGATAGAAGGTAAGGTTCGCGGTCAGCTTGCGGTCAAGCCAGCTCGATTTCACACCCACTTCATAATTCTTGACCGTTTCGCGGTTGAACAGCCGCTTGGTCGAAACAAGGTTGCCATTGGTGTCCACCACCGAGAGCGACGGTGTGCCCCCCCCCGAATTGTAACCGGCCGATTTGTAACCGGTAGAATGCGTGGCAAACAGCATCACCCCGTCACGCGGCGTGTAATTCATGCTGATCCGGTAAGTGAAGCGATCCTCTGCAATCTTGGGAAAGGTCAGCGCTTCTGGCGCGCGCAGCGTCTGGGTGAAGGGGCTGGACTGTTGCAGGTACGTGCCGCGCTTCTTGTCCTGGGTCCAGCGCCCACCAAGGGTCAGCACCAGCCGGTCGGTCAGGTGAAGGTTGCCCTGGGTATAGAAGGCGAGGCTCCTGACGTGCTGGAACACCGCCTGATTGGTTGCTGCAACGCCACCTGCTGCGGCATAGTACGTGCCGCAGGCCGTTCGCGCCGCGCCTGCCGGCACCAGTATCCCGCAGAAACTTGATCCCATGTTGAGCTGTTCGCCCAGGTTGAAATCTTCTTCAAAGAAATAGGCTCCGGCAACCATGTCGAATTTGCCGCCCAGCCATTCTCGTTCGGGCGAGATGAATTGCAATTCGTGGTTCTGGCTTTTGGAATCGAACAGGCTGCGGCGCGATGCAAGCGAGACCGGGAAATAGATTATGTCCCCATCAAGCTGATCATTCTTCCAACGGCGATAGCTGTTGATCAGTTTGAGGGTTGATCCGCCAAGGTCGAGCGAAGCGGTGCTCGACGCTCCCCAGTTCTCATCTTTCAGGCCGGTCGCCATATATTGATTCATCTGGCGATCGTTGAGATTGGTATCCGGTCCGCCGTTGAACACGGTGCGGATGAATGCCAGCCGCGCCGGGCTGATCGATGCCGGATCGAAATCGAAGTTGACTACCCCGTCGCCCTTCAGCTTGGTGTAATCGCCGCGCACGATCCATTCGACATTGCCCAGATCGGCCTTGATCGTACCGCGGAACGCCATGTCGTCCGATCCGCCGTAGGTCTTGCCGTCCAGACGGTTGTGCCACGGTCCGTTGTACCACTGCCCCATTCCCGCGAAACGTGCCGAGACATTCTCGCTGACCGGCAGATTGACGTATCCGGACAGTTTGTAGCGATCGAACGAGCCCACCTCACCCGACACCTGGCCAGAGAGCCGGTTTTCCGGCAGGGCACTGCGCAGCGACAAAGCGCCAACACTGGCGTTGCGTCCGAACAGCGTACCCTGCGGGCCACGCAGCACTTCAACCCCCTGCATATCCAGGAAAGCCCCCAGGATAGAGCCCGAGCGCGGAACATAGACGCCATCGACAAACACCGCGACGCTCGGTTCGATAAGCGTGTTGGCCAGCGAGCCGACGCCCCGGATGCCGATCCGGGTTGACCCGGTATTTGATGAACGCACGGTCTGGAAGTTGGTGGCAACCTTGCCCAGATCGAGCACGGTCACGACATTTGCCTGTTGCAGCTTTTCGCCGCTGAACGCGGCAATCGAAATGGGCACCTTCTGAGCGCTTTCCGATCGCTTTTGCGCGGTTACGATGATTTCGTTGACCCCGGCATCATCCTTTGCGCTGTCGGGGGCGGCATCGCTCGCAGGCGGGCTGGACGGCACATCCTGCGCCAGAGCCGGAGTGGTGGAAGCAAAAACCGTCATCAAGGCAAATGCGCTGACGCGCAGGCTCAGGGCCTGGTAAGACATCAAACTCTCCTCCCGAACAAGATTGTCGCCCGAATCCTAAAGGAAATTTGAAGTCATTATTTCACAAATTACGACAAACATTTTGCAATTGGCGACACGGCCATTGCGCGCCCGGCTTTCACTCAACCCGTTGTTAGCCGCACGAAATCTTCGGTATCGGTCCGCGCTGACGAGCGAAAAGCCTCTTGCTCTTTTCACATATCACGACATTCTGCACCCGTCCGGTTCGGACAGGCTGTTGCGGGGAGAGCGATCATCACCGATGTTGTACGTGCAGCGGTCCTGACTGGGTATTTCGAAACGATGGGAGCGCTTGGGGTCGATCCGGCGCCCTTGCTGCGGGAACAGGGTCTGTCTGCGGGCCAGCTTGCCAACCCGGAGCACGCGGTCCCGGCCCGCGCGGCCATGCGATTGCTGGAAAACAGTTCCCTGGCAACAGGTTGCATCACGCTGGGGCTGCGAATGGCCGAATGCCGGTCGCTCGCAAACCTGGGTGCCACCAGCTTGCTCATCGCGCATCAACCGACCCTGCGACAAGCGCTGGAGGCGCTCAGGGAATTTCGCACCCGGGTCAATTCAACGCTGATGCTGCAGATCGAAAAGCTGGGCGATGAATCTATCCTGCGTGAGGATTTCCATCTTCGCCAGCCCGAACCGGCCCGCCAATCAACCGGATTGGCGCTGGGCGTTCTCGCTCGGCTGTGCAGCGCATCCTTGGGTGATGGCTGGCACCCGCGGGCCGTGTGCTTTACCCACGAAGCACCATCTGGCGATGCCTTGCCCATCTATTCCCGGCTGTTCCGCTGCGTGCCGGAATTCAATTGCGAATTCAACGGCATCGTCATCACCAACAGCGATCTTGACCGGCCAAACCTTCAAGCGGATGCCCAGCTTGCCCGGCACGCGCGGCACTTGCTGGAAACGGTGATGAGCCCAGGCCCGCGCACCACCGCGCAGGAAGTCGAGCAATTGATTGTCCAGTTTCTGCCTTCGCGCCGGGCTACCATACACAATTGCGCAGCTTCGCTGGGCGTTACCGTTCGCACGCTCCAGCGGATGCTGGATAACGAACAGGCATCGTTCAGCGCGACGCTTAACCGGACCCGGATCAGGCTGGCGACGCAGTATCTGGCCAATCCGCGAACCCGCGTGACTGATGTGGCGGATTTGCTGGGCTATAATTCGGTCGGTGCCTTCAGCCGCTGGTTTGCCCTGGCCTTTGGCCAATCACCGCGCGAATGGCGCCGACATGGCCCGGGCAACGAATTCCGATTGGCTGTCCGATCCAGCCAGGCATTTGTACAACATCTGGCACCTTGAACCCGCCTTGTATGCGCAGTTCTGGCCCAGGATCACCTGGCGGCGCGTTCACGAATCCAGTCTGCTGTCAGGCCCGGCTGAGTCAGCGGGAACATATGGCCGCCGCTGATCGGCGTCAGGGTGCAGCCGGGGATGGCCCGCGCCGTGGCCGCGCCGTGAAGTTCGAAATCCAGCAGGCGATCCTCCCGCGCGAACAGGATGCCCACCGGAACGGTTATCCCGGCATGGCGCGCGGCAATCGCGCCCATCTCGGCCCGGCAGGCATCGACATCGGCGGACGCGGCCAGGAAAGCCGCAGGCCGCAGGGTAAGCGCGGCACCGGCCCGCGCCTCAAAATCGGGCGCAATCGGTTCTGGCCCAAAAACCTCCGCGCCTGACTGGCTCTGGGTCAGCCGGCCCAGCAGTGCCGCCAGCAGCCAGGCGACGAGCCACCGCGCAAGATGCGATTTGATGGTCAGCGCCGCGAAGACCTTGTTGATGGTGTCGATCGGCTGGGTCAGCGGCGCAAGCAGGGCCAGACCGCTAATCCGTTCCGGCTGCTGAGCCGCCAGGGCCAGCGCCACCGCGCCGCCCAGCGAGTGGCCAACTACCAGCGGACGCCCGATCTGAAGGCGATCGATCAGGCTGGCCACAACCCTTGCCTGTGCGAACAGGCCGCGTTCCGTCTGATCGGTCCACGCGGAATAGCCTGAACCGGGCCGATCGATGATGATCAGTCGATGATCGGAGGCCAGCCGATCGCTCAAGGCATAAGTGAAGTTGCGCATCTGGCCGCCCAGCCCATGAACCATCACGATCGCCGGTCCCGTGCCGATGTCCAGATAGTGCAGCCTTGCCCCCGGCAGGTCGATAAATTGCCCGTCGGGTGGAACCAGTCGCTCCGCCCGGCGCGCATTCCACAGGGTGAAGATAACCAGCGCCGCCAGTATCGCACTCACGCCCAGCAGGATGCCCGCACCTGAACTCATTGCTTCCTCACTCTGACCCGGTCACTTGCTGATCTGATACGATATGGCATGGCCCGCGGCCAAAGGCGATGGCCCCTTCCCACTACCCGGCAATGATCACCCGCACGCCGACGCGCGTCAGCATTTCGTGCGCTGCCGCGTCGATTCCCGGATCGGTGATTACCGTATCAATCTCGTCCAAACCGCAGACGATGGTCCCCGATGACGATCCGAACTTGCTGGAATCGACCAGCACAATCACCTGTTCGGCCCGGTCGATAAGCCGGCGTTCGGCGGCAACCAGCACCACATCGGCCTGCATCGCGCCTTGCGGCCCCACGGCAGCCGCGCCCATGAACAGCTTTGGGGCATGAAACCGCGGCATCGATTCCTCGCCCGCCGGGGCAAGGATGATGTTCTGTTCGCGAAACACCGCGCCCGATGGCAGCAGGATCCGCGTGCCGGTCTGGGGCAACAGCGCGGTGACGATGTGCAGCGAATTGGTCAACACCTGCAAATCAAGGCCCGCCAGGTGCGGGCACATTTGCAGCGTGGTCGTGCCGCCATCGATCATCACCCCCTCACCCGCCTGGCAAAGCTGCGCTGCGGCCCGGCCAATGGCCTGCTTTGCCGCCAGGTTTTGCGTGATCGACAAATCAAAGGGCGTGCCCGACAATCGCGGGTGGCCGTGGTCTGCACCGTCATCGACCAGTTTGGCACCGCCATGAACCCGCACGATCCGCCCGCTGAGTTCCAGCCGGGCAAGATCCCGGCGGATCGTTGCGGGAGAGGCATCGAGCATGGCCTCAAGATCGCGGTAAGTCACAAAGCCGCTTGGCCTCATAACCTCAAGGATGTGGGTTTCGCGCTGGGTGGCGTGCATGGACGGGCTCTAGGCGGCCTGCCGCTCCGCCTCAAGCTGTTCAAGCGATTTGCCCGCGTTGCGCGGTGCCCACAGCGCCCCGATGATTCCGCTGGTGCCCAGAAACCCGGTCAATATCCATGCCAGCGTGGTAAACCCGGTTGCGGTAAGCATGGGGACGAAAAAGCTGAACAGCCCCAGCCCGATACGCACCACAGCAAAGCACAGCCCCTGCGCGGTTGAGCGCAGCATGGTTGGAAACATTTCCGCACTCCACAGCTGGAAGAAGCTTTGCGCGCCGAAGCCTCCGCCAAACTGGAGCAGAAAGACATAAAGCAGCGCCACCGGTATGGTCAGCGGAAACACCGCGAGCAAGGCCATGCCCGCAACCTGGATCACCGCGGAAACGATAAACAGGCTGCGCTGGTTGACCTTGTCCGCCAGGCGCATGAACACAAACCAGATCGATGCCATGCCGATGGCGAAGGACAGCGCCTGAATCGCCACGCTTTGAAACTGGCTGGCCGCGCCAACAGTGCGCAGGATATAGGGAAAGAAGAAGCCGTTGGTCCCTGCCCACAGGTTCCAGAACCCGTACATCCCGACCAGACCGAGAATCGACGTGAGGTACTTGCCCCTAAACAGGGTCGAAACCCTGGGGCGCTCTCCCCCGGCCCGCTGCGCTTCTTCCCAGCGCTGCGATTCCTTCATCCGGCTGCGCAGGAAGGTCAGCCCAAGCGCCAGAACCAGCAGATGCGCAAAGACGATCCGCGCGCCAAGCAGGCCCAGACTGGTAAGCGCCAGGCTCATCAGCAGAACCACCACCGGCCCCAGATACCACAGCACCTGCGCCACGCCGGAATGCTTGCCGCGGCGATCATCGGGGGCCTGCTCGGCAATCAGCGACCAGCTTGCCGGAATATCCGCGCCAACGGCCAGCCCAACGATCAGGAACCCCGTAACGATCATCCACGGAGCCGCCGCGAAAACCAGCAAGGCCATTCCGGCGGCATAAATCAGCATATCCCATTGATAGATCTTCTTGCGGCCAAGCCGGTCACACAGCCGCCCGCCAATCAGCGCGCCTACCCCCGCGCCGATCGCGTTGGGTCCAAATGCGCCCAGCGCGCCAAGAAATCCTTCGGACAGGCCGAAACCATCCTGCCACGGCTTGAGCGCGACCGAAGCGGCAACGATCGATCCGGCATCGATATAGTTCGCCAGTCCGGCCAGGATCGTGTCGCGCCAGTTTTCTTGCTGCCTGGTTGCGGCTGCGGTCATCATGCTTTCCCCCTACAGAAATCGTGTGGTCACGGCTGCGCCCGGTCTTCCAGCGCCGCGCGCCATGCCCGGCGATACTGCGCCAGATCGCCGGCCAGCGGGCGGACCTGAACCAGCTCTCCCCGAGGTTGCAGATCGGGATCGATCAACCGCAGCGCGCCATAGGACACATCATTGTGGGCATTGGCGACAAAGACCGCCGTTTCCGGTCGCAGCGCGGCAAGCGCGCGGACGAATACCTCTGCATCGGCAAACCTGCCCTCGATCAACAGGCGCTCGCGGCTGCCGATCAGATCAAGCGAGACGTCGGCGACCAGCGCCGCGTAAAGGCACATCGCCGCGCGGCGCGCGTACCAGTCTGCCGGCTCGGCAATCCACCGCGCCGTCCAGTCAGGATAAGGGCCGCAGCCCGGCGCAAGGCCAGGCAACAGCATGGTGCTGTTTGCGAGCAGATCGGGAACGGCGGCAAGCAGCCTGGGCTGATCGGGTTTGATGTCCACCCGGCGGGTGTCGATTTCGATCACGCTTTCAATTTCGCGCCCGCCCATGAAGCGGGCGGATGGCACCGCGTTTCCAAAAACGTCGACGTTGACCAGACAATCGCGCGCTTCGGGCAAACCGCCCGTATCGGCAGCGGTGCCGGGCAGACGCATGGCGATGAACCACGTCCCGGTTGAAAGCACCGTCGCCTCGTTCCGCGCGATCCCGGCAAAGCCCCGCGCAGCCAGCAGCGCGGCATTCGAATCGTGCAATCCCGCCAGAATTTTGACCTGCGCGGAAAGCCCGGTCCGCTGCGCCAGATCGGGGCGCAACAACCCGGCCACATCAGCCGCCTGTGCCAGCGGCGCAAACCGCGCCGCCCATCCCTGCGTCCGGGCCAGCGCGGAAAACTGCCCTTTGGCCGGGTGCCACAGATCGGAATGGCAGCCCAGGCTCGTCACCTCGCTGACCGCGCGGTCTGACAGGAACCAGGCCCAATACTGCGCCCAGGGAAGCAGCGTGGCCCGGGCCATCGCCGTTGAATTGAGCCGGTCCAGCCAATAAAGCTGCGCCCCCAGATTGAGGCCATCGGGCAAGGCTGGCGATCCGGTCAGGGCAAAGGGATCACGCAGCTGGCGATATTCGCGCAGAACATCAGCCGGCAAGGCCTGTTCATAGTCAAGCGGAGCCACGACCGGTCCAGCGCCGCTCACCGCAACCACGCCCGCGCCGTGCCCAACCGGAATGATCGCTTCAACCGGATGATCCGCATAGCGGGCCAGCGCCGTGACAAGCCACTCGCCGATCCCGTCCGCGTCAAGCCGCTTCAAGCCATCGATCACAACCGGCGCATTCGGCCTGACCTGGCGATCAAGCATTTCGCCCGCGCGCGACCACAGGCTGACCTTGCCCAGCGTCTTGCCCAGATCGATTACGACGTAAGCCCCGCGCGGCATTCGCCCTCTCCGCATTCGTTCTATTCAAACAATCAATATCGATCGTGATTGATCATTTCCAGTAAAATAGATATCGAACGTTCAAGCCGATTCAAGCACACAAATCGCACCAAGGGATACCATGAACGCCCAAGCCCCGATTTCCGCCGCAGCACTGCAATTTGCAGTTCCGGCCAGCCGCTGGAATGATGCGCTGGCGGCGGCGCTTGGTCCATCCGAACTGCTGCTTTATCGTTCAAACCTGCTGGGCAGCGACCTTACCGTGACCAATTTTGGCGGGGGCAACACCTCTGCAAAGCTGATCGAAACCGATCCGCTGACCGGCGGCGAGGTTGATGTTCTGTGGGTCAAGGGTTCGGGCGGGGACATCGGATCGATGAAGCTCGACGGGTTCGCAACCCTGTATCAGGACAAGCTGCTGGGGCTTGAAGCGCACTATAGCGGGCCGCAGGATGACGACAGGATGGTCGGCTTCCTGCCGCATTGCACCTTCAACCTTAACGCTCGCGCGGCCTCCATCGACACGCCGCTTCATTCGCTGCTGCCATTCGCTCACGTCGATCATGTCCATCCCGACGCGATAATCGCCCTGGCCGCAAGTTCGGGCGGAGAGGCGGCGACCCGGGAGATATGGAACGGCAGGATCGGCTGGCTGGAATGGAAACGCCCCGGCTATACGCTGGGCGTGATGCTGCGCGACTATGTTGCCGCCAACCCTGGCATCCAGGGGGTAATGCTGGCCGGTCACGGGATCATCTGCTGGGCTGACAGCGCAAAGGCCTGCTACGAACACACCGTGCAACTGATTGCGGATGCGGCAAATTACCTCAACCGCAAGCTGGTAAAGCGTCCCGCGTTTGGCGGCCGTGCCATCTCTACCGCGCAGGACCGCGCCGCAATCGCCGCTGATCTGATGCCGCGCCTGCGCGCGCTGATGACGGGATCGCGGCGCAAGCTGGGCCACTATTCGGACGATGCCGAAACGCTGGAATTCGTCAATTCGGTCGATCTGCCGCGGCTCGCCGCGCTGGGCACATCCTGTCCCGACCACTTCCTGCGCACCAAGATCGCGCCGCTGGTGCTTGATCCGGCCAGGCTTCACGACGATGCCGATCTTGCTGAAAGGATCGCGGCCTATCGCGACCGCTACAGCGCCTATTACCAACGCTGCAAACGGGCCGATTCCCCCGCCATGCGTGATCCCAACCCGGTGGTCGTGCTGGTTCCGGGCGTGGGCCGGATAACCTTTGCCGCGGACAAGACCACCGCGCGGCTGGCCGGTGAATTCTATGCCAATGCCATCAACGTGATGCGCGGGGCCGAGGCAATCGGAAACTACATCGCGCTTGATGAGCAGGAAGCCTTCGATATCGAATACTGGCTGCTTGAGGAGGCCAAGCTGCAACGGATGCCTGCCCCCCGGCCAATGGTGGGGCGCATTGCGCTGGTCACGGGCGGGGCGGGCGGAATCGGCGCGGCCACGGCGGCGCGGCTGCTGGGCGAAGGGGCCTGCGTGATGCTGACCGATCGCGACGGCGCGGCGATGGAGCAGGTCCGGTCCGGTTTTGCCGGACAATTCGGCAATGACGTGGTCCGCGCCGTGACTTGCGACGTTACCGATGAGGCGCAGGTTCAGGCCGCCTTCGCCGCCTGTGCGCGCGAATTTGGCGGGCTTGATATTCTGGTCGCCAACGCCGGAATTGCCTCTTCAGCGCCGATCGAGGAAACCACGCTGGCGCTGTGGGATCGCAATTATGACGTGCTCGCCCGGGGCTATTTCCTCACGGCCCGCGCGGCATGGCCGCTGCTGAGGGGCATGAAGGAACAGGGCGGAACCAGCGTGGTGTTCATCGGATCAAAGAACGCCGTGGCTGCGGCAGCCGGCGCATCCGCCTATGCCAGCGCCAAGGCCGCCGCGAACCATCTGGCACGCTGCCTTGCGCTTGAAGGCGCGCCGCACGGCATCCGCGTCAACGTGGTCAACCCCGACGCGGTGATCCGTGGCAGCCGGATATGGGACGGTGACTGGCGCCGGGAGCGGGCCGGTACGCACGGGATTGATCCGGGTGCGGAACTGGAAGAGCATTACCGCCAGCGCTCATTGCTCAAACGCGACGTTCTGCCCGAAGATATTGCCGAAGCCGCCTGCTGGCTGGCAAGCGATGCTTCGGCCAAGTCAACCGGCAACATGATCAACGTCGATGCGGGCAATGCCCAGGCGTTTACACGGTAAGCCGGACCGGGAGAACGACGATGACCACCCTGCCGCTTTCGGCGGACCTGATCGCCCAGGCCAATGCCCGCGAAATGGCCGCGCTTGACGAAGACTATTCCGCGCTTGGCCGCAAGCTTGAACGGTCCGGGATTGCAATCGACACGATCAAGGACCGTGTTGCCGGTTTCTCCGTGGCGGTTCCAAGCTGGGGGGCCGGCCGCGGCGGGACGCGCTTTGCCAAGTTCCCGATTCCCGGCGAGCCGACCACTATCCATGAAAAGCTTGAGGACTGCGCGGTCATCAACCAGCTCAGCCGCGCTACTCCCCGCGTTTCGCCGCATTTCCCATGGGACAAGGTCAGCGATTATGCGGCATTGCGTGAGGAAGCGGCTAGCCTTGGTCTGGGGTTTGATGCGGTCAATTCCAACACGTTTCAGGACCAGCCGGGGCAGGCGCAAACCTATGCCACCGGTTCGCTGTCTTCGACCGTCGAGGCGACCCGGCAGCAGGCGGTTGAACACAACATCGAATGCATCGAGATTGGCCAGAAGCTGGGCAGCCGCGATCTGACCGTTTGGGTTGGTGACGGCACCAACTTCCCCGGCCAGCAGGACTTCGCCCGCAGCCTTGACCGCTATCTTGATGCCGCGGCCCAGGTCTATGCCGCCCTGCCGGATGACTGGCGGATGCTGCTGGAACACAAAATGTTCGAACCGGCGTTCTATTCAACCGTGATCAGCGATTGGGGGTCATCCATCCTTGCGGCGCAAGAGCTGGGTCCGAAAGCCAAGTGCCTGGTCGATCTGGGCCATCATGCTCCCAATGTGAACATCGAGCAGATCGTTGCCCGCCTTCACCGCTTTGGCAAGCTGGGGGGCTTCCACTTCAACGACAGCAAGTACGGCGACGACGATCTCGATTCGGGCTCAATCAATCCGCATCAACTGTTCCTGGTGTTCAACGAACTGGTTGAGGCAGAGCGCAATCCGCGTGACGGGTTCAACCCGGCCTATATGATCGACCAGTCGCACAACGTCACCGATCCGATCGAATCGATGCTCTCCAGCGCCGAGGCAATCATCCAGTGCTATGCCAAGGCCAGTCTGGTTGACCGCGATGCGCTCCACGCCGCGCAGCTGGGCAATGACACGATGATGGCGTTCCAGGCGCTGCGCAGCGCCTATACCATCGATGTCTCTCCAATCCTTGCCAGGGCGCGCGCCGAAGCAGGCGGCGCGATCGACCCGCTGGCCGTCTATCGCAGCAGCCAATGGCGCAGCCGCAAGGCGCAAGAGCGCAGGCCGGCGGGGTCCAGCGCCGGGATCGTGTGAACGACCGAATGGAATCAACCGGGTGGAAGGGGACAGGGGAATGATGCGCAAGGCCAGGTTCAAACGCGTTGTCGCGGCGATCGCGATTGCCGCTGCCTGCAATTCCGCCAGTGTCTACGGCCAGACCGCCCCCGATGCGCCATCGCTGGAATCGCAATTCGATAATCCGCCAAACTCCGCCCGCCCCCGGGTGTGGTGGCATTGGCTGAACGGCAACGTCACCAAGGACGGAATCGTCAAGGACATGGACTGGATGCAGCGCGTCGGCATTGGCGGGCTGCAGAACTTCGATGTCGATCTCAATACGCCGGTACTGGTCAAAAACCGGCTGGTTTACATGACCCCGCAATGGAAGGACGCCTTCCGCTTTGCAGCAAGCGAGGCTGAGCGGCGCGGTCTGGAACTGGCGATCGCCGCCTCTCCCGGCTGGTCGGAAACCGGCGGCCCGTGGGTTGCGCCTAAGGACGCCCTGAAAAAAGTGGTCTGGAGCGAAACGCCGCTGATCGGCGGCAAGCGCTTTTCGGGCAAACTCACCCCGCTGCCAGAGGTGACCGGGGCATTTCAGGATATGCCGTTTTCTGACCCGCTGGGCGGGCTCAGCAGCGAACCTCCCAAGGCGCCGCCGGTCTATTCCGGCACTATCGCGGTTTTTGCAGTCCCCGTTGCCCTGCGCGCCTTGCCCCTGCCCAAGGCCAGCGACGGCGCGGGCAAAGGGCTGGATGCCGCCGCGCTGACCGACGCCAGCCTGGCCAGCGGGATCGATCTGCCGCGCGGCAATGCCCAAGCTCCGGCCACGATCACGCTTGATTACCGCAAGCCGGTGACCGTGCGCAGCGCAACCCTGTTCGTGCCGGGGGCAAAGACGCCTTTCTCCGGTGCCGCGCTTGAACCGCAGCTCGAGGCAAGCCCCGATGGCAAGGCCTGGACCGTGCTTGGCAACCTGACGGCGGCGCAGGTGCCAACGACAATCAGTTTCGCCCCGGCGACGGCGCGGCTGTTCCGCATCGTGCTGAAGCCTGGCAATCCCGCCGGGGCCAACCTGGGCAATCCCGCGCCCGGAATTGTCCCGCCGGGCTTTTTTGCCGCCCAACCCGGCGGCACCTGGCGCGTCGCCCGGTTCAGCCTTTCAGCCGATCCCAAAGTGGACCGGTTTGAAGCGAAGGCCGGGTTCGAAATCGAACAGGATTATTACAAGCTTGGTCTGAGCGATACCACCGCCCCCGCGGCCGCGCCGGGCCAAGTCTTCGATCTGACCAATCGGGTCAAGCCGGACGGAACGCTGGACTGGACCCCGCCAAAAGGCAGCTGGAAAGTGGTCCGCCTTGGCTATTCATTGCTGGGCACAACCAACCATCCCGCCCCCGCCGAAGCGACCGGTCTTGAAGTCGACAAGTTCGATGGAGAGGCGGTGCGCGGATATCTTGACCACTATATCGCAATGTACCGCGATGCCGCCGGTGCCGATCTGATCGGCGGCAAGGGCGTTCGCGCGATCCTGACCGATTCGATCGAAGTCGGCGCCGCGAACTGGACCCCGAAATTGATCGACCAGTTCAAACGCCTGCGCGGTTACGATCCCACGCCGTGGCTTCCCGCGCTGACCGGCACCGTAATCACCAGCCGCGAAGCGAGCGACAGGTTCCTGTACGATTATCGCCGCACCCTGGCCGATCTGATGGCGAGCGAGCATTATGGCACCGTTGCCGACGTTGCCCACCGCAATGGCCTGAAAGTCTATGGCGAAGCGCTTGAAGACCACCGTCCGTCACTGGGTGACGACATGGCGATGCGGCGCTTTACCGATGTGCCGATGGCGGCGCTGTGGACTTTCCCGCAGGGCGGCGCGCCCAACCCCAGCTATCTGGCGGACATGAAAGGCGCGGCCTCTATCGCGCACGTCTATGGCCAGAACCTGGTCGCGGCCGAATCGATGACTTCGGCGCTGTCTTATTGGGCGGATAGCCCCCCCACCCTGAAGCACGCGATCGATCTTGAATTCGTAACCGGGGTAAACCGGCCGGTGATCCACACCTCGGTCCACAGCCCGGACGAAGCCGGTGAACCCGGCCTGTCACTGATGATCTTCGGGCAATATTTCAACCGGCACGAAGGCTGGGCCGAACTGGCAAAGCCGTGGATCGACTATATCAGCCGCAACAGTTTCATGCTGCAGCAAGGCCGCAATTTTGCCGATGTCGCCTATTTCTATGGAGAGGAAGCGCCGCTGACCGGGCTTTATGGCGATAGCCCCGTTGCCAATGCGCCAAAATCCTACGCCTATGACTTCGTCAGCCCCGACGCTCTGAGCGAGGCACTGCGCAACGAAGGTGATGAACTGGTCAGTGTGGGCGGTGCCCGCTACAAGGCCCTGTACCTGGGCGGCAGCAGTGAGCGGATGACCCTGCCGGTGCTGAAGCGACTGGCGGAACTGGCCCAGGGCGGGGCAACCGTGATTGGCCTGCCCCCCTCATCCAGCCCCAGCCTTGCGGATGATCCGGCGCAGTGGTCTGCCCTGGTCAAGACGTTGTGGCCGGGCGGGCCAGGCACCCGGATCGGCAAGGGACAGGTCATCGCGGCAGCGGCAATCGAACCCGCCATGGCATCGATCGGGATCAATCCCGATCTGCGCTTCACCGGCACCAGGGCTGACAGCGATCTGCCTTTTGTTCACCGCCGCCTGAGCGATGGTGACAGCTATTTCATCGTCAACCGCAAGGATCGCCCCGAAACCGTGGAAGCGCACTTCCGTATCACCGGAAAACAACCTGAAGTGTGGCGCGCGGAAACCGGGCGGATCGAACCCGTCAGCTTTCGCAGCGAAAATGGCGAAACGATTGTACCGCTGGCGCTGGACGGAGAGGAAGCGGTTCACGTTGTATTTCGCAAGGCCGCGACCGCCGCCGCGCTTGATTTATCCGCGCCGCAATGGCGCAGCGTGGCAACGCTCGGTTCGCCCTGGACCCTCGTCTTCCAGTCCGGACGCGGCGCACCCGCATCCATCACGCTTCCCAAGCTCATTCCGCTCAATGAACACGCCGATCCAGGCGTCAGGTATTTTTCCGGGCAAGTAACCTATTCAAGCCAGTTTACCGCACCAACGGGCTGGAAACCCGGCCAGCCCCTGAAGATTGACCTGGGCAATGTCCGCGAAGTGGCAGAGGTCCGCGTCAACGGCCAGCTTGCAGGGTCGGCCTGGCACAAACCCTACCGCGTCGACATCGGTGCCGTGACCAGAGGTGGACGCAACACGGTTGAAATTCGCATCGGCACCCTGTGGGTCAACCGCCTGATCGGCGATGCCCAACCCGGCGCGACGCGGCTGACCCACACCACCCTCGAAACCTACCGCGCCGATGCCCCGTTGCAGAAGTCAGGATTGATCGGCCCGGTGACGCTGATGGATCAACTGGCGCAGTGAAGCGTCTGCAATGATAAGACGGGAGCGTGCCGCCGGCAGCACAGCGCTTTGGCCATCCTGCCAACCGATCAACTACCCTGGAAAAAATGGCGCCCCGCCCTGGATAAACATAACGAATATGTATCGCACCTCATACTACTCTAGGTCCGTCGATCACCGAAAAACACCGAATTACGCCGTCATAGGCCGATCTCCACATTACGATAAGGAAGCCAGCGCGTTTTTCTGACTTTCCGGGATGCATAGTAGCAGAAATGGGCCGGAGAAAATTCCGCCGTGTGCAAGTTTCTACCGCTATGGCTACTACGATGTGCCTGGCGGGCGCTTAAGTGGTGACAACGACTACTGGATTTCCCCGTTCTACCTTGAAAAGGCAGCGCTATCGGATTGTCGCGTCCTGAACGGCGGCGCCCTTATCGGTGTGGGTGCGACTGCCAGCGCCGTGGGGATGGCGGACACATAATTGCCGGAACCTTGCGACCCAAATGGTCCCGATACCGAGAAGCAGAAGGCGGGCGATCATTCTGGGTCTTCAAGACTAAACTGGTCGCTGCCTTCATCATAAGCGAAGATCTCGGCATAGCGTCCCCAGAGGGTCACGGTGCGCAGCGTCTCGTCGGCATAATCGGGCGACATATGATCCTCGAGCTCATCGCGGAACCGACGCGCGGGTGCGGTGTGGCTGGCGCGATCGTCGAGGATGCGTCGGATATGCTGGACGAGCGGAACATGGGCCAGCAGCGCCTGAGCGAACATCGCCTTGCGCTGATCGACATCAGCCTGGGCATAGTGGCGCGCGGACGAGGTGAGCAGGATATCGGCACCCTGCAGCTCGGCGAACCGGAGGAGCTGAAGGGTCTCGGCCATCGGCAGCAACTCGTCGACTTCGAGTTGGTGCGAGTCGGCAAGTTCGGCCATGCCGGCGCGGCCCTCGAACGGCGTACCGTCCACTTCCTCGATCAGGCCGGCGAGGCTGTTGGTCGAGACGCGGGGCAACACCATCGCGATACCGGTTCCGGGGAACAAACCATCGCGGGCGGGCTGCACCGAGGTCGGCCGAGCGGTCATCCGCGCATAGATGTCATCGACGAGCGCGCGGAACGGTGGGTCGAGGCGATCACGCGGCTGCGGCAGGTCGACTTTGATCTCGGCCACAACCCGACCCGGATTGGAGGAGAAGACGAGGATGCGGTCGCACATCAGCACGGCCTCCTCGATATTGTGGGTGACGATCAGGATCGCCTTGATCGGCATCCGCCCTTCGGACCAGAGGTCGAGCAGATCGGTCCTGAGCGTCTCGGCGGTGAGGACGTCGAGCGCGGAGAAGGGTTCGTCCATCAGTAGCAGCGCCGGATTGACGACCAGCGCGCGGGCTAGCCCGACACGCTGTCGCATCCCGCCCGACAACTCCTTGGGATAGGCGTTCTCGAACCCGTCGAGCCCGATCAGGTCAATCGCGGCGAGCGCGCGGGTGCGACGCTCCTCGGCCGGCACCTTCTGCGCCTCCAGCCCCAACTCGACATTCTGGGGGACAGTGAGCCAGGGGAAGAGCGCGAACGTCTGGAACACCATGCTGACCGTTGGCGCCCGGCCGGTTTCATCGGCCATGAAGCGCACCTCGCCTTCGCGCGGATGGATGAGGCCCGCGATCGAGCGCAGAAGGGTCGACTTGCCCGATCCCGAGCGGCCGAGCAGTCCAACGATCTCATTCTCGACGAGCGTCAGATTGACGTCATCGAGCACCAGATGACCGCCCGGGGCGGAACCATAATAATGACGCAGTCCATCGACCTCGACGAGCGGATGGGGAGCAAGGATGGTGGCCATTGGCGGGGACTCCTAATGCTATGGGTCAGGCGAGACGGAGGCGGCGTTCGGCAAAAGCGTACAAGCTCGTTCGGATCATCGACGGGGCCTCTGGCGGTGACGACACCGACGCAGTGATCAAAGCCATTAAGGACAAGAAGAGCTGGAGCGAGACATTCGCCGAAATCCAGAAGTTCGGCATCTTCGTGAACTGGGGCACACTCGAGACCGAGCTGTTCGAGGGC
Organism: Pseudomonadota bacterium; assembly: GCA_018240895.1. GTDB lineage: Bacteria > Pseudomonadota > Alphaproteobacteria > Sphingomonadales > Sphingomonadaceae > Novosphingobium. Next base: position 9,949 of record JAFEEX010000054.1, on the reverse strand, counting down.
GACTATGCTCAGGAGATGATCGAAACCCTCGGCGTGGCGGCCTTCGCGCGGGTGCTGGGGACTCATTCGAACACCGCTGGATGATCTACGCTATTCAGCCGTCTTGCGCGTCCAAGGTTTAGGGGCGCTCGCTGACATCGTTCTGAGACGATGCCTGGTCGTGATCCTCGTGGAAGAATCTGCTCCAGTCGATTTGCGCGAGCAGGATGACTACGCCGATCATTCCGAGCTGGAGTGCGATGCCCCAGGGACTTTTGAGCGTTTCCAGGAATGAATCGCCGAGACTGGTTCCGCGGAGCCCCTTAGCGGTCGCCGCGTAGATCGAATAGGAGACGAGGCGGCCTGCGAAAAACGCGGCAGTGAAGTGAAGAAGGCGTACCTTTGCCAGTCCCGCCGCGGCAAACAATTGCGCTGATGGCAAGGGCGACAGAGCAAACAAACCAAGCCCGAGGATCATATTGCGCGGCCGCGCTTCTAGCGCTTCGCGCGCAGCGCCGAGATTGCGCTTCTGTTTTTCCGGTAGGCGGCCGCCGAGAAACCGGAAGCTATGGGCGAGCAACAGCCGCCCCAAGGCGGCGGCAAGCGCACTGACGATGACGATCGATGCGATCGGCAGATCACTGTTTAGACCATAGAAGACGATGATCGACCAGGTGGGTGGTCCGAAGGCAGGCAGGAGGTTGATGCCCAAAACGATCAGGAACAAGAGGAGGAAGGAAGTCATGATCCGGCTAGAATTGGAAATCCCCGCCAATTCAAGCTCCGATGCTGACCGACAAGAAGTCGGCTTACATCCCGAATGTTGCCCACATGATTGAACGATACGGCTCGTCAGGGTTCCGTCAGGAAAGTTTGGAATCCCCATGCCGCCTTGTGAGGACATGATGAGCAAACTGCGATCCCATCATAGGTCCGTCGAAACCCGCCGATCGCGCGGCGCTGACCGCCTACCTGAAATCCCCGGCCCAATGAACGGTCGCGTCATCCCCTCCCCTAATTCCGATTTTGTATGGCGGCGCCTGCTGTCGTGCGGCACGGGCGGCCCAACCGTCCACGGGACTCCCACTTCTTCAACCACAACAGGAGGACTAATGCGTAGGACAACAATATCTTTATTGGCGATAGCAGTCATGGCGATCTCGCCGGCCGCCTTCGCCCAAAGCGCGGCACCGACGGCCAAGGAATGGTATCCCAAAAGCCTCGATCTGAGGTCGTTGCGTCAGCACGAAGCGCAATCCAATCCCTATGGTGCGGACTATGACTATGCGAAGGAATTCGCCTCGCTTGATCTCGATGCGGTCAAAGCCGACATCCGCAAGGTTTTGACCACTTCGCAGCCGTGGTGGCCTGCGGATTATGGGCATTATGGCCCCTTCTTCATCCGCATGGCCTGGCATGGTGCGGGCACCTATCGCACCGGGGACGGCCGCGGCGGCGCCGGTGGTGGCGAGCAGCGTTTCGAGCCGCTGAATAGCTGGCCCGACAATGTGAGCCTCGACAAGGCGCGCCGGCTAATCTGGCCGATCAAGCAGAAATATGGCCGCAAGCTCTCCTGGGGCGACCTGATGGTTCTGACCGGCAACGTCGCCCTAGAGGATATGGGCTTCAAGACCATCGGCTTCGCGGGCGGCCGCGTCGATGCCTGGCAGCCGGACCTCGTCTTCTGGGGACCGGAAACCAAGATGATGATGGACGAACGGCGGGACGAGAAGGGTAATCTTCGCGGACCGCTGGCAGCGACACAGATGGGTCTTATCTACGTCAATCCCGAAGGTCCGAACGGTAATCCTGATCCGTTGGCGGCGGCGGCTGATATTCGCCGTGCCTTCGGAGCCATGGCAATGAGCGACGAGGAAACCGCCGCGCTGATCGCTGGTGGCCATACCTTCGGCAAAGCGCATGGCGCGCATAAACCCGATGATTGCGTCGGCGGCGATCCCGGCGTCGCGCCGATCGAACAGCAGGGCCTCGGCTGGGCCAACAAATGCGGTAAGGGCAATGCGGAAGATACGGTCTCCAGCGGCCTGGAAGGCGCATGGTCGGCCAATCCGATCACCTTCACCACGCAGTATCTCGACAACCTCTACGGCTTCACCTGGGTGAAGACCAAGAGCCCCGCCGGCGCGGTGCAGTGGGTGCCCAGCGACCCGGCAGCGACGGCCCTGGTGCCCGACGCCCATGTCGCGGGCAAAACGCACGCGCCGATCATGTTCACCACCGACATCGCGATGCGGGAAGATCCGGGCTTCCGGAAGATCACCTCGCGCTGGCGCGAGCATCCGGAAGAATTCGCCGTCGCCTTCGCTCGCGCCTGGTTCAAGCTGACCCACCGCGACGTCGGGCCGCAGACCCGCTATCTCGGAAAGGACGTCCCGAACCAGACCTTCGTCTGGCAAGACCCGCTGCCCAAGGCTGACTATGCGATGATCGACAATAACGATGTCGCGCAGCTCAAGGCCAAGATCGTCGCTTCCGGCCTCTCCACCGGCGAACTGGTGCGTGCGGCTTGGGCCTCGGCCTCGACCTACCGGGACACAGATGGCCGCGGTGGCGCCAATGGCGCTCGCGTCGGCCTCGACCCGCAACGCAATTGGGTGGTCAACGATCCGGCAGAGCTGAAGAAGGTGCTGGCGGCTTACACGCGCATCCAGGCGGACTTCATCAAGGGCCGCAAGGACGGTAAGCAAGTGTCGCTGGCTGATCTCATCGTGCTGGGCGGGAACACCGCTGTCGAGCAGGCGGCGGATCGGGCAGGACAGCGGGTTTCGGTCCCCTTCACGCCGGGCCGGGTCGATGCATTGCAGACACAGACCGACGTTGCCTCCTTCGCCTTCCTCGAACCGAAGGCCGATGGATTCCGCAACTACTATTCGGCCAGGGCCGATCTCGGCCCGGCTGAATCGCTGGTCGACAAGGCCGATAGCCTTGGCCTGACGGTCGCCGAAATGACGGTACTCGTCGGTGGTATGCGCTCGCTCGGCGCCAATGCCGGAAACACTCGACATGGTGTCTTCACCGCTCGCCCCGGCAACCTGTCCAACGACTTCTTTGTCAACCTGCTGTCGATGAACACGGTCTGGGTGAAGTCGGTCGGCTCGCCGGGGCTCTACGAAGGCAAGGACCGCGCGTCCGGCGCCGCGAAGTGGACGGCCACCCCGGTCGATCTCGTGTTCGGCTCCAATTCAGAGCTGCGCGCGGTGTCCGAAGTCTATGCCTCGGACGATGCGAAGCAGAAGTTTGTGGACGACTTCGTGCGGGCCTGGACCAAGGTCATGAACGCCGACCGTAGTTAGGCGACCTTCTAGCTATTGGTTGGACGTGGAGCGGCGGCGTTGCCCCCTGGCGCCGCCGCTCCCGATCCTCCCGTGGCCAGCCGCCACCGAGTGATCCGAGTTGATTGTCAGTGCATCGTGGCGAGGGGTTTTGAAGTGCTTGCCTCTAGCTCGGCGCGTAGGAGCACAGAACCCTGTCCATGGACGACGTCGGCCTCATTCACCACCTCCCGGTTGCGCTGGGCATCGGCCTGTTGATCGGAGCGGAGCGCGAGCGGCGCAAGGTCCACCGTCCGGCCGCAGCGGGGCTGCGCACCTTCACGATCGCTGCCTTACTGGGCTGTGGTGCAGCTCTGATGCCGCAGCAGTGGATGATCGCGATTGTGATGCTGTGCATGACCGCGCTGGCCCTGCTGAGCAGTTGGCGCAGGCGCAACGCGATCGATCCCGGCATAACCACGGAAGTTACCCTCGTCGCCACTACGCTGCTCGGAGCCCTCGCGGTAACTGCGCCCTTGCTGGCAGGAGCCCTTGCGGTGCTGATCGCGATCATGCTTGCAGCCCGCGATCCGCTCCATCGCTTCGTCGATCAGACGATCAGCGCAGACGAGACCGCTGACGTCCTGTTGATCGCCGGCGCCACCCTGATTGTGCTGCCAATGCTGCCGGACCGGCAACTGGGACCATTCAACGCGCTCAACCTCCATTCGATCTGGATGGTCGTCGTCATGGTCCTCGGGATCAATGCGCTGGGCCAACTGGCCACGCGGCTTTTGGATGCGCGGCTGGGGGTGCCCGCACTAGGCCTCATCTCGGGGCTCGTTTCCAGCTCGGCAACTATCGGGGCCATGGGTGCCTGGGTTCGCGCCAATCCCGCCTCAGTCGCGGCGGGTGCCGCGGCGGCGGTTCTGTCGACCGTCGCCAATTATGCGCAAATGGCCGTTGTAATCGAGGCGACGGACCATCGCACCTTTCTTGCCACCATCCTGCCGGTGGGCGCAGCCGGGCTGGCCGCACTTTTGTCGGGCGGATGGTTGACCCTCTCGGCCTGGCGGGAGGTTGCCGTCGAGCCACCAAGAATGAGCAGATCCTTCAATCTGCTGATGGCGCTGACCTTTGCCGCGACCGTGGCGATCATGCTGATATCGGCGGCGGCCCTCAGAGCCTGGTTCGGGGATGTCGGGCTCCTCGCCGTGGCCGCGATCGGCGGGGTGCTGGACGTTCATGCCGCGGTGATTTCGATCGCGGCACAAGTGGCCGACGGCACGATGCCCCACTCACAGGCCGTCCTCCCGGTCCTGACCGCCTGTACCACCAGCACCCTCGCCAAGATTTTCTTTTCCGCAACGGTAGGAACACGAGCCTTTGTCGTCCGCGTCATTCCCGCCCAGTTACTGGTCATCGGCGCGGCGTGGCTGATGATTTTTATTGGCTGACACGATGTGAACAGTCCGAGCGACAGATCCATGCCCTCGAAGCGCATCAGGCAGACGAGGGGCGTAACTCCGATGAGATGACGACCAGGACTGTCGCGCTGGCGCCCACCTGGTCCATGCCAATGGACGATATTGGTCGTCAGGGTTCAGTCAGGAAAGTTTGGCAACCACCCAACGCTTTGCGAGGACATAATGAGCAGATTGCGATCCCATCCCGAGCGTCATGCGGTGTCACGCATCGGCTGGCTGCGCGCGGCTGTACTCGGCGCCAACGACGGGATCGTGTCCACCGCTAGCTTGATCGTCGGCGTTGCCGCTTCGGGAGCCGAAAAGTCAGGAATATTGGTAGCCGGCGCCGCAGCGCTGGTCGCGGGCGCGATGTCCATGGCCGCCGGGGAATATGTGTCGGTGAGTTCGCAGGCCGATACGGAGAAAGCCGATCTCGCCCGAGAAGGCGGCGAGTTGGCCGGTCAACCAGACCTTGAGCGCAATGAACTGGCCGAGATTTACGTGGCGCGCGGGCTCGACAAGGATTTGGCGCTTCGCGTGGCGGATGAGCTCATGGCCAGCGATGCGCTGGGCGCCCATGCGCGCGATGAACTTGGCATTTCCGAAGTCGTGACCGCCCGTCCACTCCAGGCGGCGCTCACCTCCGCGGCGACCTTCAGTACGGGCGCGCTCATGCCGCTGGCACTGGTCGCTGTCGCGCCGCGCGCCAGTCTCGTGCCGATCGAGATCGCCGCGACATTGCTGTTCCTCATACTGCTCGGTGCGCTCGGCGCATGGGCCGGTGGCGCGCAGCCGGTGCGCTCGGTCTTGCGGGTGACATTCTGGGGGGCGCTCGCCATGGCGGCAACAGCAGGGATCGGGCGGCTGTTCGGGACGGTCGTATAGCCCCTCGTTCTCGTCAGGATTCGGTCAGACAATCTGCCTAGCCCTTCCTTCGGGAAGGAAGAATTGTATGACAAATCTCGCTCAGGCGGACACGTTGAAGGTCTGGGACGCACCGCTGCGATTGTTCCATTGGCTGCTCGTTCTGGCCATTCTGGCGGCTTTTCTATCGTCCGAAGACGACAGCCCGATCGCCAGTTGGCATATGGTGGCAGGATGGTGCGCCGCTGTGCTGCTGGCGTTTCGCTTGGTCTGGGGCCTGGTCGGCGGCGAACATGCCCGTTTTGCGCGTTTCATCAAACCGACGGCGATCGGCTCGCATGTGCGCGAGCTGTTCGCCGGCCGTCCGGAACGCTCCGTCGGACACAATCCGCTCGGAGCGATCGCCGTCCTCGCCCTGCTTGGCCTGACCGGAATCGTCCTTTGGAGCGGTGTTAGCGTCGCTGCGCACAAGCTCGACAAGGATTTCCACGAAACGCTTGCCTATGGCTTGCTGGCGCTCGTCGCCCTCCATGTCGGCGCCGTTGTCCTGATGTCGTTTCTCACTCGTGAAAATCTGGTTCGCGCGATGGTCACCGGCCGCAAGAGAGCCGGTCTTCATCCTGATACTCGTGACGCGCGGGCGCCCGGAGCACTTGCGCTGCTGGTCGGCGCGGCCACCATCATCCTGGCGGTGATCCTGATCCTTCGGAGCGAGCCGACCGCGTTCACACCGCATATGCGCGATGGCGCCCATGAACATCACGAGGACAAGGATTGAAGACTTCTGACGGCCCCCTGCTAGAACGGATCATGGCCAGCGATCATCATCTCCCTCGAAGGTTCCAGTGATTCATGCGTCTTCTCGTCATCGAAGATAATGCGCGAATGGCAGCGCTGGTCGCAGACGGCCTCCAGCGCCGGAACTTCGTGTGTGATGTCGCCCATAGCCTTACAGCGGCCGAGGATGCGATGGGCGGCGCAACCTATGACGCGATCGTGCTCGACCTTGGGCTACCCGATGGAGACGGAACCGACTGGCTTACGAGCCGCCGAAAATATCACGAGATGCCGCCCGCGATCATGCTGACCGCGCGCGGGGCATTGGAGGATCGCATCACGGGCCTCGATGCCGGAGCGGATGACTATCTCGTGAAGCCGGTCGAGATCGATGAACTTGCAGCGCGCATCCGCGCGCTGCTACGGCGGCCCGGCGTGCGGATACAGCCGGTGATCGAGGTAGGACGACTATATTTCGACGTCGCCAACCGCACCGCCCGCGCTGGCGATCAGGAGATCGATCTGTCGCGCCGGGAAGCCGATCTTCTGGAATTGCTGATGCGGCACGCGGGAACGGTCGTGCATCGCGCCGTGATTGAGAATGCCCTTTATAGTTTCAGCGATCCTGTGACGCCCAATGCTATCGAGGCCACGATCTCGCGGGTGCGGCGCAAGCTGGAGGATGCTCACGTCACCGGCGCGCTCCATACCGTTCGAGGCGTTGGCTATATGCTGAAGGACAATGGCGCGTGACCGATCGCCGATCCGTATCGCGACGCCTCAAACGCGGCCTGGGCCTGATCGGTCTGGTCGGCACCTTCCTGCTGCTGGCTGCTGTCGTCTTCTTCTACAGTTTCACCTTCGCCCATCTCGATGCGCAAGCGGCGATGGCGCGCGCCAGCCGCGAAATGCTTGAGCATGTTGCGCTGCCGGTGGCGATTCTGATGATCCCCGTTACCGTGCTTGTGCTTCGCGTGATCCGCCAGGCATTCCGACCGCTCGAAGAGGCAGCGGCGGAGATCGAGGCGGTGCAAGGCCATGAGCGCGGCTTCCGTATCGACAATTCGCAGATGCCTACCGAAGCGCTGCCTTTCACTAGCGCCGTCAACGACCTGCTCGCGCGCCTCGACGAAGCGGCGAAGCGCCAGGAAGCCTTCGCCGCCGATGTCGCGCACGAACTGGGCACACCGCTCGCCTTGCTGTCCCTCGAACTCGATCGGTTGGAGCATGACGATGCGGAGCGGCTCAAAAAGGATGTCGCGGCAATGCGTCGGCTGATCGATCAGCTCATGCTGCTGGCGCAGATCGATGCCGATGCAGTCGCCCAGATTCCGCTGGCGCAGATATCGCTGAGCGATGTGGCAAGCGATGTCGTCGGGGCGGCCGCACCGGCCATCATTGCCGGAGGCAAGACCATTGAACTCGTGACTGGCATTCACGCGCCCGTCACGCGGGGTCGGCGCGAGGCGATTTCGGCGGCGCTGCGCAACCTCATCGAGAACGCCGTGCGGGTGACTCCGGCCGGCGGCGCCATCCAGGTGCTTGTTGGTCCGGGTGCAAGCATCAGCGTGCGTGACGAAGGGCCTGGCCTGCCGCCAGACCGGCTACGCAATCTCGTGCAACGCCATCGCCGCGCCGATCATGCCAGCAAGGACGGCGCTGGGCTTGGCCTCGCCATCGTCGAGCGGATCATGGCCGCGCACGAAGGCACGCTCGAGACCGATCCCGATCGCCATGAATTGATACTGCGCTTCCCCGAACCCTGACTGCCGATTGACCTGTCGCCTGTCTCGTCAGGGTTCCGTCAGACTCGCCGCCTAGCCGGATGGCATGTCCAGACGATATTATCCGATTGCAGGCGTGGCGGTTCCGCTCGCTTTGGCGGCCTTTTGGTGGCTTGCGCCGCATTCCGAACCCACCGCCGCGAAAGCGCCTGCCGATAAAGCGCAGACTGCCGCGGGGGTGTTGGTCGTTGATGCAAAGCGCGCGGCGCAAATGGGCATTCGTCTAACCGCCGCGACCGTTGCCGAGGAAGCCCCGCTCGTCACTATTCCAGCGGTGATCCAGCCTCCAGCCAACGCCCGCGTGGCGGTGGCCGCGACCTTCCCCGGTGTCGTCACCCGGACGTATGTGGTGGAAGGAGACAGCGTGCGGCAGGGACAGGCGCTTGCAACCGTCGCCAGTCGCGAAGTGCTGACGCTCGGCTCGGACCTCACCCGCGCCCATGCGCGTGCGGGCGTTGCGCAGTCCAATGCGGCGCGCCTGTCGCAGCTCAGCCGGGAGGGCATCATCGCTCCAGCCCGCGCGGACGAGGCGCGCGCCATCGCCGCCGAGAGCAATGCGGACGTATCGGAAAAGGCGCGTATCCTGCGCATGGTGGGCGGCCATGGCGGCAGCGGCTCCTATACGCTGACCGCGCCGATCGCGGGCCGCGTGACCAGCGCGGCCATCCAGACAGGCAATCCGGTCGACGGCACCACCGCGCCTTATGTGATCGATGCCGCAAACCGCTATGAAGTCATCGGGCAACTGCCCGAACGGCTGATCGGTCAGGTGCGGCTTGGCATGACCGTGCATCTGCCACCTGACATTTCCGGCCGGATTATCGCCGTCGGTTCGACGATCGATCCCGCAACGCGCTCGGCCAGCCTCAAGGCGGAAATCCCGGCAGGGCCAGGCGTCGTCGCGGGCCGGGCGACCAGCATCGTGATTTCCGGTCCCGCACCGGCGGGCGCGGTCAGCGTGTCGGAGACCGCCGTCACAATGATCGACGGCAGGTCGGCCGTATTCGTGGCAGCGCAGGGCGGTTACGCGGTTCGCCCCGTGACGAGCGGAACGGCCAGCAACGGCCGGATCGTCCTGCTTTCGGGCGTGAAGCCCGGTGAACAGGTGGTGACCTCCGGCACGAGCGCGCTCAAGGCGCTCGCCGCGGCGCGCTAGGCCCGGCCGATGCTGCGTTCGCTCGTCGCCACCGCGCTGTCCTACCGCCTGCTCGTCCTGCTGCTCGCCGCTGTGACGGCAGGGCTAGGGATATGGGCCTTCGTCAACTTGCCGGTCGACGCCTATCCAAACATCGCCCAGACACAGGTGAAACTGATCCTGAAAGCCCCCGGGATGACGCCGGAGGAAGTGGAAAGCCGGGTCATCACGCCGATCGAGCAGGAGATGCTCGGCATCCCCAATCAGGCGATCCTGCGCTCAGCGGCCAAATATGCCATCGCCGACATCACCATCGATTTCACCGATGGCACCGACATCTATTGGGCGCGCCAACAGGTCGCCGAGCGGTTGTCAGGCGTGATGGGCGATCTACCCGCATCGGTGACGGGCGGTCTGGCGCCGATCTCCACGCCGCTTTCCGACGTTTACATGTTTACGATCGAAGGGCCGCTGTCGCTCCAGCAGAAGCGTGAGCTACTCGACTGGACGATCCGCCCGGCGCTGCGCACCNNCACCGTGCCCGGCGTCGCGGACGTTAACGCGCTCGGCGGCTATGTCCGCACCTTCGAAGTGAGGCCCGATCCGGTGGCGTTGGCCTCCGCGAAGCTTTCGATTGCCGATCTGCGTGCGGCAATCGAAAGCGGCAATCGC
>JAFEEX010000053.1 GCA_018240895.1 Pseudomonadota bacterium | reverse complement strand
CCAAATGTTCTGACGACGGACACGCTGACCGTCCCCGACCAGTACGCGGCGCATCTTCCCCAAATCAAAGAAGTTCTGCGGAAAATCGCAGGGAAGCTCGACGTAAAGAACGCCGATGACCGCAAGGCCGTGCGTGTGCGCAAGGAAGTCCTGCATAGCGCAGAATTTCAGGCGCTATGGGACCGCATCAAGCATCGCACGACCTATCGCGTTCATTTCGACAACGCCAAACTTATCGAGGATTGCACCAAGGCAATCGCCAATGCCGCGCCAATCACCAAGGCGAAGGCGGTCATCCGCAAAGCCGACCTTGCCATCGGTCAAGGCGGCGTGATTGCCAAGGAAACCTCGATCTCTGGTCCTGTGATGATTGAGGAAGGCGATATTGCCCTTCCTGACGTGCTGACCGACTTGCAGGACCGCACCCAGCTCACCCGCCGCAGCCTCGTCACAATCCTGACCGAGAGCGGCAGACTTGGCGACTTCAAGCGCAACCCTCAAGCCTTCATTGAATTGGCGGCGGAAACCATCAACCGCACCAAGCGCCTCGCGCTTGTTGACGGCATCAAATACCAGCGTGTCGGCGACGACCATTTCTACGCGCAGGAACTGTTCGAGCAGGAGGAACTGACCGGCTACCTCAAGAATATGCTTCAGGACACGCAGAAATCCGTGTTCGAGCACGTCATTTACGATTCCGGCGGCGTCGAACGCACCTTCGCGGAACAGCTCGAAAAGAACGAGGCTGTGAAGGTTTACGCCAAACTGCCCGGCTGGTTCAAAGTCCCGACGCCGCTCGGCACTTACAATCCCGATTGGGCGGTACTGGTGCAGGTTGAGGGCGGTGAACGCCTCTATTTCGTTATCGAGACGAAGGGCAGCCTGTTCACTGACGACCTCCGCGACAACGAAGCTGCGAAGATCGCCTGTGGCGAAGCGCACTTCAAGGCGCTCGCCGTTGACAAGAATCCGGCCAGCTACATCAAGGCCACGAAGATCGACGACCTTATGGAGCATTGCTGAACATGACCAATGTTCCCGCCGATATTCTTGCAGCTATCAAGTCTGCCGCGAAAGATGAGTGGCCAAATGATGCCGATATGCAGGAATATTACATCGACGAGGGAACCAGAGGTTATCTAGCAATCCAAGCGATGGATTTTGGTCCTGCCCTTGCGGTAAGGGACAAGATCCTCGCTTGGGCCAACGAATACAGCAATTTGTGGGAAGATCGCGCCACATTCGTCGAAGATGAAGTTGAAGCCTATGCAGAGCTTGAAGACCCTCCCGAGGACGTCCCTGCCGAAGTTTTCGCTGAGCTGAAGCGCAAAGCCGCAGCGGAACATGACTGGTATTCATCGCAGCTCGACGAGGTAAGCGGAGGTATGCAGCATTTCCGCTATGTGCGCGACACGCGGGCCAAGATCGGCCCTATCCGCGACCTGCTGATCCGAATGGAATCAATCATCGGCGACGAGTGCTATAACGACAACATCCAGAACTATAGCTCGTGGGGCGTCTGGGAAGGCGAAGGTCGATCATTCCGCTATCCTGTCACTGTCCTCCGCAACGGTGAGCCCGCAAAACGTCGAGGGCGCTTTGAAGATTTGCAGCCCGAGGAGCTTGTTTCTGGACATTATCGGTTCGGAGCCAACCAACTCAGCATCTACCGCGCGTTGGTCAAGATTATCGACATGCTTGAAGCCGATTACGGACTGAACGTACCGCGCTGAAAGCTGGAACGGTTGCCGCTGCTCCACTCTCCATCAGCCGTTTCCCGAGTTAATGCCGCGACGATGGCCCGGCGCACCGTGTGGTCAACAGGCTGCCCGCTCCGTTCGCTTCGCTTCCGTGTTGCCTGTTTCGCCTTCCGGCTGACCTCCCGGCTTATTCCCCGGTCCCTCTCCTTCGCGTCCTCACGAAACAGCGAAAGGAGTTCGGACATGACTACATTCTTTGCACAGCCCTATGACATCAGCGCCACAGGCTTCTACTTAGACAGCTTCGACGATTATCAGGCCAAGGCCCGCGCCTCCCAGAACGATTACGGCCAGCCCATAGAGGAGTTCGAGATTCATTTCATCGATGGCGACGACCTCGATGCCGCTTTCGCGGATGCCTTTGGCATCAATCAGGCCAACATTGCTCGGTTCATCAACCTTGCCGACGAATGGGGAGACGACGAGAAAACCCGGTTCATCATCGCAGTCGGCGAGTGCGGCTATGATCGCGATTGTGATCCCGACCGGCTCGACATCGACCTCTACGAGATCGACAGCCTGACGGAACTTGCCCGCCAGTTTGTAGATGAAGGGCTATTCGGTGACATCCCGGATCGCATCGCCTGCTATCTTGACTATGACCTGATTGCTCGCGATCTTGCCTGCGACTACAGCGAAACCACAGTTTCTGGTCGCCGCATCGTTTACAGGTGCGGCTGACCTCTCGCGTCACTGCGCCTACGGGCGCAGGTCACGCCGAGCGATTTCAGCGCTTATCATCACCAAGAGCGATTGCGCCGATGCGAGGCCGGATTTGGTGGCGATCAGGCCTTTGCTAGTCTCCTGAAACAGCGCGGTGAGTTGCGCGTCGGTTTTCTTGGCCAGATCGTCTTTGGTCATTTTGAACATGGATTCCTCCTGTTGTCTTGCGCCGCCCCCGATGGGCCGCGTTGAGGAGGCAGGAATCCGTGCCGTGAATGAGGTGCATTGCTCGCCAAGCGAAATGGATATGGAGAAGGCCAGCGGCGCAGCCGCGCCTTGCACCCGGACATTCATGGTCGGATAACAAGACCCAACCAGCGCCCCGGCGGGGTGGAAAAGCGACAGAAGAAATCAGGTAAATGGCAGAGACGCTCGCGCAGAACCACGCAGATTGCCGCTTCAGGCGAGAATGACTTACCTGCCCAGTTCGGGACCGCGCGGCGCAGATGACCGGGATTGATCCCTACTTCCTCGTTCGAACTGCCCGTCGCGCATGACACGGCGATATTGGGACGCATCGCGATATAGTCCGAGCAGTTGCCGAGCACTGCGTTCACGCTGGGCGACAATCTGGGATTGCAGGGTTTGCCGTTCCTTGAGTTGCGCGGAAACCAGATCATGCCTTTGGGCGCGATCACGCTGAAGGCTGAAATGCGCCTCCATTTCGTTCTGTTTCCGCACCTTGAAATAGCGTCCGGTCAGAATATCCCAGACGCCTTTCGCGCCCGTCCGGACACGGGCAGACCGCGCCTGTTGCTCCGCCAGATGACGCTGTTGCTGTTTATCAGCCAGAAGCTTGCGCTCCTGCTGATGCTGCCCCTTCATATTCTGCCGTTGCTCATTGAGCGGCTTCATGGCGTTGGATGCCAACCGCTTCGCTTCCGAGATATAGCGAGACAGGCGCGGTGCGATGGTTTCGCCGATATATCGGGCGGTATCGGCTACGCTTCTGGCTAACTTGGGATCGCCAAGCTTCGCCGTCACATCCTTGCCCTTTTTGCCGATCAGACGCGACAGGGAGAAAACCTCCCCATCAATAGTCATCGCGACGTGGCCGCGCCGATCCCCTTGGGCAAGAAACAGGCCGCGTTCTTCCAGAGCCTTCGCGAAGGCTACACCATTGTCGGACCTGTTCCAGCAATCCTGCACGGTCGCCTTGAGTTCCCGAGGATCAAGCTGGGCGCGTTTTGCCTGCTGCCACTCGTCCAAGGTGAAATTGCGGGGATCGCGCAAGTTGGGATCACGGAATCCATCCGGCATCGACCAGCCGTTTTCAAGATAGAGTTCCTTGGCGATGCCGTTGAGCTTTTGCTTGAAGAATGGGAGCGGTTTCGCGGTCATGGTTTCTGCGTGAATCCGCGACCAGACCGCATGAGCGTGGCGACGGCCCTCTTTCTCATGGAATACGATCATGCGCGGCTGGCCCGTCAGGCCCAGTCGCTCTTCAATCATATTGCAGGCCTGCTCAAATACTTCTGGCCGGACGGATTCAGTGGAGGGCGGATTGAGCGAAACGGAGAACAAATATTGCCTGCACTTGGTCCCCAAGGACAGGGCGTGGGCTTCCTTCATTGCCCCCATCAGGTCATCGGACATGAAGCCGCTGACCTCGTGAATCTCAACGTGTTCGTTTTCCTCCGTTTTCAGGAGGTGCATCCCGAGTTGCTTCGCGCCGCTCCGCTGTGAGGCTTTGACGATCATGGCCTCGCCTCCAGATTGAGGGCTTCGATCAAGATTCGGCGGATTTCCTGAATATCTGCCGCCGCCGTCATAAGCGCGGCCTCCGTGTCCGGCGTGACAGGCAGGCTCCCGGAATTGGCAGATCGCGCCAACTGGTTCAGGTTCGACGATAAGCGGGATTGACCCAACAGCCCGAGAACCTGAGCCAAGGCCTGATGATCTTTCACGGGCCGTTTGCCCCGGCGGCGCGGCGTAGGATTTTCTGTATCGAAGAGGCGTGACTGGATATAGGCGCTCAGGGACATATCCCCGGCGTCCCGTTCTAGCCGGGCGCGCTGCTCGAATGTAAGCCGGAGAGAGAACGGGGCCGGGCGTTTTGCCATGCCAGCCCCCTCTTATGCTATCTTGCGCCTCCGCCCGACAGCCGGGAGGCCATCGCGCGGGGCGCGCTCGTCCTTCCGTTCATTGGTGTTTTGGGCCTGATTCTGACCAAGGCTGGAATGCTGGAGAATGTTGTTCCATTCTCGTAACATTTCAGTAAGATGGTTCGAACCCGCGCTCAGCAGGTCCGCCAAACCTGTTAGCGCACCGCCCAAAGATCTGCGCAGGGTATCTCCGGGAACACCGGCTCAGGCGCAATCACCGTCGTGGCGCAAACTCACACGCCTTTCGGAATAGCGCGAAATTTCACCCCAACAGCAATCGTTTGCGGCCAATTTGGGCGTTCTGCCCGAACGCTCAGGGAAAGTACCTATTTCTAAACGGGTTGGTAACCATCGAATGGTAGACAGGGGGCATGAACAGTCACCTTATCAAGCCTGTCGTCGCCACAATTGCGCTTACCGCTGCCGTCGCAGCCAGCCCCGCGCTGGCCAGCGGTGTGCCCGCCGGAACTTCGATTCAAAACACGGCGACCGCTACCTATAACTCTGGTTCGGCGACCAACACGGTCACCTCCAACACGGTTGCCGTCACTGTGGATCAGTTGATCGACGTTGCCGTGGCCGGCCTTAACAGCGCACCGGTTCCCGCGTCGTCTTCGCCGGCAGTGCTGACCTATTCGGTCACCAACACCGGCAACGGGCCAAGCACCTTCACGCTTGCGGCTGATCCGAATGTCAGCGGCAATTCCTATAACGGAACGATCCAGCAGGTCGTTATCGATAGCAACAACAACGGCGTCTATGATCCGGGCACCGACACTGTCTATACAACCGGCAGTGCCACCCCGCTCATCAACGCCGACGGTTCCATCAAGGTGTTCGTGCTTGTGGGCCTGCCCGCATCGGGCGCGACCGACAACACCACCAGCCAGGTCAAGCTGACCGCAACGTCATCGATCGGCAACGGAACCCCGGGTACTCTGGTGTCTCATGGCGGCGTTGGCGGGGTGGATGCCGTTGTTGGCAGCTCAACCGGCGTTGCCAGCGGTCAAGATGCGATCATCGCCAGCCTGGCCGCGGTTACGCTGATCAAATCGGCAGTCATTGCCGATCCGTTTGGCGGCACGACCCCGGTTCCCGGCGCGGTGGTGACATACACCATCGCCTCGCACGTGACGGGTTCCGGCACGGCAAACGGCCTGCACATCACTGACGTTATCCCGACCGGCACCACCTATCAGGCGGGGACGCTGAAACTGGGCGCCGCCGTGCTGACTGACAGCGCCGATACGGACGCCGGTCAGGCGAGCCAGGCATCGGGCGTCGACGTGAACCTGGGTAATGTCGCCGGCGGGTCCGCCGATCAGTCCATCAGCTTCAAAGTAAAAATCAATTGATATTTTATATCATTGAAAGGGTTGCAAAAATGAAGTTCCGTATTGCTTCCATCGTTGGCCTCTTTTCCGCCCTGGCACTGTCCGGTGCGGCCTATGCCGCCGGGCCTGCGCCTGTTGCGCTGCAAAGCGACGTCAAGATTGAAAAGACCGTCACGGAGAGCGGCGAGACAAAAACCGTGCTCGCACCGGTTACCCGCGCGGTGCCGGGCAACAAGCTGCTCTTCACAACCGGCTATCGCAATGCCGGGGCGACCAGGATCGATAATTTCGTGGTCACCAACCCCCTTCCCAAGGGTGTGGTCTATGTGGCCGACCCTGCCGACAATGGCCAGGTTTCCGTCAATGGCGGAAAGACCTGGGGCCAGCTTGCCAATCTGACGGTGGTTGCCGCCGATGGTTCGAGCCGACCCGCGACCGAAGCTGACGTAACGCATATCCGCTGGGTGATTCCGACAATCGCCCCGGGTGGATCGGGAATGGTCAGCTATCATGCCGTTGTGCGATAGTATGTTGATATAAATTTATAATATTAGATATGCATAGGGGAAGTATACAATGAGCATTCACTATAGACGCGTTGGGGCAGCATCGCTTGCCGCTGCGCTTTTGGCGAGTGCGGCACCCGCGCTTGCCGCAGGTACATTGGCCGGCACCAACATCGTCAACACGGCAACAGTCAACTACAGTGTTGGCGGCGTTGCGCAAACCGGGACGACCGCATCGAACACGGTGACGGTCGATCGCAAGGTCGTGCTGGCGGTCGCCAACACCGGGGCCACCACCACGGTGGTTCCGGGGCAGACCAACGCCGTCACTACCTGGACCCTGACAAACAGTTCAAACGACACGTTGGACTTTGCGCTTGCCGCAACAGCCCAGGCAACCGGCCAGACCGCACAACACGGTGCCACCACCGCGTTTGTGCCCTCGCTGACCAACGTCAAATACTACCTTGACCCCAACGGCACCGGAGTCGTCGGCGGATCTGGCGTGACGCAGATCACCTATCTTGACGAGATCGCACCCGATGCGACCGTGAAGCTGCTGGTTGTTGCCGACATCCCGTCCACCGCCACCAATGCTCAAGTGGGCGGTATCATGCTGACGGGAACGGCCGAAGCTGGCGGCGTGGCCAGCACTCAGGGAGCGGTGCTGACCTGCCAGAATGCTTCGGCGAACACCGCCGGTATCGACAACGTCTGCGGTGACGCAGCCGGTGTGGTAGCGGGCGACGCCGCCAACGATGGCAAGCATTCGGCCAAGGGTGACTACACCGTCTCCGCGCCGGTGCTGTCGGTCAACAAGAACATGACGATCATCAGCGATCCGATTGACGGCACCACCAATCCCAAGGCGATTCCGGGTGCCGTTATCGAATACTGCATCATCGTCGCCAACGCTGCCGGCGCCGCAACTGCCACCAACGTCAGCGTGAATGACCCGCTGCCGCAATCGGCCGTTTCGCCCTATCCGGCCTATGTTGCCTATACGGCCGGGTCCAACGCGATCTGGTTGAACGCGACAGTCACCGGATCGGGAGCTTCGGCCACCTGCTCTGGCGGCACCGCGGTAACGGCTGATGCGGGTTACACCGCTCAGGCTGGCGCAACTCCTGCCAATATCTCGGGATCACTAAGCAACGTTGCTGCAAACAGCGCGGTTGGTCTGCGTTTCCAGGTAAAGGTTCAATAAGGTCTGACCGGCGGCTGCGACCCAGTCAACGCCGCCGGGAAACCTAGAAAAATCACCATGACCCGTTCAGTAATCATCAGGAAGGCCGCCATTGCGTTGCTGGCCCTTTTGATGGTGATACTGGGCGGGCCGTTGGCGCGTGCCCAATCGGTAACCAACACGGCTCAAGCCACGTGGCAGAATCAGGGCCAGGGCTTTTCCGTCACGTCAAATACCGTGGCGTTCAATGTTCTGCCCCAGCCGGTAAACATCGAGACGTTCGCTCAAGCGACCACAGGCGGGACCGCGTTCAGCTTCATTCCATCGCACTGCGCTGCTGCGCCGGCGATCGGAACACTAAGCCAGCCGGCATCGTTGACCACGACCGCCCGCCCCTCTTCAGAATTTCATGCCGGCGACACCTTCTATTTCCGCATCGTCCTGGCTTCCGGCAACACCAATCCTGCGGCGGTTGATTCGATCAATGTCGTACTGACCGGATCCAGCGGTGATTTGGAGACGATCAACGTCTTCGAAACCGGCCCCAACACAGGCATTTTCGCCGGCAGCATCGCGACCCGGCCTATCCCTGCCGCTGCGGTTTCCGGCGATTGCCGGCTTAGCGTTGCGGTGGGCGACAAGATCCGCGTGTCTGCCCAATTGGTCGGCCAGTCGACACCGGTTGCCGAAGCCACCGTCAACATCCTGGCAGACCCGTTTGGCCTGGTCTTCGATAGCGAGGACGGATCGCCAGTCGACGGCGCAAAGGTTTCAATCGTCGATGCAGCTACCGGTGCACCCGCTGCGGTCTATGCGCCCGACGGCGTTACGCTGTGGCCGTCCACAGTCTATACCGGCCAGGCCGTCACGGATGCAGCCGGCAACACTGTCCAGCTTCCCTCTGGCGAATACCGCTTTCCCTTGGTCGCCCAGGGAAGCTACCGAATTGTGGTTGAGCCGCCGGCCCCCTATCATGCGCCTTCCGCACTCAATGCCGCACAGCTGGCCGGTTTGACGCGGATCGACGGCAGCGCACTGGTGTTGAACCCGGCGTCGTGGGGCGGCACGTTCACTCTTAGCGGTCCGCAGCCGGTTCAGGTTGACGTACCGGTTGATCGTCCGCCCGTAAGCGTGACGCTGACCAAGATTGCATCGCGCCGCAATGCCCAGCCCGGCGACGTGGTGTTTTACACTGTGACCGCGCGTAATCCGGATCCGGCGCACGCCAAGCGCGCGGTTACCATGGTCGACGTGGCAGCGCGGGAACTTCGCCTGCGCCCGGACAGCGTGCGCATCGATGGCGCAGCGAATCCCTCGATCCTGTCGATCGCGCCGGACGGCAGCTCACTGACGGTGAACTTTGGCACAATTCCCGGCGGCGGCAGCCGCACGGTGACCTATGCCATGACGGTTCGGGCCGACGCTGCTCCCGGGCAAGCGCTCAACAAGGTGGAAACCACCGATTCGCGCGGCCTCAAAAGCTTTACCAGCGCCGTGGTCCAGATCGATGGTGACAACCTGACCAGCCGGATGACCATCATCGGCCGCATCACCGATGGCGGATGCACCGTCACGGGCGATCGGCGTGGTGTCCCGGGCGTCCAGGTGGTGATGGAAGATGGCAGCTATGCGATCACCGACGCCGAAGGGCGCTATCACCTGGATGGCGTGGTGCCCGGCACTCATGTTGTCGCGGCGCAGGAACAGTCCCTGCCCGAAGGTGGCAAGCTCGTGAACTGCGGCCGTTCCACCCGCGAAGCAGGCAGCGCCAGCTCGCGCTTTGTTCGCGGCCAGGGCGGCAGCCTTGCCGTTGCTGATTTTCATGCCGAGCTGCCGGCCACCTGGCGGCAGGCCGCTCATCTGAACGCCGGCCTCGATGCCAAGGCCATTGACGGCGGCGCTGACGGCGGCAAGGACAAGCCCGTTCATACCATCGCCGCGCTGCAACCCGGCAAGGGACCGATTGCAATCGACGATGCCGCCTGGGCCGATCGGGTCGCCGCCGGTGCTGAAACCGACTGGATGGCAATGGGCGATGGCCCGCCAGCTTTCCTGTTCCCGGCAGTGGACCACAATCCGCGCGCGCCGGTCGTCCGTGCGGTGATCCGCCACAAGCCCGACCAGAAGGTTGAACTGATGGCGGACGGCAAGCCGGTTGACCGCGTTTCGTTCGACGCCATGCGCCGTTCGCCCAACGGGGCCTGGGCTGTCAGCAGCTGGCGCGCAATCCCGCTTACCAATGAGGTCACTCATCTTGCCGCGCGCGTGATCAATCACGATGGCACGGTTGCGGCTGAACTGACCCGCGATGTGCATTTCAACACCACTGCCTTTGATGTGCAGGTGGTGCCGGAACAGACGCATCTGGTTGCAGATGGCCGGACCCGCCCGGTGATTGCGCTGCGGATCCGCGACCGTCAGGGGAATCCGGTGCACGCCGGCATCTCCGGCGAGTTTTCGCTGAGCGCCCCTTATGAAAGCGCAGAATCACTGGACATGATGCAAAGCCGTGCGCTGGTCGGCCTTGGCCGCACTACGCCGCACTGGACGGTCAAGGGTGATGACGGCATCGCTCTGGTCGAACTGGCGCCGACAATGGTTTCCGGCTCTGTCCAGCTTGATTTCGACTTTGCGGATAACAAGCAGCTTCGTCACCAGACGCTGAATGCCTGGGTCGTGCCCGGTGATATCAAGTGGACGCTGGTTGGCCTGGCCGAAGGTTCAGTCGGCGCCAAGACTGTCGCCGATGCCATGCAGCGCACCGGTAAGTTCGACAGCGATCTGGGTGACCATGCGCGCACCGCTTTCTATGCCAAGGGCCGCGTCCTGGGTAAGTACCTGGTTACCCTGGCCTATGACAGCGCCAAGCAGCGCGCCGACACGCAGTTGCTCGGCACCATTGATCCGCGCGCCTATTACACCGTCTTTGCAGATGGTTCCGACCGCCGGTTTGATGCGGCCAGCCGCAACAAGCTCTATGTGCGCGTTGAAAGCCGCGAATTCTTCGCGATGTTTGGTGATTTCCAGACCGGATTCAACCAGACTCAGCTTGCCCGCTATCAACGCACCGGAACCGGGGTGAAGGGTGAACTGCACATGGGCGGGCTTCATGCCCAGGCCTATGCCACGCGGATCGCCTCGGCCCACCGCCGCGATGAAATCCAGGGCGCGGGAATCTCTGGCCCCTATGCGTTGTCCAGCCCGGCGATCATCGCCAACAGCGAAACCATCGCGATCGAGGTCAGGGACCGTTTCCGGTCAGAAAAGATCGTCTCGACACAAACGCTGACGCGCTTCATCGACTATGACGTTGATCTGCTGGCTGGCACGATCACCTTCAAGGCCCCGGTGCTGAGCCGCGATGCCGATCTCAACCCGCAGTTCATTGTCGCCGACTATGAAGTTGATACCAACGTCGCTTCCGGCGCGCTCAACGCCGGGGTGCGAGTTGATATGACGACGGCCAAGGGGAAGCTGCGGATTGGCGCCACTGCCCTTACCGACACCGGAAACGGTCCGCGCACCGAACTGGGCGGCGTCGATGTAAAGGCCAAGATCAGCCAGAACACCGAACTGCGCGCAGAATTCGCGGCAAGCCATTCGGCGCAATTGGGCACCAATACCGCCTGGCTGGTTGAGGCCGAGCATCACGACCGCAAGCTTGATGTGCTCGCCTATGCCCGTTCGATGGATCGCGGCTATGGCGTGGGACAGGCCAATGGCGCTGAAAGCGGCCGCCGCAAATTTGGTGTCGATGCCCGCTATTCGCTCAACGACAACCTGTCGCTGATT
This sequence comes from Pseudomonadota bacterium, assembly GCA_018240895.1. Classification (GTDB taxonomy): domain Bacteria; phylum Pseudomonadota; class Alphaproteobacteria; order Sphingomonadales; family Sphingomonadaceae; genus Novosphingobium. Next base: position 20,984 of record JAFEEX010000053.1, on the reverse strand, counting down.
GCCAGCGGCTGGCTCGACAACAGCCTGACTGACAATACCCGCCGCGATGCCGTGCAGCTGAAAACCGAATACCGCACCGCTTCCACCGATTTCCGCGCTGGAATCAGCCGGATTGACGATCATCTGGCCGATGGCACCACTGCCTCCTCAACCGTGCTGGACGCCGGGGTCTCGCGCCGCCTGCTGCACAACCGGCTGGAGCTGGATGCCTCTGGCAGCATTGCGCTGGGTTCGACCCAATCGGTTGACCTTCCCAGCCGCTATCAGTTCAGCGCGCGTTACGCCCTGACACACGCCGCCAAGCTGACCGGCACTTATGAAATCGCCAGCGGCAGCGCGATCGATGCACGCACCGCGCGGATCGGCATTGAACTGGCCCCCTGGCGCGGCGCGCGTCTCAGCGGCGGAATGGGCGAACAGGACATTGCCGAATATGGCAAGCGCAGCTTCGCTTCGTTCGGGCTGGCGCAGAGTGTTGACGTGACCCGGCACCTTTCGCTGGATGGATCGCTGGAGAGTACCAAGGTTCTGGGCGGTGTCGATCTGGCGCGGGTGATCAATCCCGCTCACCCGCTGACCAGCGGCGGCCAGATCAACGCCAACGGTGCCCTGACCGAAGACTTCACCGCAATCACCGCCGGTGCGGCCTGGCGCGAGGACCGCTGGACCGTAACCCTGCGCAGCGAATGGCGCGACGGCGAATTTGCCAAGCGCAAGGGCGTTACTTTCGGTGCGATCCGTCAGCTTGGCGATGGCAGCATGGTGGGATCGGGCGTGACCTGGACCAGCGCCCATGGCAGCGACGCCTCATCAACGGAAGTCCTTACGGGTGCCCTGGCATTTGCCCATCGCCCCAGCAATTCCGATTTCGCCACCCTGACCAAGGTTGAACTGCGCAGCGACAAGGTAACCGGAGCCAACGGCGCCATGGCAACCAACAGCGGCCGCACCGCGCTCAGCGGCATTGGCGATATGCAATCGACCCGGATCATCGGCAGCGTATCGACCAACTGGTCACCCAAGAGCCGCTATCAGGTCAACGGCAACGGTGATGATGAATTCGTCCAGCGGACCGAGATCGGCCTGTTCGGTGCGGTGCGATACGGTCTGGACAAGAGCAATGACCTTGATCTGCAGGGAACCTCACTGTTCGGCGGGCTCGATGTGCGCATCGGCCTGGGTGACCGGCTTGAATTTGGCGGCACGGCAACAGTGCGCACCAATCTGTCCGATCACACCACCAGCTTTGCCTTTGGTCCGGAAATCGGCATTGCCCCGGCGCGCGACGTTCTTCTGACGGTCGGTTACAACATTGTCGGGTTCCGCGACCGGGACTTTTCCGCGGCGCGGACCACGGAAGAGGGCCTGTTCGCAACGCTGCGGATGAAGTTTGACACCAGCACGCTGGGGTGGCTTGGCCTGAACCGCTAACCGCCGGGTGCCGGTGTTGCTTTTGCCGTCAACCGTTTCAACCCTTCGACCGCGCCGCCGAAGAACAATCCGCCGATGACCGTTGAAAGCACCAGCTCGGTCCAATTGACGTGCAATTGCACCAAGGGCGCGGCGGCAATGGTGACGTAGAGCATGGTCGCGGTGTTGACCACCATCGGCACGGCCTTGATCACGTCCAGATAAAGCGCCAGCACCAGCACGCCGACGCCAGCGGCCAGTCCTGCCCCGCCGAATTTTGTGGCGGCATAGAGCATGAACCAGCCGATCCCGATCCCGACCACCGCACCGATAAGCGCGGGCGGCAACCGCCGTATTTCAAGCTGTTCGTTGTTGGCCCAGTACCACAGGAACAGGAACCCGCCCACCAGCGAGGTGACGGCCATGAATTGCAGCCCGATCGCGATCCAGGCGATGATCAGCACCACGACGATGGCGGTGATCACCACGCCTGCCATCGGCCCCGGCGGGGGCGCGGCTGAAGTTTGGTCAGTCATCGACATTCCTCTCCCAATGGCGCGCTGTGCGCCTTTGGAAGGGAATAGAGCCGATTCGCGCCGCGAATGCCAGCGCTGTTAATTGTCCCGTTAAATGTGCAGGGCGCGTCCGTAAGCGCCCAGCACACTTTCATGCATCATCTCGCTCAGCGTCGGATGGGGGAATACCGTCTGGATGAAGTCCTGCTCAACCAGTTCGGCCTGCTTGCCCACGGTGTAACCCTGGATCAGTTCGGTCACTTCCGCGCCGATCATGTGCGCGCCCAGCAGTTCGCCGGTCTTGGCATCGAACACGGTCTTGACGAAGCCTTCCGCCTCACCCAGCGCAATCGCCTTGCCGTTGCCGATAAAGGGAAAATTGCCAACCTTCACTTCATAGCCCGCTTCCCTGGCCCTGGCCTCGGTCAAGCCCACGCTGGCGATCTGCGGATGGCAATAGGTGCAGCCGGGGACATTGGCCTTGTCCATCGCATGAGGGTGAACCTCCTTGTTACCCAAGGCCTGGGCAATGGCCTCTGCGGCAATCACGCCTTCATGGCTGGCCTTGTGGGCAAGCCATGGTCCCGGCGTCACGTCGCCGATTGCCCACACGCCCGGAACAGTAGTGCGGCATAGGCCGTCCACCGCGATGATCCCGCGTTCAGCTTTCACGCCCAGCGTTTCAAGGCCGATGTTCTCGGTATTGGGGGCAATGCCAACCGCGACGATAACGTGGCTGAATTCGCTTTCGCTGACCTTGCCGTCGCTGGTCTTGATCTTTGCCTTCACGCCCTTGTCACTCACCGCCAGCGCCTCAACCCCGGCACCGGTCAGGATCGTCATCCCCTGCTTCTTCAGGGCTTTTTCAAGGAAGGTGGACACGTCTGCATCCTCAACCGGAACGATCCGGTCAAGCATTTCAACAACAGTAACTTCGCTACCCATATCATTGTAAAAACTGGCAAACTCAATACCGATCGCGCCCGATCCAATCACCAGCAGCTTGCCCGGCATTTCGGTGGGGGTCATGGCGTGGCGATAGGTCCAGATCCGCTTGCCGTCGGTCTTGGCAAAGGGCAGGTCACGCGCCCGGGCGCCAGTGGCGACGATGATGTGCCTGGCGGTCAGCGTCTCGCTGCCCTTCTCGCCCTTCACTTCCAGCTTGCCGGGGGCAGTCAGCTTGCCCTCCCCCATGTAAACGGTGATCTTGTTCTTCTTCATCAGGTGGGTGACCCCCTGATTGAGCTGTTTGGCCACGCCCCGGCTGCGTTTGACCACTGCATCAAGGTCCGCACGGATATTGTCCGCCGCCAATCCATAGGCCGCGGCGTGCTTCATGTTGTGCAGCACCTCGGCCGATCTCAGCAGCGCCTTGGTGGGGATGCAACCCCAGTTCAGGCAGATCCCGCCCAGGTTTTCACGCTCGACAATGGCGGTCTTCAGGCCAAGCTGTGCACAGCGGATCGCCGCGACATAGCCGCCCGGCCCCGAACCCAGCACGATAACATCATATTGATCTGCCATGATTACTCCGTATCGCCGTGAACGCGCGGACGGCCTTCGCCATCCAGCAGCACGAATTTGAACAGGCCTTGCGCCACCTGTGTCACCGTCTCGCCATTCCGCGCCCGCCCCTCGCCGCGCGCGGCGATGGTCAGCGATGTGCGGCCGCGGGCGGCAACCCTGGCATAGACTGACAGTTCATCACCAACCGCCATTGCCCCGGGAAAGGTAAAATCGGTAGCGTGAACCACCACAGCCTTGCCTTGCCCGATCCGCGAGGCGAGCGAACCTGCCCCAAGTGCGAGTTGGCTCATCAACCAGCCGCCAAACACCCCGCCATAGGGGTTGAGATCAGTCGGCATGGCGGTGACGCGGATGACAAGGCTTTCAGACATCGCCGCGTCAGGCAATCAGACCAAGCGGTGCCTCGACCAGGTTCTTGAACGCCTGCATCAATTGCGCCCCGTCCGCCCCGTCGATCGCGCGGTGGTCAAAGCTGCCGGTGGCGCTCATCACCGTGGCCACGGCCAGAGCACCGTCAACCACATAGGGGCGCTGCTCGCCCGCGCCGATTGCCATGATCATGCCCTGCGGCGGGTTGATCACCGCCTCAAACTGCTTGATCCCGAACATCCCCATGTTTGACAGACTGGCCGTGCCGCCCTGGAATTCGTGCGGTTGCAGCTTTCCGGCCTTGGCCTTTTCCGCCAGGGTCTTCATCTCGGTGGAAACCGCGCTCACCGCCTTGTTCGCGGCATCGACGATGATCGGGGTGATCAGCCCGGTCGGCGTGCTGACCGCCACCGACACATCGGCGCGGTGATACTGGATCAACGCCTCTGGCGTGTAGGTGACGTTGCAGGCCGGCACCTGAACCAGCGCCTTGGCCAGTGCCTTGATCAAAAGATCATTGACTGAAAGTTTTATGCTCTGTGCTTCAAGTGCCTTGTTAAGTTCACCGCGCAGTTTGAGCAGCGCATCAAGCCTGATGTCCACCGTCAGATAGATATGCGGCACGGTCTGCTTCGATTCGGTCAGGCGGCGGGCAATGGTTTTGCGCATCATCGTCAGCTTGACCGCTTCGTGCGGAATGTCAGAGGTGAAAGCGGTGGCAGCCTTCGGAGCCTCAACCGCCGCAGCGATGACCGGGGCAGCCGCAACGCCCGGCTCGGCGCCTTCGACGTCCGCCTTGATAATCCGCCCGCCGGGGCCGCTGCCCTGCACCCCTTTGAGATCGAGCCCCTTCTGTTCGGCAATACGCCGGGCAAGCGGCGAGGCGATCAGCCGATCACTTTTGGGTGCTGGGACGGGGGCGGCAACTGGCGCGGCGGCAGCCGGGGCCACAGCCTCCGCGTTGGGCGTTTCTGCCTTGGCGGCCGGAGGTGGAGCGGCGGGCTTTGCCGGTGCCGATGCGTCCTCGTCCTCACCCGCAAGCGTGGCGATGACTGTTCCAACCTTGACCCCTTCGGCACCTTCGGGAACGGTGATCGCGGTAATCACCCCCTCATCGACGGCTTCGAATTCCATCGTTGCCTTGTCCGTCTCGATCTCGGCCATGATGTCGCCTGACGATACCGTATCGCCAACCTTGACCAGCCATTTGGCAAGCGTGCCCTCTTCCATGGTCGGGGACAGCGCGGGCATCTTGATCTCGATCGGCATGGGGCAGTTCCGGTCCTCTCGCAGGTAGCGGTTACGTTACGTCCTTGGCCAAATTGCCGGCGTTCGGCAAGGTGCTTGCGCCGAATACGTTTGTATCGGATATATCAATGTCCGGGGGGAAGTGAATGCGGGTCTATCTGGTGATCATGGACGAGACGGAAGAGGCTGGCACGGCCTTGCGTTTCGCCGCGCGCCGTGCGGCGCGCACCGGGGGGCAGGTCCACCTGCTGGCCCTGGTTCCACGCCAGCCCTTCGTTGCCTTTGGCGGGATACAGGCGACGATTGAGGAAGAAGCCCGCGCCCGCGCCGAGGCGCTGGTAACCACCGCTGCGGGAAGCCTGCTCAGCGAAGGCGGCACCATGCCGGCGATTGCAGTCAAAACCGGCAGCGGCGAACAGGTGATCCGTGAATATCTGGCCGAACATCCCGAAGTTTCGGCGCTGGTGCTGGGCGCGGCAACCGGCGGCGGGCCGGGCCCGCTGATATCGCACTTCACCGCCGTTTCGGGCCAGCTGCCTTGTCCGGTCTATATCATTCCCGGCGGACTGAGCGACGCCGCGCTGGAACGTCTGGGCTGATCAGCGCCGTTTGCCCTGATGGCGAATGTTCCCGGGGCGGCCGCGCTTTCCGGCCATGTGCCCTCCCTTTTTTTTCAATGGCAGTGGTTTGCCGCGCACTTCTATCCTGGAGCCTGCGCCCTGCTCAGGTTCAAATTTCAGCGCCCCGGTAAGCGGATTGGCCTCGGCCAGACGCAGGCGCAGGCACTGCCCGATGCCGAATGTCGTTCCGCTGCGCTCACCGACCAGCACTTGCGCCTTGTCATCGTGGTGAAAGCGTTCGTCCCCCAGCACCGAAATGGGGACCAGCCCGTCCCCGCCCAGTCCCAGGATGGTGGCGAACAGGCCGAACCGCTGCACGGAGGTAATCCGGCATTCGAACACTTCGCCGACGCGCGCTGAAAGCCATGCTGCGACATAACGATCGACCGTTTCGCGTTCGGCCTCCATCGCGCGGCGTTCTGCCGTACTGATCGCCTCGCTTACCCGCGAAAGATCAGCCTTGTCGCGGTCCGACAGGCCGGTGCGCGGCGGCAGATCTTCCTTGGGTGCGGGCTGTTCAAGGCCGAAGGCATCGCCCAGCGCGCGATGAACCAGCAAGTCAGCATAGCGACGGATTGGCGAGGTGAAATGCGCATAGCTGCCCAATGACAGCCCAAAATGCCCGGCGTTGCGCGGGCCGTAATAGGCCTGAGTCTGGCTGCGCAGCACGGCCTCCATTATCAAAGCCTTTTCAGATTCGTCCGCCACATCTTTCAGCATTCGGTTGAACAGGCCCGGGGTTATCACCTGCCCCAGCGCCAGTTTGCGATCGAATGTGGCAAGATAGTCTTTCAGCGCGACCAGCTTTTCACGGCTGGGCGGCTCGTGAATCCGGTACACCACCGGTGACGCCTTGCTTTCAAGCGCCTTGGCCGCGGCGACATTGGCGGCGATCATGAAATCTTCCACCACGCGGTGCGCATCCAGCCGCTCTCGGAGCCGGATTTCCTCGATCTTGCCAGCCTCGTTCAAGACCACGCGGCGCTCGGGCAATTCCAGCTCAAGTGGATCGCGGTCCTTGCGTGCCTGCTCCAGCCTTCGCCAGGCATCCCACAGATTGACGAGATTGTCCTTGGCCTGCCCCTCGTCGATCCGCCGCTGCGCTTCTTCGTAGGCGATCACCTCATCAATCCTGACGATGGCGCGGGTAAACCGCCAGGCCGTCACCTTGCCGCTGGCGGCGATTTCAAAATGACAGACCATGGCCGCGCGGCACTCACCCGCCCGCAACGAGCAGACATCCGCGCTGAGCACCTCGGGCAACATCGGCACGACCCGATCAGGAAAATAGACCGAATTGCCGCGCTTGCGCGCTTCGCGGTCCAGCGCGCCGCCGGGGCGGACATAGAAACTGACATCGGCAATCGCGACCACGGCGCGGAAACCGCCCTGCCCATCCGGCTCGGCCCAGATCGCATCGTCATGGTCCCGCGCATCGCTGGGATCAATCGCAACGATCGGCAGATGAGTCAGGTCTTCGCGGTGGCTCTCGCTCAGCGGCAGTGTTGCGGCCCGGTCGGCTTCCGCAAGTGTTTCAGGATCGAAAGCAAAAGGAATGCCGAACTTGTGAATCGCAATCAGGCTGAAAGCCTTTGGGGCAAGCGGATCGCCAAGCACTGCCGTAACCTTCACGCCCGAACGCGGGGAACGACCGGCAGGCTCCGCCAGCACGAGTTGACCGGCTTCCGCCCCGCCAAGATCAGCGATTGGCGCCGCGTTGCGATCACGCTTGTCGATCGGGGCGAGCCAGCCCTTGCCAGCCTTGTCAATCTCGACCACCCCCATGATCTGATCGGCCATGGCCGGCAGCTTCTTCATCGGGTGAGCGATCCAGCCGGTCGCCGTCTCCTCGGTCCGGGCCAGCACCCTGTCACCCTTGCGCAGCGCCGAGCCCCTGCCCTTTTCGCGCAGAGTCAGCCGGGGCGGAGGTACTGCATCGTCAGATTTCCAGGCATCGGGCACCGCAATCGCCTCGCCCTCATCAATCGCTACCACGCGCAGGACCGTGACCTTGGCCACCCCGCCCATCCGGTGAAACGCCGTGCGATTGCCATCGATCAGCCCTTCTTCCGCCATGTCTTTGAGCAAGGCCTTGAGCGCGATCTTTTCTTGCCCCTTCAACCCGAACGCCCGCGCGATTTCGCGCTTGCCGGCGGGTTCATCGGCACTGGCGATAAAATCCAGGATCTGCTGACGGGACGGGAGACCGGGCTGAGGTTTGGGCAGTCGTGCCATTACTTGAGCGGTCGAAACGCGCCGCCGGGAACGGCGGAAGCCACCGGGCTTTCGATTCCATTGGAATCCACACTCGATACACCAAACAGCCAGTCATCGCCGCGCACGCCGGCCAGGTTCACCTCGGTTGGCTGACCGGCCTTTACGATTTGCGGCTTTGCATTCCAACCGGGCGCGTCGGTGCGCCGTCGCCAGATGCGATAACTGACAGCGCCTGCCACGGGTTCCCAGCGGAGCATCGTGTAGGTCTGGACGGCCGCTTCGACCTGCGGCTCTGGCGGCATGGGCGCCTGGGCAAGCCGGTCCAGAACGGCGACGTTGAGCCGTGTCACCTTGGCGAGATAGGCAAAATCCATGAAATCGATCGTGTCGCCATAGACCGTGCCCTTTTCGGTGCGCAGGTTCTGATGCTGATGATCGTAATTCTCAACCCCGACGGTAAAGCGGATCGCGGGATAGCCAAGGCCCAGAAAAGGCACGTGATCACCGCCCCGGCCCATGCGGTCTGTGCGCCACACTTGCCGGACGCGCAATTCTGGCTTGGCAAGCCCCGCTGCGTAGCGCGAGAGGTTGCGGCTGGGACTGTCATTCTCACCCCCGAAGCGGCGGGCAGCGGCGCGGATGGCGTCATCGCTGTCAGAGCGCGGGCCCTCGGAAAAAACGCGCACCATTTTGTTGTCGATTAACCCGTCGGATCCACGGGTATTCCCGACGATGTCGTTGTTAAGCACTGCCTTGACAATCCAGCCTTGGCTTTTGGCGTAGTCAGCGAGCAATTGCCCACCAAACAGGCCTTGCTCCTCACCGGACAGAACGGCGTAAACGATGGTCGTGGGATATTTGCGCTTCGACAGCACACGCGCTGCTTCCAACACCAGCGCTGTTCCCGATCCATCGTCGTTGGCACCAGGTGCGTCGGATATCGCATCCATCACATCAGTGACGCGGCTATCGATGTGGCCTTGAACGATGACAACCTCGTTCGGCCGGTCAGTCCCACGCTGAACTGCAACAACGTTCACAAGCCGGGTCGGTTGCTTGATCCGCTCACCGGTGATCAGGGTTTCGGGCAGGACGATGGTAAGGCAATCACCACAGGCCTTGCTCGTTTCGCGCAAGGTCGCTTCGGCCCAACGCCGGGCCGCACCGATACCGCGTGCCGGATCGTCCTGACTGGAAAGGGTGTGGCGCGTACCGAATGAAACCAGTTTCTCCACATCGGCGCGCAGCTTGGTTTCCGATACCGCATCCGTCGTTTCGGCCCTGGCCGAGGCGGCCAGCGAAAGGGCAGCAAGCGCCGCGGCAAGCTTAGTACGCCCGGGCGACATAGATACGCTCCACCGCTGGTTGGCCAGTGAACAGGCAGGTTCCTGAAACCGGCGCGCCGTCCAGCGGGGTATTACGGATGGTCAGCTTGTGCGCCTTGAGTGTCTGGACCACAGCTTCAAGCGCCGCTCCTGTCGGGCGGGACCAGGCGATTTCGGCCCAGCCGGGATAGCGCTTGTCCTCTGCGAAGAACGCTTCCAGACCGGCAAGATCGGTGATCGTGCGGTTGATCTGGGCATTGCGGCGCTCGGCAGCTTCCCCGTGGAGCGCGCGCTGCACATCTTCCAGTTCAGTCGCGGCCTGAACCAGGAACTCGTCCCTGCCCTGCGCGATGAAGTTGACCTTGCCGTCATTGCGCCACAGCCGGTCACGGCGCAGCACCGAAACCTGGCCGCCCGCAGCGTCGCGTCCGCCGATCTCAAGGATCAGCGGCACGCCCTTCTTGACCCAGGTCCAGCGTTTTTGCGTGGCCTTGCCGGCGCGCTTGTCAAGCAGGACGCGGATCGGCTCTCCCAGTGCGGATTGAGCGGCAAGCTTGCCACGCAGTTCCTCGCAATAGGCCAGCAGCGTCTCGTCACCATCGTCCTCGCGCAGCATCGGCAGGATCACGATCTGCTGCGGCGCAACGCGCGGCGGTACGCGCAGCCCGTCATCATCGCCGTGGACCATGATCAGCCCACCGATCATCCGGGTCGAAACGCCCCACGATGTCGTGTGGCACAGCGTCTGCTGGCCGTCCTTGTCCTGATAGCGGATGCCTGCCGCCTCGGCGAAGCCGGTGCCGAGATAGTGTGAGGTGCCGGCCTGCAGCGCCTTGCCATCCTGCATCATCGCCTCGATCGAATAGGTCGCGACCGCACCGGGAAACCGCTCGTTCTCAGGCTTTTCGCCAACCACCACCGGGATCGCCAGATCATCCTCGGCAACCTGGCGGTACATCTCCAGCGCGCGCAGCGTTTCCTTCATCGCATCGTCGCGGTCGGCGTGAGCGGTATGGCCCTCCTGCCAGAGGAATTCGCTGGTGCGCAGGAACATCCGCGTGCGCATTTCCCAGCGCACCACGTTGGCCCACTGGTTAGTGAGCAAGGGCAGATCGCGCCATGACTGAATCCAGCGCGCCATCGCCTGGCCGATCACCGTTTCCGATGTGGGCCGCACGATCAGCGGTTCTTCCAGTTTTGCCTCGGGATCGGGGATCAGCCCGCCCTTGCCGTCCTGAATCAGGCGGTGATGGGTGACGACGGCCATTTCCTTGGCGAAACCATCGACGTGTTCGGCTTCCTTGGCGAAGTAGGACAAGGGGATGAACAGCGGGAAATAGCAATTTTCCACCCCCGCCGCCTTGATCCGCGTGTCCATCAGATGCTGGATCCGTTCCCAGATGCCATAGCCCCAAGGCTTGATCACCATGCAGCCGCGCACGCCGCTTTCCTCCGCCATTTCGGCTTCGGAGATAACTTCCTGATACCAGGCGGCGAAATCGGCGTCGCGGGTGACGGACAGGGCGTGGCGGATCTGGGTCATGAATTATACTCGTCAGCCCCGCAGGGCGCGGGGAACGTTTGGTGAAACGGGTGGAATTGCCTAACCGTCAGCGGTTGCGGGTCAAGCCCCGCCGCGACGATTACTTGCCCAGCTTGTCGAGCTTTTCCTGCATGGCCGCCATCTGGGCACGCAGCGCGGCAATCTCATCCTCGCGCCCGCCTTCTTTCGCATCGGTCTTTTCATCACCCAGGCCGGGGACAAAAGCCGATGCTGCGGCCTTGAACATCGCAAAGTTTTGCTGCGCCAGCTTGGCCAGCGGATTGGCGCCAAGGCTGGCTTCGAAGGCTTCGCGCAGCTTGGTCTGGTTGGACCGGAAATTGTCCATCGACGCTTCCAGATAGTGCGGCACCAGGCTCTGCATCGAATTGCCGTACATCGCGATCAATTGCCGCAGGAAGTTGACCGGCAGCATCTGCTCACCGCCGCCGCTTTCTTCCTCCATGATGATCTGGGTCAGGATCGAATGGGTGATGTCCGTTCCGGTCTTGGCGTCAAGCACTTTGAAATCCACGCCTTCGCGCGTCATTTTCGCCAGATGGTCCAGCGTTATATAGCTGGAAGACTTGGTGTTGTAGAGCCGCCGGTTGGCGTACTTCTTGATGATGACGGTTTCACCGCTGGCTTCGCTCATTACCTGTCCCCTGCGTGGGAAAACCCCGCTTGCAGTGACGTTAGCATTTGCAGCAACGGCAATGCAACAAAACCGTGCTGCGCGGCATCAGCGGGCAAAGCGGCGGCCCAGAGTGGTCAGCAATTCGTATTGTGACAGGCCGGTCGCGGCAGCGGCGCGGGGCAGATCGTAACAGGCCGCAACCCAGTCCCCCTCACGCAGATCGGGCGCGGCGGACAGGTCAATCACGGTCATGTCCATTGAAACCCGGCCCAGCACGGACAAGCGGCGTTCGCCCGCCAGCATCATGCCCTTGCCTGACCAGGCCCGCAGGTATCCATCGGCATAGCCCAGGCTGATCACCCCGACACGCATCGGCTGCGTCGCAGTGAAGGTGGCGTTATAGCCTACGCTGTCGCCGGCAGAGAGGGTGCGGATCTGGATCAGCGCAGCCTCCGGGCGAACGACCTGACGGACCGTCCCTTCCAGCCCCGCACACGGCACCCCGCCATAAAGCGCAATCCCCGGACGGGTCAGGTCACCATGATAGGCGTCGCCCAATGTTATCCCGGCGCTGTTAGCCAGGCTGGCGCGGCGGTGCGCAACCTGTCGCCGCGCGTCCTGCCAGCGCGCAAGCTGGAGCGGGTTAAGCAGCGAATCCTCGTCTGCCGAGGCAAGATGCGAAAGCAGTACGTCAACCTGAAGCGCGGCGATCAGCGGGTTGCCCAGATCGGCCATGGGCAGGCCCAGCCGGTTGATCCCGGTATCGATCATCAGATCGCAGCACCTGCCGCCGGCTTCCGCCCACAGGCGGGCCTGATCAAGCGAGTTGATTACCGGGCGCAGGCCAGTCGCCACGGCGAAAGCCGCATCCTGCGCATTGAGCGGGCCATGCAGCACGCCAATCGCCGATGCCGGGGCACTGGCCAGTGCGGCCTGCGCCTCCAGCCAGTGCGCAACATAGAAGTCGCGGCACCCCGCCTGACGCAGCGCCGGCATGGCGACGTCAACACCCAGGCCATAGGCATCCGCCTTTACCGCGGCACCGGCGCTCGCCGATCCCGACAGGGCATCAAGCGTCCGCCAGTTCGTCTTGAGCGCGTCACGATCGATCGCAAGCCGCAACGCGGCAGAGGGAGGTTCAGGCGGCATCATCACCATAGTCGCGCGGCGGGCCGCCTTTCAGTCCCCAAGCGGCAACAACAAAGGCCATCAGCACGACGCCCCATGTGTACCACAATCCGTTATAGGGATTGCCGGTCTTGGCGACGATATAGCCGGAAATAACCGGCAGGAAACCGCCGAAATAGCCTGTGCCAATATGATAGGGGATCGACATGGAGGAATAGCGGATACGCGCCGGGAACATTTCAGACAGCAGCGCCGCCACCGGGCCATAGGTCGCCCCGGACAGCGCCATCATCACCAGCAGCGCCAGGCCGATCATCAGGCTGTCGCCCAGCCCCGGGCTTACTTTTGTCAGGTCATAGCCAGCCGTGTCCAGCCAGCCCTGAAGCTGCTTGCTGCGCGCGGCCTTGTCTCCCCAGACATACGTGGACAGCGGCAGATCCTGCCCGGCAACGGTAATCTGCGGTTCGCCATAGGCCTCATTCTTGATGGAGTACGGCACGCCCAGCGCGGTCAGATCGCCCAGCAGCTTGCCGCAATTGGTGGCCTGTTCGGCATGGAACGGGCTGTAACTGCATTCCGGCCCTGACACGACCACCGGCACGTGCCGGGAAATGAAGGTTAATCCCGGGTTGGCATGGGTGCCCATCAGGAAGAAGGCCGGGAACATCGCCAGCAGGGTCAGGGCATAGCCCCAGACAATCGGCCGCTTGCGCCCGATCCGGTCAGACAGGTGGCCGAAATAGAGATAGAAGCCCATGCCCAGCGTTGCGGCAATGCCGACGATGATCTGGGCGCGGGTGTCCTCAACCCGCATCGCGCTGGTCAGAAACGAAAGCCCGGTGAACATCGCGGTGTACCAGATCACCGTCAGCCCGGCGGCGATGCCGAACAGGGCGATAAAGATGCGGCGCTTGTTGCCGGGGTAGGTAAAGCTTTCGACAAAAGGATTGCCCGCCAGCTCGCCCTCTTCGCGCATGGCCTGGAACACCGGGCTTTCCGACAGCTTGAGCCGCATCCACAGCGAAATGCCCAGCAGTGCCAGACTGAGCAGGAACGGCACGCGCCAGCCCCATGCCTTCCAGACATCGTCCGGCATCAGGCCTTTGCAGGTCAGCACCACGATCAGGCTGAGCACAAAGCCGCCGACCACGCTGGCCTGGATATAGCTGGTGAAATAGCCGCGCCGTTCCGGCGGCGCGTGCTCCGCCACATAGACTGCCGCGCCGCCGTACTCTCCGCCCAGCGCGAGCCCCTGCAGAACGCGCAGCAGAATCACCAGCGCCGGGGCGGCAAGCCCAATCGCATCGGCAGAGGGAATCAATCCCACGCCGGCCGTGGCGATGCCCATCAGGGTGACGGTGACTAGGAAGGTATATTTGCGGCCAAGCCGGTCCCCCAGAAACCCGAACAACACTGCGCCAAGCGGGCGGAAGCCAAACCCGACCGCGAAGACAAGCCAGAACAGCAGTGTCGCCAGAGTGGCGTTGTCAGCCGGGAAGAACGCCTTGGTCAGAATCGCGCTGAGCGTTCCGTAGATGAAAAAATCATACCATTCGAACACGGTGCCCATCGACGACGCCGCAATGACCAGCCGCATTTCGGACGTACTGGGCTGACCCGCAGAAGGCTGCGCCGCTTCGCTCATGCTTGGATTCTCCCCCGTTCGCTCTGGGCCGCTCTATCCGCCGCGAGGCGCAGAGGAAAGGGCATCAATCGCCGCCCGCCACGAAAGCAATATGGCCCCGTGGCGCGCCGGAAAGGCTCGGGCTGCGGCAATCGCCTCAAGCCCGGGCCATGATGGCAGTTCGGCGGCGCTTACCAGCCAGTCTTGCAACTGCATCAGCGCGGTCTGGATATCGTCCCGGTTTTTGCCAATCGCCGCACCGGCAAACACGGCAGCGGATGCCTGGCCGATCGCACAGGCATGGGTTGTCAGCCCGACCCGTTCGATCCGGCCTTGCGTGTCGATAGCAAGGCCAAGCTTCAAGGCTGATCCGCACGCCAGCGAGCGGGCACTGCCGCGCAGCGGCAGCTCCGGCTCATCGGGGTAGGCGGAAAGGCTGGTGGCCAGAGCCAGAACCTGCGGTGTATAAAGCGCCGCTGTTGTGGCCATGTCAGTCCACCGGTTTCCGCTTTTTCTTGCTTTTGGCGGCCGGCTTGCTTTCCGCTTCGGCATTGGCATCCAGTGCCTGCTGCCGGCGGTCTGCCAGGGCCTGGACCATTTCCATGCTGGCGGCGTTGATAAAGGGATAGGATCGCGATTGGCTGATCCAGTCTGGTCGGCCCCCTGCCCCCCAGACGGTATCGTATCCCAGAACCAGCACGGAAAAGGCCATGACAGAAATCAACACGCCCTTCACCGCGCCAAAGCCGAAGCCCAGCACCCGGTCAATCGGGCCAAGCACGGAATCGCGACTGGCTGAACCCAGGCGGTTGGCCAGCAATTTGACGATCGCATAGGGGATCAGCAGCAGGATCGCGAAAGCCAGGACCATTGCGCCGGATTCGGAACCGACTTTCGGGATCAGCCAGTCCGACAGCGGCGTGTGCAGGGAATGGATAGCGACTACTGACAGCACCCAGGCGGCGAGGGTCAGAACTTCCTGGACAAACCCGCGCATGAAGCCGGTGATGACACCCAGCCCCACCAGCAACAGAACAGCGATATCAAAACCGGTCATAGGTATGCGAATTTATGCGTCGGCCATGATCCGGTCAACGAGATTTGGGAGAAACGCCAGCCCGTCATATCGCACGCCATGGTCTGCACCGGCCCCGTCAGCCGGACCGCTCGCCCGCCGAAAGCCCAGCTTTCCCGCCTCCCTCAGCCGCAGCCCAGCGTGGGAAACGTTACGGATTTCGCCAGCGAGCGATACTTCGCCAAACCAGACGGCATCAGCGGCAAGTGGCCGGTCCGCCAAGGCAGAAACCAATGCTGCGGCCACAGCCAGGTCCGCTGCCGGGTCACCCAATCGGTAACCCCCTGCAACATTGAGATAAACCTCTGCACTGGAAAAATTGAGCCCGCAGCGCGCTTCAAGCACGGCGAGCAGCATGGCGAGGCGTCCGTTATCCCACCCCACAACCGCGCGGCGCGGAGTCGCTCCGCTGGCAAGGCGAACGATCAGCGCCTGGATTTCGACCAGAACCGGCCGCGTGCCTTCGATCGCCGGGAACACCGCGCTGCCCGCCACAGGTTGATCGCGGCCGGAAAGGAACAGCATGGAAGGGTTGCCCACCTCTTCCAGCCCTGCCCCGGCCATGGCGAACACGCCGATTTCATCAACCGGGCCAAAGCGATTCTTCAGGCTGCGCAGAATGCGGTACTGGTGGCTGCGTTCCCCTTCAAAACTCATCACCACATCAACCATGTGCTCAAGCACGCGGGGGCCGGCGATGCTGCCATCCTTGGTGACGTGGCCAACCAGCACCAGCGCCACGCCGTTTTCCTTGGCATAGCGAATCAGTTCGAAAGCGCAGCCACGCACCTGGCTGACCGTGCCGGGCGCGCCCTCGATCTGGTCCGAATGCATCGTCTGGATCGAATCGATCACCAGCAGCGCCGGCGGTTCCATCCCGCCCAGCGTGGTCAGGATATCGCGCACTGAAGTTGCCGCCGCCAATTGGATCGGCGCGGCAGCCAGGCCCAGCCGCTCTGATCGCAGCCGCACCTGTCCGGCGGCTTCCTCCCCACTGATATAAACTGCGCTGCCCCCGCTCATCGCGACCCTGGCCGCGGCCTGCAGCAGCAGGGTCGATTTGCCGATGCCGGGATCGCCGCCCATCAGGATCGCCGAACCGGGAACCAGACCGCCACCCAGCGCACGATCAAATTCCGCCAGCCCGGTTCCACGCCGCTGCGGCGTGACGCCCGGCATATCGAGCGGTTCAAACACGATCGGCCTTCCGCCGGATGACAGATCATGCTTTTGCGCAAACACCGTTTGCGGCGCTTCCTCGCCCAGCGAATTCCATTCTCCGCAATCGGCGCATTGCCCCTGCCAGCGGTGGGAAATACTGCCACAGGCTTGGCAGACATAGCGACGTTTCGGTTTGGCCATAGCTGCCTGTTAATAAGAACGTAAAGTGAACGCAAGTAGATCACTCTGACGATTTGCGTCCAAACCCCCTTTGCGAAGGCTGGCCTCATCTGGCACATGGATGATAGCGATGCGTCAGAAGGAACTTCGAATCGCGCTGGTCTGCTATGGCGGAGTCAGCCTCGCCGTTTATATGCACGGCGTCACCAAGGAGCTGTGGAAGCTGGCGCGGGCCAGCCGCGCTTTCCATGGCGGTCCGGCGGTGGCCGACGGCACAGAGGCTGTGTATCTCCGCCTGCTGGAACGGATCGCCAAACGTCATGCGCTGCGCTTGCGGATCTTGCCCGACATTGTTGCCGGGGCCAGTGCCGGGGGGATCAACGGGATATTCCTGGCCCAGGCAATCCATTCTGGCCAATCGCTCGATCATTTGACCGAGCTGTGGCTGGAATGCGCCGACGTTGACGTGCTGCTTGATCCTGATGCCAAGCCCTGGTCACGGATCAGCAAATTCTGGGCGATGCCGCTGGTCTATTATATGTTGAAACGGCCGGGCAACGTCGTGTCGGCCAGCGTCGCGCCGGAAACCCGCAGCGAGGTGCGGACCAAGCTGTCACGGCTGATCCGCTCTCGCTGGTTTGAACCGCCGTTCAGCGGGCTGGGCTTTTCCCGCCTGTTGTACCGCGCGTTTGACGCCATGGCGTCAGGCCAGGCAGATGCACCGCTGCTTCCCGCCGATCACCCGATCGACCTGTTCGTCACCGCCACCGATTTCAAGGGGCATTCGGAGTGGCTGCGGCTCCACAGCCCCAAGATTGTCGAGGAAAGCGAGCACCGGCTGACGATCGGATTCCGGTCATTGACGCCGGAGGAAGGCGGCACGCCGCTGGCCTTTCCCTTGGAACTGGTTTTCGCCGCGCGGGCGACGGCGAGTTTTCCCGGCGCATTTCCGGCCCTGCAGCTTGCCGAGACGGACGCCCTGGCCGCGGAGCATTCCGGCGGATGGCCCAGCAGGACCGCATTTGTCGAACGCGTCATGCCCGAACACAGCCAGCGCGGCGATGCCGATGGTGTGGCGCTGATCGACGGGTCAGTGCTGGTCAACGCCCCCTTTGCCGAGGCCATGGCCGTGCTGCGTGATCGCCCGGCCCAGCGGGAGGTCGATCGCCGTTTCGTCTATATCGATCCTCACCCCGATCAGGTTGGCGGGCTGTCGCGCAGCGATCCGCGTCCTCCGGGGTTCTTCTCGGTCATATTCGGGTCGCTGTCCTCGATCCCGCGCGAACAGCCGGTACGTGACAATCTGGAAGATATTGCCAAGGCCTCGCACGAAAGGGCGCGGCTTAAACAGATCGTCGATGCATTGCGGCCAGAGGTGGAGGAAACGGTTTCGCGGCTGTTTGGCCGC
The DNA here is from genome assembly GCA_018240895.1 of Pseudomonadota bacterium. Classification (GTDB taxonomy): domain Bacteria; phylum Pseudomonadota; class Alphaproteobacteria; order Sphingomonadales; family Sphingomonadaceae; genus Novosphingobium. The sequence goes on along the minus strand of JAFEEX010000053.1, from coordinate 3,000 downwards.
ACGCTGTTTTTTGATCGCCCCACGGTTGGCCGTTTGACCAGTTGGCGGGCCAAGGCGCAGCAGGCCGCCGCCGAACAGGCCGGCTATGCCTTTCAGGCCTATGGCCAGGTCAAATTGACCGCGATTGTCCAGGCACTGGCCGATGCGATCCAGACGGCTGCCCCTGAACTGGAGCGCGCACGCGGCGTCACCATCGCTGATTTTCTGATGCGCCACCTGGCCGAGGCCGGGCTTGACCGGATTTCCAAAGCCAGGGGCGGCGCGAGCGAGGAGGCGATCACATTCTTTCGCGACCATGATCTGGGCTTTCGCATCCGCCGCCTGCGGCTGCTGGCCCGGCGTCTGTCTGAAGACTGGGACGATATTGATGGCTTCGCGCCCGATGCGCGTCAGGCGGCGCGCGACGTGGTCTATCGTGCGCTGTCGCTCTATTTCGATCGGGAAATGAGCCAATCGCTGGGCCGCGACTTTCCCGAAGTGGCGGCGCGGATATTTGCCGAACCTGATGCGGTGCTGCAAACCATCGCCAATCGCCGCCAGCTTCCCGCGACCGACCTGGTGGTAGACGCAATGCTGGTTGAAGGCATGGCTGGCCTTCCCCGCGAACTGCGCCGGCGGATTCTGCTGACCTATCTGGGATTTCCGTTTTACGACACCGTCACCCTGCCGCTGCTGCGCGGCGATGGCAGCAGCGAGTTTGAACCGGCCAAGGTGGACCGTATTTCACCCGACGATTGCAATGCGATCCGCCCGGGCGGAACCAGGGCGACGCTGCGCGGGGTGGAATTCTATAACTTCGGCGCCTTTTTCAGCCGCGCCTATCGTGAGAACGATTATCTGTGGGGCCGGCTGCACGGAGTGGAACGGATGATCGACATCGTCGCATCGGCCATGCCCGACGGCGTGGCGCTTGATCCAGACGATCTGGCCGCGCTGAAGCACGAAGCGTTCCTGGCCGTGATGGATGAAGAGGAGCAACGCCTCCGGTTCGATCCGTCGCTTGTGCCCGGTCTGCGCCGCGAAATTGACCAGGCGTGGGAAGCGCGTTCGGCTACCTGACCAAATCGATCAGTCCGTCAAACCATCCCACGCTTCCTTGATCCGGTCAAAAAAGCCTTTGGATTGCGGCGTTTCATCACCCGTTTCGGTCTGCTGCAATTCGCGCAGCAGCTCTTTCTGGCGGGCGGAAAGCCTGGTCGGGGTTTCGACGGTGATTTCCGCCACCAGATCGCCACGCCCGCGCCCTTGCAGCACCGGCATACCTTCACCCCGTTTGCGCAGCTGCTTGCCGTTCTGAATCCCGGCCGGAATGTCCAGCGTGATCCGGCTGCCGTCGAGCCCGGGGATTTCGATCGTTCCGCCCAAGGCCGCCGTGGTGAAGGCGATCGGCACGCGGGTGACAAGGTTTGTCTCCTCGCGTTCGAACACCGCGTGGCGGCGAATGTGAATGAAGATGTAAAGATCACCCGGCGGTGCGCCCAGCGGCCCCGCCTCTCCCTTGCCGGCCAGACGGATCCGCGTGCCGGTATCGACTCCCGGCGGGATGGTGACGTCCAGGGTCTGCGCCTGATCCACCCGCCCTTCCCCGCGGCAGGAACGGCATGGCTTCTCGATAACCTCGCCCCGGCCATGGCAGGTGGGGCAGGTCCGCTCTACCATGAAGAAACCCTGCTGGGCACGAACCTGGCCATGGCCGCCGCACAGGTTGCAGCGCCGGGTGCCGGTGCCCGGCTCCGCGCCGGAACCGCCGCACGGTTCGCACTTGGTCGCAACCTCGATCTCGATCTGCGCGGTCTTGCCATGGAAGGCGTCGTCCAGCGTGATCTCCAGATCATAGCGCATATCCGCGCCGCGCCGTGCCTGCTGCCGTCCGCCGCCAAAGGCACTGCCAAAAATCGTTTCGAAGATGTCGCCCAGATCGGAAAAGCCCGCGCCCATCCCGCCAGGGCCGCCAGCACCGCCGCCGCCATTCATCCCCTGCTTGAACGCTTCGTGCCCGAACCGGTCATAAGCTGCGCGCTTTTGCGGATCCTTGAGGCATTCATAGGCCTCGCTGATCGCCTTGAACTTGTGTTCCGCCTGATGATCACCGGGGTTGCGGTCCGGGTGCCAGCGCATCGCCAGACGGCGATAGGATGACTTGATCACCGCATCGTCAGCGGTCCGTTCAACCTCAAGCAGTTCGTAATAGTCCGCTTCGATGGCCGGCATTGCTAAACCCTTCACATCCGCCGTCATTCCCGCATTGCCAGGAAAGCGTTCCTGTTTGCCTTCCTGACGGACGGCTTTGGGGAACGCGGCCCTTACTGCAAGCGGGAATGACGGATCCGGATTTAGCCCTTGTTGCTATCGTCAACTTCCGAAAATTCCGCATCGACAACATCTTCGTTGCCGCCCGCAGCAGAAGCTTCGGTGCCCGGCGAAGCCGCCGCAGCCTGTTCCTTTTCGTAGATCACCTGACCCATCTTCATGGCCTTGTCAGTCAGGGCCTGAGTCTTGGCGGTCATCTCTTCGGCATCGCCGCTTTCGATCGCGGTCTTGGCCTCGGCAATCGCAGCCTCGATCTCGGATTTCAGCCCGGCGTCAAGTTTGTCACCGTGTTCGGCAAGCTGCTGCTCGGTGGCGTGGACCAGACTGTCGGCATTGTTCTTGGCTTCCGCCGCCTCGCGCCGTTTCTTGTCCTCGTCAGCAAACTTTTCCGCATCCTTGACCATCTGGTCGATGTCGGAATCGGAAAGCCCGCCGGAAGCCTGGATCTTGATCTGCTGTTCCTTGCCGGTGCCCTTGTCCTTGGCGCTGACGTTGACGATGCCGTTGGCGTCAATGTCAAACGTCACCTCAATCTGCGGCACGCCGCGCCGGGCTGGCGGGATTCCAACCAGATCGAACTGGCCCAGAACCTTGTTATCCGCGGCCATTTCGCGCTCGCCCTGGAACACGCGGATCGTCACCGCCTGCTGATTGTCCTCTGCGGTAGAGAACACCTGGCTCTTCTTGGTC
>JAFEEX010000052.1 GCA_018240895.1 Pseudomonadota bacterium | reverse complement strand
CAAATACGTTTCCACGAGCGTCCGCCCGATGGGCTTCGCCATGGCAAGGAGGCGCCGTGAGGCTTCGGGCGATCCTGTCGGCACCGATGTCGGTCCCCGGTCACGATCACCGCGTTCGGGTTCAGGATGCGGCAGGGCAAGGAAGGACCGGGCCTCGTCGGCAACGTCCTTGAAGTCGGCCAGCCCGCAGCTTTCGCGGATGACGTCGAGAAGATCGCCATGCTCGCCAGTGGCGGAATCGGTCCATTTGCCGGCTGCGCCCTTGCCGGCTTCCGGCCCGGTCAACCGGACGAACATGGACCGGCCCGGCGTGTTGCGGACATCGCCGACCTGCCAGTATCGCCCGGCGCGGTGGCCGGACGACAGATAATGACGGCAAACCGCCTCGGCCTTCCGGCCGAGACGGATCGCGAGTTCGCCGGCGTCGAGGCGGGCCATCTACACCGCCTCCTTTTCGCCGATGCGCTCGACCGGCCAGCGTTCGAGCAGCTTTGCGAGCACAACCGGCCCGTTGGCGTCGACCGGAACGAACATGCGCAGCTTCCACGAGATGATTTCGTGGAACAGGCCATAGGCCGACAGGCGCTCGCGCATGGTGTCGGTGAAGCCTGAGAGTTCGATCCGGTTCGCGCCCATGACGCGAGCGCGCCGAAGCTGAAGGCCCTCGGCGAGATCGAGAATGGTGCGGCCGTCCATCAGCGCCATGAAGGCGTCTTCAGGCGTGAGCGCGGTCGTGCCGGTCGTGGTCGCGTTGGCGGCCCAGGCCGGAGAGACCTTGCGGCCGATGATGCGTTCGCCGTCATCGGTCTGGAGGCGATACACCCGCGTCGATTCGTTCGGCAGACGCTTCCAGATGGGGAGCAGCAAGCCGGTGACGACGTGGATCGTGCTGTCGGCAAACTCCGGCACCTGCGCGATCTCGGCATTCCAGGCCGCGGCGAAAACATCCTGATCGGCCTCGATCCAGTGGGTTTCGCCCATGGCCTTGAGGGGAATGTTATGCCCCTCCATTGGACGCAGCAGACGCACGCGGCGCTCGATCTCGCCATCGTCGAGCATGATGCTGGTGGTGGGCACCTGCACGGCGGCTCGGCCGGAACGCTCGTTGACGAGCAGCTTCGCGCGCCGGTCATCGAGATGGCCGAGTGCTTCGTCCAGCGTCAGCGGACGGTTGCGCTCGCGCTGCGTGATGGTGAGCAGCCGGGTTTCCGCGCCGGTGCCCGGATGGACATAGATGGTCTTGCGGTCGGTGACGGTGAACCGCTCGGCGGTCAGCGTCTCCAGCCCGGCGTCATAGGTGCCGCTGGCGATGGCGCCCTCGATGCGCACCGTCAGCAATTGCTCGAAGGCGGTGAAGAGGACGCCCTGAAGCTCGATGGTGAGCGCCAGCAGCCGATTGAGGAAGGTCGTGATCGGCGGCAGATCGTCCTTGATGCCGGTTGAGTCCATCAGCTTCAGGCCGGTGGCGGACTCGAAGCGGTCGAGCGAGCAGCCCTCGACCTTACCGCGCACCAGCAGCATGTAGAGCTGGCGCAGCGCATCGCGCGCATAGGGGCTTTCCAGATTGTCCTCCGGGCGGAACAGACCTTGCCCGCCGGTCTGGCGCTGACCGCGCGTGATGGCGCCGAGCGTGTCGAGGCGGCGCGCGATGGTCGAGAGGAAGCGCTTCTCGGCCTTCACGTCGGTTGCGATCGGACGGAACAGCGGCGGCTGCGCCTGGTTGGTCCTATGCGTGCGGCCGAGGCCCTGGATGGCGGCGTCGGCCTTCCAGCCGGGTTCGAGGAGGTAGTGGACACGCAGGCGCGTGTTCCGCGCCGACAGTTCGGCGTGGTAGCTGCGCCCGGTGCCGCCGGCGTCGGAGAAGATCAGGACGCGCTTGTTGTCGTCCATGAACGCCTGCGTCTCGGCGAGATTGGCGGACGCGGCGCGGTTCTCGACCACCAGCCGCTGGCCCTTACGGACGATCCGGCGCGAACGGCCTGTCACCTCGGCCACCATGTCCGTGCCGAAGTGCTGGACAATCTGGTCGAGCGCGCCGGGGACGGCCGGCAGGCTCGCCAGCGTCTCGATCAGCGCGGTGCGGCGGGCGACGGCCTCGCGGCTTTCGAGGGGCTGGCCGTCACGCATGACCGGACGGGACGAGACCTTGCCGTCGCTGTCGGTGAACGGCTCATAGAGCTGCACCGGGAAGCTGGTTTCGAGGTAGGATAGAACATATTCGCGCGGCGTGATGTCCGCCCGAATGTCGTTCCATTCCTCGGTGGGGATGTCGGCCAGACGCCGTTCCGTCAGCGCCTCGCCGGTCGAGACGATCTGGATCACGGCGGAATGACCGTCTTCCAGATCGCGCGCGATCGACCGCATCAGGGTCGGCGTTTTCATGCTGGTGAGCAGATGGCCGAAGAATCGCTGCTTGGCGGACTCGAAGGCCGAGCGCGCGGCGGACTTGGCCTGCTTGTTCAGCGTGCCGGACGATCCGGTGATGTTGGCGGCCTCCATCGCCGCGTCGAGATTGTTGTGAATGATCGCGAAGGCCCCGGCATAGGCATCGTAGATGCGGGTCTGCTCCGGCGTCAGCGCGTGCTCAACCAACTCGTATTCCACGCCGTCGAAGGAGAGCGAACGGGCGGTGTAGAGGCCGAGCGCGCGCAGGTCGCGCGCCAGCACCTCCATCGCGGCGACGCCGCCGGCTTCGATCGCCTCCACGAACTCGGCGCGGGTTCCGAACGGGAAATCCTCGCCACCCCAGAGGCCGAGCCGCTGGGCATAGGCGAGATTGTGAACGGAGGTGGCGCCGGTCGCCGAGACGTAGGTGATGCGGGCATTCGGGAGCGCGTGCTGGAGGCGAAGCCCGGCGCGGCCCTGTTGCGAGGCGGCGACATCGCCACGTTCACCTTTGCCACCGGCGGCATTCTGCATCGCGTGCGCCTCGTCGAAAATGATGGCTCCATCGAAATCGGAGCCCAACCATTCAACGATCTGCTTGACGCGCGATAGCTTCTCGCCGCGGTCGTCGGAGCGCAGCGTGGCGTAGGTTGTAAATAGGACGCCTTCGGGCAGCGTGATCGGGCGCCCTTGCGGGAAGCGGGACAGTGGCGTGACCAGCAGGCGCTCCATGCCGAGCGCGCTCCAGTCGCGTTGGGCGTCCTCCAGGAGCTTGTCGGATTTGGAGATCCAGACCGCCTTGCGCCGGCCCTGAAGCCAATTGTCGAGGATGATCGCGGCGGACTGGCGGCCCTTGCCGACGCCGGTGCCGTCGCCAATGAAGAAGCCGCGCCGGAAGCGCACGACCTTCTCGGCATCGTCACGCGCGGCGGAAACAAGATCGAACGTCTCGTCCACGGTCCATGAGCCGGCGAGATAGTCCGAATGGGCTTCGCCGGCATAGACCAGCGTTTCGAGCTGGGCGTCGGACAGAAGTTCGCGGATGTTGGCGGGGAGTTGCGGGCGATAGCTGGGCTTCGGCGGCGCGACGCTCGCCATCGCCGCCGACTGCACGAGCTTGGTCGGGTGAGCCTGGGACCCGGAAATACGGATCGCCTGCAATCCGTATTCTTCGTAGATGGCGTCGGAGATGCGGCCATCGTCGTCGGCCCCTGCCTGTGCGTCGATGATCTCATAGTCGAGCGCGACGCCTTCCGGCTCGACCATCGGCGCGGCTGGCGCGGTCCTGGCGACGCGGTTGAGATAGCCGCGCACGCTGCGCGCAGCGGCGGGCGCAGCCGCCTGCACGATGACGGACGGATCGAGCGGCAGGCGCGGCGGAAGATGCGCGCCGATCCAGTCCATGAGCGTCGCGGCGTCCGGTGCGGTCCCCGGCGAGGCAGGGAAAACCGCGGGATCGTCGGCGGGCAGCTTGTCGATGACGGTGAGCCGCGTGGCGAAGGTCGTGCCATGCTTGGCATAGACCGCGCCGTCGATCCCGGCGGAGAACACGACCCGGCCGCGTTCCTGCAAGCGGGTGAAGGCGGCGGTCCAGGCCGGGGCTTCCGGGCCGAAATTCGCGCCGGTGATCGTCACGAGACGGCCGCCGGGCGCCAGCCGCGCCAGCGCGGAGGCGACATGACGAAACGCGGCGTCTGCCACGCGGCCATCGACATGGACCATGGCCGAGAACGGCGGGTTCATGAGCACGACGGAGGGGACAGCGGCTGCATCGAGATGATCGTCGATCTGGGCCGCGTCGAAGCGCGTGACGGGAATGGCCGGAAAGAGAGAGGACAGGAGCGCGGCGCGGGTATCGGCCAGCTCGTTCAGCACGAGCGAGCCGCCGGCGATCTCGGCGAGGATCGCCAGCAGCCCGGTCCCGGCCGAGGGCTCCAGCACGCGGTCGGCGGGCGTGATCGCGGCCGCGGTCGCGGCGACCAGGCCAAGCGGGATCGGCGTCGAGAATTGCTGGAGCGCCTGGCTCTCCTGCGAGCGGCGGGTATGGGTAGGCAGAAGACCGGCGATCTTGCCGAGCAGCGGGAGCGCGGCGACCGGAGAACCGGCTTTGCGGAAAAGCACCTTGCCGTATTTGCGCAGGAAGAGGACGGTTGCGACCTCGCACGCCTCGTAGGCGGTTTTCCAGTCCCAGAGGCCGGTGGCGTCGGAACCGCCGAAGGCCGCTTCCATCGCGTCGCGCAAGGCGACGGCATCGACACGCGCCCCGCGTTCGAGATGCGGCAGGATCAGGAGGGCGGCAGCGTGGACGGCAGCGGAATCGCCGGATGCGGCGAGCGGCGTCGCCGGCAGCGTATCGGCAAGGGAAAGCAGAGCGTTCATCGTGGAAGTCCTCGGGAGAGCGGAAACGGGCAAGCCCGCCGGCGCTCTCTCTCGGACCGGACGGGCTCGAACCCGTCCCGGCCACTCTCTCCCTCTGACGCCGTAGCGATAGCCGACATGAAACAAGCGCCCGGCCGTGAGGCGGGGCGCTTGTGAAGGTCAGCCGAAACGGCGTCCGGTTTCGGTGAATGTGTATTGGTTGGCGGTGATCGTCTCGTCCACTGCCTCATCCGAACTGAGGTATTGGTATTCGCGTTCGAGCTGCCGGTAGAGCCAGCGGGCGAGATCGCGCAGCGCCTCGATCACGGCATCCTCGGCATCAGCGGTCATGTCCTGCCAGGTCGGGCTATCGCGCTCGACCGAGATCGCCATGCAGTATTCATGGGAATAGCGGCCGCGATGGCTGACATCGGCGCGGAGCTGATAGAAGTTGCGGCGCTGGATCGCGAGCAGGTCATCGGCGATCGCGTGCAGGCGCGTGTCCTGCGGTGCGTGCTCGCGAATTTCGCGGGTGGCGTTTTTCCGAAAGGCGTAAAATGCCTGATAGCTGGCGCCGTCGCCCTGCGACCAGAAGCCGGTGAACGCGATTTGCGGCTGCTGCCAGGTGCCGCCGCCCATCAGGCGGACGGACCGGGTTTTGAGGCAGATCCCGAGGATTTCCGCGATGCGCTGGAAATCCTCGAAGACGGAATCATACCAGTCGTAGTCGAATCCGTCTTCGCGATACCAGGCGCGGGCGTTGTCCTTGGCGGCGTCGGAAAGCTCGTCGAGCCGATAGACGGTGGTTTCGATGATCTCAGGCATCGGGCTCGCCTCCGTCGAGAACTCGGGCAAGCCAGCCGTCGGTATAGGTCCAGGCGATGGTCTCGCCGGTGGCGAGATCGAGGACATGCGCGCCGCCGCCGAAGCCGTCGAGGCGCGGCTTCGAGCAGGTGTTGGCATATTGGAAGCCCCAGCGGCCGGAGAGACCGAACGCCGCCGCGCACCGCTGGACGAACCGGATGACATGCTCGGGATCGCCGGTCGTGTCGTCGCGCATCCAGAGTTGCGTGCCGCCATGCTCGGGTACGATCGACAGGAGGAAGCCTTCCGATGGCGGGTCTTCGGCGGCGTTCTCGGCGGAGGCGAGCAAGTTGTAGAGATCGAGCGCGCGAGCGGCATTATCGGGCGTGCCCACGTCGAGCAGGCAGGAAAAGTGGGTGAAATATTCGGCCATGACTGGCTCCTGAAACGACGAAACCCGGCGCATGGCCGGGTCGAATGGATGAAAGAGCGTGGCGGAAAGTCAGGCGGCGAGCGCCAATCGCAGAAGCTCGGCGGCCGTCTCGCGCCACGGCGCATCGACCAGCCGCGCTTCGAGCTGGCTGGCGCGGTAGCGATATTCGCGGGCCGGGCCGATTTCGCCGCGACCGGCCGCTGCGAAGGCCGCGCCGCGCAGCTTGCTGGCCTCGGTTACGATCTGGCGGGCCTCGGCGTCGGATTCGACCGGCTGCTGCCAGAGGATGATCCCAGCCCGGATCGTTCCGGCGAGAACCAGTCCCTGATCGCAGTCCTGAATGATCACGATGCGCGGGCGGAAACGCAGCATGTCGTCGGTCCCGACACGGATGTCGCCGGCCGCGACACGGCGGCTGGCGACGAACATGGCCTCTTCGGGCGACGGGCATTCGCCGAGGACGACGATACGGTCGAAATCATCGGCTTCGTTGACGCCTTCATAGCTGGCGGTGCCGATGCAGGAGATCCGCAACGGCATTTTCTGTGCCCGCTGCAGGGTCGGCAGGATGTGCCGTGCGAGAATGGCGCCGATCGGGGCGATGCAGGATTGCCGGGAAAGGGTCATGGGATCTACTCCGCGACGGGCGGCGGAAGACTCTCCTCCACCTCGTAACCCGTCACGGCCAGGCCGTCCGGCCTCTGCCTCTCTCCATTCTCGGAAGGTGGCCGTGGCCAGCATGAAAAATGCGCCCCACCGATGATGGGGCGCATGTTTCGATCATTCGGCCGCGACGAGAGCGACGTGCTCGTCTTCGGCCTCGGCGGCTTCGTCCTCGTCGCCATCGCCTGCCAGGAAGTCCGGCAGGGCCTCGCCGTCACCGGCATCGCCAGCATCCGCGGCGTCACCGTCGAGGTCCGCCAGGCGCAGCGGTTCGGGCAGCCAGCCGGTTTCGGCCAGCAGGCGCTCGGCTTCCTTCGCCATGTCGCCCTTCTTCAGATGGCTGATGAGCTGGGCGGCGCGCTCGCCCGCACCTTCGCGGACGGCTTCGAGGATGCGCGGCTTGGTCACGCGGCCGAGATAGTTGTCGACCGTGGGCCTCCAGCCGGCGTCGGCCACCATGTCGAAGCCGGTGGCGCGGGCGATGCGATCGGCACCGGACAGGCGGCGATCAAGGCCGAACTGCGAGACGCCGGAACCGCTGTGCGGATTGGGCCGCTCGTAGAGCGCATTAACGCCATAGCTGACGCAATGGGCCAAGAGCGCCATCCGGCTGGCGTCGTCGAGCGCGGCGATCCAGTCCCAGAGCGCGCCTTCGTCGGAAGGAACGTCGGCCTTCCAGGGGTCGAAGCGTTCGTCAATCGCTTTGGCTGAGAGCGTGTCGCTGAGATCAGCGCCCTGCACACCGAAACGCTGCTGACGCACGAAGATTTCCAGGCAGCCGGTCGGGCCCGAGTAATGATAACGCTCCATCACCATGCGGTGCAGGAGCGCCGTCATCGCGACATGCGGGTTGTTCGCGAGCGCCTCGTGGAGCGCGAGCGTGCGATGGGCGGTGAGTTCGATCACCAGCCCCTCGGGAAGCGGCTTGATGCTGTCATCCTCGTCATCCTCCGCATACACCGGCTCGCCGCCGATGGTGATGACGGCGCGCTGGACGGTGGCCTGGGCCGCGACGGCGCCGCCTTCGGCATCGGATTCGTTGTCGCCGGCATCCTCCTCGCCGTCGACGGTGACGGGCGCCTCGTCCTCGGGACGGACGTAGCCGCGCGCAACGACAAGCTCGCCGNNGGCAGCGTCATAGATCGCCGGGCGGTTCTCGAAGGCGCTCAGCGCGGCCTCGATCTCGCCGAGGCGCGCGTCGATCTCATCGGGCAACTCGTCGTAATCGGCGTGTTCCGCCTCGTGCCGCTCATATTCCTCGCGCAGCGCCTCGCGGGTGGCGCGCTCCTCTTCGCTCAGATCGGGGAACGTGCCGGTCAGGACGCGAAGGCCGCGATCATGGCCGTAGGGCAGATCGGTATCGACCTCGATCCACTTCCAGCCCTCGGCCGCGACCTCATCGGCGATGCCCTTCAGCTTGTCGGCGACCAGCCGGTCCAGCAGCGCGGGGTTCTCCAGCCAGCCCTCATCCTCGTCGGAGAAGAGATCGCGCAGCATCACGCCGCCGGCCTGCTCATAGGCTTCGACGCCGACGAACTGTGCGCGCTTGTCGTCGGTCGGCACGGTCGTCTCGGTGAGAAGATCGCGAATATACCAGGGCTGGCGATTGTGCGAACGCTGGATCGCCTCCCAGACCTGTTCCTGTCGGGCATGATCCGGATTGACGGTGAACGCCTCGAGCATCGCCAGCGTCATCTCGCTGCGCGCATAGGCGTCCAGCAGGGACTGCGCGACGCGGGCAAGCCGTAGCCGCTGGGCGATGTAGCGCGGCGTGGTGCGATAGGCGTCGGCGACTTCCTCCTTGGACATGCCACCGTCGACCATGCGCTTGAACGCCTTGAACTGGTCGAGCGGATGCAGCGCCAGCCGGATGACATTCTCGGCGTAGGAATCGTCGACGGCCGAGGTCTTGGCATTGGCCTTCTTGACCAGGCAAGGCACCAAGCCGTCGGCAGGGAAGCGGCCCGCCGCGACCAGGCGGGCGATCGCGCGGTAGCGCCTGCCGCCGGCCGGGGTCTCGAAATCGCCGGTCTCGGCGCCGGCATCGTCGAGGACGGCACGGACATTGAGGCCCATCACGAGGTCTTCGCGGCGGTCGATGTCCTGGGTCAGCTCATCGAGGCCCTGTTCGACGTCGATCTCGCGGACGTTGCTGTCCGAAAGCCTGATACGGTTGAACGGAATGTCGCGCGCGCGCGAAAATTCGATCATCGGGGCGACGGCGGGGGTCTTCTTGCGTGCGGCCTTGGCCATGGTCTTCACTCCATGACGGACTCCGTGAGGCTCTCTCTCGGATCTCAATCCGTCACTAAGCGAAGCGCCGCCCTCTCACTCTAGGAGGGCAGCGCCACGCACCTTGCTCGCGGGATTGTCGCAGACGCACGCATCCGGCTTTCCGTATTTCCGGCTTTCCGGCTTTCAGCCGATCAGATTCCACACATCCCCTCACATTCGTTCTGCCAGAGATCGAGCTGGCCGTGGTCGGCGGCCGTCGTCAGGTCCGCTTCCTCCAGCGGCACGGCGGAGCGGTGAAGATAGACTTCACCACGAATCCCGCGCAGGCCAGTGCGGATCGTGGCGTCGAGCGACACGGCGTCGTCCCACGCCTCGGGATCTTCGTCGCGCAGGCGCCGCCATGCCGCGTCGGAATGAAAGGGACAGCCGATGCAGGCGCTCTTGGGCGGCAGGGGATA
>JAFEEX010000051.1 GCA_018240895.1 Pseudomonadota bacterium | reverse complement strand
TCCTATACGGAACATAACAAGAACACAAGCATTAAGTGAGTCGACGCCGATGGAGCTCCTGGACCAGATCGAGACCTACCTTGCGCAGCATCGGATGCCACCCAGCAAGTTCGGACGGCTAGCGGTGGGCGATCCAAGGTTCGTCGAAGATTTGCGAGGCGGGCGGCTCCCGCGAGCGAAGACCTGTGATCGGGTGCGTACCTATCTGCAAGCCCGATCCAACAACACGCCTCAACAAATGCTTTCGCAAGGCACACCATCGCCGTCGCCGTCGAGCCGTCCAAGCCCGCACTGATTGAGATAGTGGTAGGCTTCCTCGCAGCTGTCCATCTGGCCGCATTTCCACTTCGTTCCGCAACTTGGCCCATCATTTAATGTCTCGATCGCCGAGCGGCGGGACAAGACTGGAGCGGCGGTCACTGCGGCGGAATTTTCAGGGGGCGGGCTTTCAGACAGATTTTGGCGCGCGACCCAGCAACCGTCGACGCCACCTTGCGGTACAAGCGCCCAATCGCCGGAATAATCGGTAATCCCGATTTCCTGCCCGCGCACATACTTGGTGATGATCGTGGATTTGCGGGATGGCGATGCTCGGCAGTTAAGTGAGCGGGTTTGAACGTACAGTGCCGTTACGGCGGGCGCGGCTTCGGTTGGCGCAGAATACAGGCCTTGGGGAGAAGAAGCTTCAGGCTCCGGGCCGCCGACACACTTGCCAAGCGCGAACAGGATCACTCCCACAACGATTAGGGGCGCACACCCGGCATCGCCTTTCTTGGCCATGCCGGATCAGTTTCGCACGATAGCGCGGCGATAGCCGGCAGCCTGGGCTTCGGCCTCCGTACAAAACATCTCCTCGGCACGGGTTTGTTCGTAATAGGGCATGCCGGGCAGATGGTAGATCCACTGACCGCGCCGATTTCGGTTGCCCTTGATGACGCAGGCCAGCGGAGAAGTGGTGGCGCCGCGCCTAGGGGGCGGTGACGCTGCGCGTGCCGCCGCAACTGGGGGCGCTGGCAACAAGCTCAATCGATATTCGGCAGGGTTCTGAAACTGAGATGACCAAATGCCAAAACCATTGGCTTTGGCGCGAATTTCGGCCGGAACATAGGCGTCACTGAATTCTCGGTAGGCTATCGCCCAGCCATAGGCGACCATCGCTTCATTGAGCTCTACATTTCCAGCCGAGCAAACCGCGACCAGCCGTGCATGCTGGTCTACGCCCTGACCTTGGCAATAAACAGTCTGACCTTTCACCAGTTCGGCGAGATTGTCGCGGGCCTGTTCACCGCAGTTCCAGGCGATTCCTTGCTTGGTACAGGACTGGGCAAGCTCAGGAGCGTCAATTCCGAATAGGCGGACTCGCTTTCCGCCAACAACCAATGAATCTCCGTCTGCTGCGGTTGCTTCTCCCGAGACGATTTGAGCTTGGCTTGGGTAGGCCAGAAACGACGCTGCAAATAGCCCAGAAAACCAAATCCGAGAGCATCGATGAATTACCATCTGCGAACTGGTAATCTGATCAAATGGGTAGTCAATTCAGAAGAACGCCTTTGGGCCATCTTGGTCAACTGACCGGACCAGAGATCTTGCTGCTTGCAGCCGACAATATGTCGAAACACCAGAGTCGCACAAGTGAATTCCTCAGCTTGCGCGAACATGGCTGCCGTTCGCAGCCTCCAATTCGTCCGTCGGTAGCTCCCGTTCATTCAACCGGCAGCAAAAGGCGGCAACTTGACCGTTTGCTGACTGGCAGCTTTCAGAAGCACAGATGAGCTTTAGCCGCCGTTTACGTGCCTCGACCGAACGGCAGCTAACGACCTGCAACAATCAAAAGCTGTGGTAGACCTCTCAGCGCAACTAGTCGAAGCGTTCGGTTTAGGATAACAATTGAACAAAGCGCGAACCTGGAGCAAAAAAATGAGCTTCGAGCCTGGTGATATTGTTCGGTTGAAATCCGGGGGGCTATCATGACTGTCGACCAAGTCGGCAAGGCGGGCATGACTGGCGAGGACACCGTCTGGTGCGTCTGGTTTGAAAAAGTTGGGAGCCGCCAAGCACGGCAAGAGGCGACATTCCGCCCGACATCTTTGGGAAAATCTTCTGCGTCCTATAGTGGCAGCTTCAGCGTTTCGAGGGCCTGACCATGATGCGGGCGGCCTTCTTCGGGATCGACAGACATTGCGACCCATTCGTGGGAGACCTCACAGGCGCGGCGCGTGACGCAACTGCCCTGTGGGCTATTATGTCTGATTCCATCGAAGGCTCAAAGCCTCAGCTCATAACCAATGAGAATGCTACGTTGGTAGCTGTGCGCGCGGCAATGGATGCAACGCTCGGTGCTGCCGACGAAACAGATGTTGTCATTCTTGGCTTCGCTGGTCATGGAACACCCGACCACCGACTTGTTCTGCATGATACCAGCGTTGCCGATATTCCTGGCACAACGTTGGGGATGGATGAACTGGCGCGGCGTTTTCGTGACACCCGCGCGCGCGCCGTAATCCTCCTGCTCGATTGCTGTTTTAGTGGAGGCGCTCCTGCACGTGTGCTCGATGTCGGACTAGTGCCACGAAACGGCATTGCGTTTCCCCTAGTGGACGTGGCTGGTCAGGGCAGGATACTTTTCGCCGCGTCCTCAGCCGAGCAAGTAGCGTTGGAAGATCCGCAGACGCGGCATGGCCTTTTCACCAAGGCCGTCATCGACACTCTGCTATCGGCTGAAGAGCCGATCGGCGTGCTGGAGATGGTTGATCGCGTCACCCGCCTGGTCGGGGCTGATGCGGGACGCTTCGGCTACGAACAATCGCCAACAATGTTCGGTCAAACTCAGGGCGACCTGATGTTGCCGCCCGGTCGTGTCGGTGACCGCTACAGGGCCGCATTTCCAGAGTATGGCAACCTCCAAACCACCGGAGATATCCGTGAATTGAGCCAAGCTGGCATTCCCCAAGTGGCCATCGACGCCTGGCATGAGCGTTTCCCGCATGGGCTCAATGCCCTCCAAATCGCAGCGGTCAACGATAGAGGCATTCTCAGCGCTCAATCGCTTTTGGTTGTAGCACCAACCAGTGCAGGCAAGACGTTTGTGGGCGAACTGGCCGCGCTGAAGGCTATTGCCGATGGTAAGAAGGCTGTCTTCTTGCTGCCGTACAAGGCGCTTGTAAACGAGAAATTTGAGGACTTTTCCGCTCTTTACGGAGAACGTCTTGGCCTTCGTATCGCGCGCTGTAGCGGAGACTGGCAGGATCAGGTAGGGGAAATCCTGCGCGGCAAATACGACATTGCATTCTTCACCTACGAGAAGTTTCTAAGCCTTTCGGTCTCGTCAAAGCACATCCTCAACCAGATCGGGCTTGTGGTTCTCGATGAAGCGCAATTTATCACTGAGCCTGGACGTGGAATGGCGGTAGAACTGCTCCTCACCAGCTTGGTCAGTGCTAGACAGCGCGGCGTAAGCCCCCAGCTTATCACCTTAAGCGCCGTTATCGGTCACACCAATAATTTTGACCGCTGGCTTGATTGTGCGCTGCTTCAAACGAGCGAACGCCCCGTCCCCCTAGTTGAGGGCGTGTTGGACCGGAGTGGCGCGTTCACAAGCGTGGGACCGGGTGGCGCGGAAACAGTTCAGTTTATCGAACGCCACCGAATTCAACAGCGTAGGTCAAAGCCATCTTCGCAAGACGTTATCGTTCCGTTGGTGCAGCAGCTTGTCGCTGGGGGCGAGAAGGTCATCGTGTTCAGAAACGCGCGCGGACCCGCAAGTGGGTGTGCGGAATATCTTGCCAATGAATTGGGGCTTGATGCCGCGCGAGACGTCCTCGACGCGCTCCCGGAAGGCGATCCGTCAGTTATGTCTGAACGCCTTCGTCGCGCCCTCGAAGGCGGCGTTGCTTTTCACAATGGGGATCTGACAAGAGACGAGCGCTTGGCTGTCGAGAAAGGCTTTCGAGGCCACAACGGCAGCATCAAAGTCCTTGTGGCTACCAGCACCGTCGCGGCGGGGGTGAACACTCCGGCATCGACCGTCATTATCGCCGAAACCGATTTCCCGGGGCGAGTACGCACGCCTTACACGGTGGCGCAGTATAAGAACATGGCTGGACGTGCCGGCCGCCTCGGATTTGAGGCTGAGGGCAAATCAATCATTCTCGCCGATACGCCGATGGAGCGAAACCAGCTCTTCAGGAAGTATGTGCAGGGTCAGCCCGAAGCGATTACTTCCTCGTTTAATCCAAATCAGCCTGGCACTTGGGTAATCCGTCTGCTTGCGCAAGTACGCGACGTGGCGCGTGAGGCGGTCATAGATTTGGTAGCAAACACTTATGGGGGCTATCTCGCTGCGCTCCAGAATCCAGGCTGGCGGATCCAGATGGGTGAAAATCTGGAGCGCCTGTTGAACCGCATGATCGCGGATGGCTTGATCGACCAAGAGGGCGATAACCTGCGGCTTACGATGTTAGGTCGAGCCTGCGGTGAGTCGCCGCTTAGTTTAGAATCCGCCATGCGACTCGTTGAGATATTGCAACGCATCGAGCCAGGCAACGCGACGCTCGAAAATCTACTCGCTCTGATCGAGTGCCTTCCAGAGCGTGACGAAGATTACACGCCCCAGAGCGGTAAGAACGGGGAGCCCCGCTGGCAGCAAGAAGCGGGGGCACGGTTCGGTTTTAATATTACTCGCTCGTTGAGCCATCGAGCCGATAGCGATGTTGCCTTCTATGGACGCTGTAAGCGCGCGTTGATTGTAAGCGATTGGATCGCGGGTGAGCCGACGACCGATATCGAAGCTCGCTACTCGTCAAATGCCTTTTCTCGCGTTGGGCATGGAGACATCCGGGGATTTGCAGATGGCTCACGCTTCCTTTTCGACTCTGCTTTACGGATCGCGGCCATCGTTCTTGGCCGGGCACACGATCAGGAAGCGGCGGCCCTGCTGCTGACTCGACTCGATCTTGGACTTCCCGCTGATGCGCTTCCTCTCTCCTCCGTTTCGTTCCCACTGACACGCGGGGAAATTCTTTCGCTCTATCGAGCCGGGCATCGTGACAAAGATACTATTCTGGCGCTAACTGCGGCCCAATTGACAGCCATTATCGGACGGAGAGGTGATGCCCTTTACCAGGCACTTCAACTGGTGCCGGAGAGGGGTGCATAACAGCAGAAGCGCAACAACGATCAGCCCCACGAATGAACGGCAGGTTTCGGTATCGATGACGATGGTGGCGAGCCTGTCAGGTATGCGTCCCAAATTCGGTCGTTCCGGTCGAGTGACTCGATCTAGAGAGCGGACGTTGGAAATGAAATGTTCTTTTCCGTCCTCGGCCTTTCGTAACTAATTTTTATCTAGCTCCGCGATGCCTTATCCGCTGCATGAAATCGGCTCTGCTAAGCTATCGAAGTCGGCATGAAATACTCAACGCTGGGAAGCAAGGTGTCACCTTTCGAAGATTTGCTTGAGCTTCTCGCGCAGGGCGCGTCCGGCGCCGACCGCGCGTATATGCACGCCAAGCTCCGCGAAGTCGTGGGTCGGGTCGGCTGAAAGCAGATTGTGGCTCGTAATGACGATGTTGTCATCGTCCCAAGCGATGAACTTCGCGTGCATTCGTGGATCGCTGATCTGGCGAATCCGCATGCCCTTCGCTCCGTGCGCGAGTTTAAGCTCCGTCGCTTGCTCGGCCGTCATTCCGTCCGATAGCCGCCCGTAATATAGCGCAGCGTCGATCCCATTCGCGTCGACCGCTGCGCGTGTAGGCCGGATCGAGAGATTGTTCGCGCTGCGCCCCATCCGGTGACTGCCGAGCACGATGTGGCTATGGGCGTCATCGCGCGCCTGCAGCACGCATTCCGCATGCTCAGGGCCCAGAACGATTTTAGCGTCCGCCCGCCGGCCTGGGCGAGGCGCGTTACTCTTGCGGATATTGACTGCCTGACCTGCGAGCTGGGCTGCCACCCCGCCGTTGAGTCCCGTCACTGTCATAGCCAACTGCGCGAGCGCATCCATGATGTCGCTCACAAGCAGCGGATCGTTGGTGCGCACGGAAGCCTCGAACGATGTGAACCCTGTCGAGAGCCAGTTGCACGAGCCGAGCGCCGCCACGAAGCCTCCCTTACCGTCGTCAGCGACCAGAACCTTTGCGTGTGACGCCGTCGAGAACGGATGGGCGCGCACGAATTGCTCAAGCCCCGACTTGCGCATCCGCGTGTTGATCGCCGCGCAGGCATCCCGCGTCGCGTTGCTCCCGTCCACCGCGTCAGACTTGCCCCAGAGGATATCGACGCGGACTCCGCGCCGCGCCGCCGCCTCGATCAGTTCGATCATCTCGTCGCTGCTGCCACCGCCCACAAAGGTCGAGTGGATGACGATCGACGCCGCTGCCCCGCGGATGATCGAGCGGAGCAGCGCTTCGTGGTCCGGCCCCCCGAGCACTAGGTCGTCACTCGAAAATGTGACGTGGCGCTGCGTGAACTTGGGAAGCCCGACGCGCACATCGCCCACTCTTTCGGGCTGATCGGGGCGCGTCTTCTTTGCGGCTACAGCGAGTATTTCGGTGAGCAGCGCTTCGGGTGCGTTCGCGAGTCCACGCACCTTGCCGTTGGCGACCCGCACGAGCGCATAGCCATCGCCCGCTCTCGCCGAATTGGTGACGATGCCGCGATACTCTTCATCGTCATGCAGCATCGAGGCGATGACATCGATTTGTTTGGGTTCGGGCAGATCCTTCGCTGCCGCGATAACTGCGTCGACTTGATCACGCATCTGCCGGAACCGGCTGGCCCAGACGAATTCGAGATCGCGATAGCGCAGCACCGATCCGCTGACGCGGTCAACCGCATAACGGACTGGCCGACGGATCAGCCGGGTCACCACCGGCAGATCGTCGCGGCCGACATTGGCCCGCCCGCCGGCGGTCGCGGCAAACACGCTCGCGGTGCCTTCGGTGACAAGCTCGATCCACCCCGCACGCATGAGGTTGATCATAGCCTCGACGACCATTCGCACCGGCAAGGTCGAGGCGATCGAGAGTTCCACTGCTCCACGCGGTCGCTGGCAAACCGCGTCGAGCAACAAATGCTCAACGACGCTCCAGCGGCGGCCCTTGGCTGCGTAGATGGTGACCGATCCGACCGAGACCGGAACTGCGATTAACTTCATCACTTCGCCGCCCCCCGCAAGGTGTCGATCCCAATGACCTTCACTCCTTCGCGCGGATCAGCGACCTCGGGAGCCATGAAACTGAGCATGCGGGCAAGGAACGCGAGCGGATCCCCAGGTGGGAGCGCGTCGTGCTCGGGGAGGCACGCGCGGAGGAAATCCACGCTACCTACCACGACAAGCCGCCACTTGGCTCGACTAAGCAGCACGTTCATGCGTCGCTCGTCGCTCAGGAACCCAAGTGCAGCGAGGCCAGACCGCGAATTGTTGCGCACTAGCGACACCACTACGACGTCGGCCTCGTTTCCTTGAAAGGAGTCGACCGTACCGTAAAAGCCATCCTCGGTCTTGGCTCGAAAGGCATCGAGGTTGCTTAGGCGCCCCGCGTTCTTCTCCGCTGTCTCACGAAGCAGCCGCACTTGGCGCCGGTAGGGGCTAAGCACGGCGAGCGTCGGGTTGACGGAAGGCTCAGCGCGCAGCAACGAAAGTACATCTACGCAAGCTGCCGCCTCCATCCGGTTCGTCCAGCGCGGCCGGGACTCAGGTGGCTTCATTCCGACGGTGCTCTGGATATAAGGGAGATCGACGAATATTAGCGGCGCGTTGGGTAGGCGCGCAGGATCAGCGGACGACACCGGCGGCGTCTCGGTATGAAACCGCTCCGCTGCCTTTGGAAAAGTCCGGATCTTACCATCATAGAAGGTTTCGGAGATAAGTGCTCCGAGCACCGGATGCATTCGGTGTTGCTCAAGCAACTGCCGACCAAGCGCCCGTCCCGGCGCGTTGGGGTCGCGCTTCAGGACATTTGGCTCGATCAATGTCTCAAAAAGCTGAAGCATCGAGATCGCCTCGCCGCAGAGCCGCTCCTCGAGGTTCTCGGAGACCCAGTCCAGCACGTCCTCGACATCGAGCTTACGGAATAGCGGCGCGATCGCATCGCGCCCGGCTTCGAGCGCGGCGCGCATCTTCGAGGTCTCTGCGAGAATGTCCTTCAGGCGTTTCGCCTCGAATGCAGGCAACTGCTGATGGTCGCCGATCAGCAGTCGACGGTGCGAAAGCATGAGCGGTGCCAGCAGTTCGACACCGGTGGCCTTGCCAGCTTCCTCAATCATCGACCAATCGAATTGGCCGCGTTCGTCGATGAGACGCGCGAGATCCGCCGAGTTGGTCGATGCGAATACGAGATTCGCCGACCTGAGCAACAGGCTCTCGAACGACCGGTCGAACAGCTGGCGCGAAACGTCCTCCTGCTGACCTCCGCTCGCCGGCGCATTCTGATAGACGCGCTTCAGCGTCGCAATCTTGCGCCGAATTGCCGGTGAGGCCGCCGCAGCGAGCGGACTGGCTTCAAGGCTCTCCGCAATGCGCTTGGCCTGGACCTCGCGGTCCCACACTGTCTTGGCCTCCGCATCCATCGGCCTGCAACGCAGTGGGAAGATCTGCCTCATCACCTCGTCGGGCAATTCGTCTAGCGCTTCCTTGACCTCGTCTAGGAGGTGGTCGATCGCAGCATGGCTCTGAGCCGACAGCAGCAGCCGGTCCATTGGCGAGGAGCCGAGCCTGCTCGCCACCAACGCCCGCACGAGCCTGGTCTTGCCCACGCCTGGCGGTCCCTGAACTAGATATAGTGGGAGCTGCTCCCATGCACCGGTGAGCGCGGCAGCCTTCGAGGCATCGAGATCGGCCTCCAGACCCGCGATCGGGCTGGTGTCGTCGCGCGAAAGCCGGATCTCGCCCGCCGGATCCTCGAGCATGCCCAGCAGCTCGCTATGGTCTCGAAGATTCTTGAGCGCGTTCAGCCGACGTTCGACGAGGGCGTCATAACCTGGACCTTCGAGCTGGAGATAGAGATCGCCAGCGATCATGATGTCGGCCGGCGACGCAGAACTTTCAAATACGTAGCGCGCGCGTCCGCTCTGGTCGTCGAGCTCCGAGAAGCGCCACACGGAGGTTCGTCCCCGCACCCGTCCTGTCGCCAGATCCGTAGACAATTGCCATTCGCCGTCGACCTCAATCGTCTCGTCACGTATCGCAGTGAGTAGCCGGGCCGCTGGCGGCTGAATGCCCAGCGCCTGCGACAACGCCGTGAGAACGGGGTCGTCCCGACCCTCCAGCGTGAGAATCGAGACCGAATCTCGCGTTTCCATCGACACGCGGCGCACCGGCCAGATCTGCGCCGCTCGCCATAGCATGTCGGCTACCTGGACCAGCATCGCCGCGGCATAGCTGCGATTGCGGAGCGCCGCCGTTGCGGGATCGACTGCGGGTGCCTTAATCAACGCATCCCACCGCGTAGTTTTGCCTTGCATTCTCGGCGCACGCTGCCGCGCCTCGCCCATGTCAATGACCTCGATATCCCAACCGTCGAGCGGGCGTTCGGCGACGATCTCGGCCTGGGCGGGCTTTTCGCGCAGTATCCGTCGGCCCTCCGCAAGTGACCACGTCGTTTCTCCGCCGCGAGATAGTGCGTATGGACGCAGCTCGAGCGTGATCATCGGACTGGTCAGCTTATAGCTCTCGGGTCCCCCGTCGCGGCCTTTTACCTTCACCAGCCTCGGGCTGTCGGCGAGCGCGTCGGCGATGAAACGCCGCTGAGAGTTATAGTCGGTAAGGCCGATCGTTTGATCGCTTGCGGCGCGGATCGCGCGCGACACCTCCTGCTGCGCGTCGAGGCGAAGCGCCAGCACCAGCTTCGCCTCGCTTCCGACGCGCTGCTGCTCGAGCGTCGGCAAGATACGGTCGAGTTGCTCAGTAACGACGTCCGCGTCGAGGCGCGCCAGCGGGTCGGCGGCGATCAGCATGCGCAGCAGATCGCGTTCCGGGCCGTACAGGAAGTCCGTGTTCGCGGAGGGGTCCGCGCGATACGGCTCCTTCGGCTTGCCGAGCGATGGAATATTGAGAATCCAAGCGATCAGGTTCCCCAGCGCGCGCCAATCTTCATAGAAGGAATGGACCGACGAAGCGGTCTTGCGCTTGGGCCCTTCGCTCGACAGCCGCATCGACCATTCAAAGCCGGTGAGCAGGAAGTCGGGCTCGTCCCCTGCCGCTGTCATCACCGCCCAAGGGTCGATATTACGATGCAGCAGCCCCTGTCCGTGCAGGATTCCGATCGCATCCGCCAGCCGCCGGACCTCCTGCCACAGCCGCTGTCGGCTCTGCAGGGTGCGTGGGCTCGCATGCCATGATCTGCTGGCCGCGTGCTGGACGCGATACGCGAGCGGAACGCGATCGCCGCAATCCAGCACCAGCGAAAAGGCCTGATCGTCCTCGAACGAGTCGCGCAGCGTTGCGAGATAGGACGATGCTTTCGGCAGTCCTTTTAGGCGATTGAGCTGCCGGATTTCGTCGCGCCAAATTTCACGCAGCACATTGTCGTCCACAGCGCTGCGCCGCTGCCATTGCTTGATCACAACCGGCGTATCTGAGGGACGATATGTCGCTCCGCCCACGAAGGGACGAGCCCCTCCTGGATCTCCTCTTTGCCACCAGCCGTCGTCGAGATCGTACTCGTCGAGCGGCGCGGTTCGGCCGCCCTTGCCCTTGAACTTCACCATTGGCGTCATGATGACCCAATGGAGCAAAAACTCAAGGTCTCAAGTCGAACAGTCGCTAAACGGATATTTAAGCCACGCGACAATATGCAACCTACAGTGAGACGTCTCGCGCTTTGGCGCGCTCCGGCAACTTCGGAGACACCCTTCGCAAACCCTTGCCTAACTCAATCCGTCATCTAGTAGTTCGTAGATTACCAATCCGTTCGAAAAGCTACCAACGAGATAGGGCTCGAAAGTTGTCTGCTCGCGCCTACAACCATGTCCGTTGCCCACGACTGAGTTTGCTGGACCGGGCCAGAGAGAGGTTCCCTGTCAAGCACTACGGGGTCTCGCTCTATGGCAAGCCTGAGGATGGCTAGATCGCAAGACGAGAGTAGTGTACGCTCACGGGGCTCGTCCTTCTAAACCTGTCTCTCCGCTACCGGCACAGTTCCATTTTCGTTCGTTCGTTTGAACCAAGGACCGCTTCCGGCGAGCCGATCTAAACTTTTCAAATGTCGGCTCTGTCAGCGAATTGAGACCTCTCAACGCGGAGCGGGAGTTCTCCAAGGACGCACACTGGCCTCGCAGGCTCGGACCAGGGTGCGGCGCATTTTCGCTGACCCGCAGGCACTCTTGCGGCTCTCCTTGCCGAACGCCGGCTGGCGCCCAGTCCCGCGCGCCTGGCGTTCTGCAGCGTCGAGCCTTGCAAGGGTGCCGTTTCTTGCTGGCTCGCGGCGCGAGCGTGACGCACCGTTTCATGTCCATAGTTGGCCGACAGCCGTCCCCCGTACTAGTGAGGGAGGGAAGGGCGCTTTGGGTTGGCGCAGAGGCAAGCGACCGATCTCGAGTCATTTCGGCTTCTCCGACCGCAAGTTTCTGCTATGTTCCAAAGGAGCAGATCAATGAACGCCATCATGACAGATTTCGATTTCAAGAACGGCAGCGAACCTGTCCCCCAGAAGTGGGAGGGCTTGGCCGAACTTGATCGTGCGCTCGCTGAGAACCGATTGACGGAATATCGCGTTAAGAAGGCTTGGGCCGATCCTTGGGCCCGTGCTTTGGGCATTGCGGTTATCTGCTTGTTCGTGGCTTTCGGAATTTTCGTGGTCATCAATGACCTCGTCATTGGCCACTAGGTTTCCACTCTTTTATCTCGTCAGCTGCTTCCGCGCTCGCGCCCTTGGCTCCGCCGGTGAGGCTTTCGAGGCGTGTCCGCTCGCCAATGATCCGCTGGCGACCGGCATCTTGCTGGACCCTCACTTCGTCATGAATCGGTGACGGCGAAGGTCCCTGCGGAAGCGGTGCTGGTCCGGCGATTGCACTGAGTGGGGCCGAGGCACGCACGCTCGCCGGTGTCGTCACAGAAGGATTGCCGATCGGCGCGACCGGCGGCAGGACTAGCTCACTCTCGACCTCTGCCTTGATGCTCCCTGCATAGGACTCAACGAACTTGCGCTGCAAAGCCTGTCCCTTTGGGCTGAGCTGGAAGGACGTGTCGTCGAACCGGACATCGCCATAGTAGTCGCGATTGTTCTCGATCTCTGCCATACCCCATTCGCGGTAGGCCTGGCTGAGATTGAGGTTCCCGGCCACATTGCTTCCTGAGAAGTACGATGCCTGCTGCTCAAGCCGATTGCCGGTCTCTTCCGAACGGCGCGCTTCGAGCGTGCTGGTCTTGGTTTCCGTGAGCGATGCGTTGAGGCCGACTGCAGTCGAGTGCACCCGGCTGTTGGTGGACGAGCTGACGGTGCGGAGGAACCCGTCGCGGGTGTTCGTCCAATTGTGACTGTCTGAGATCTGCCGCAACGTGCCGGAGATCTTGTCGCGGTCTTCGGATGCGATACCGATGTCGCTGTCTGTCCAGGACTGGTTGCGCCCCCCTTTCAGGTTAGCGCCGGCACTGAAGACACCTGCGTTCCCACCCACACCCGCAGATGCTTCGCCATTCAAGAACCACGAAACTGTAATGTCGTCGGCAGCCCGGCGCGAGAGCCCGTACTTTTGCTGGAGGACGTTGGAGGCCTGATCGACCTCGCTGTAGGCAGTCTGGACGCTGTCCGAGCTTGAGGTTCCGCTGGCGGTCTCGATGCTTTGGCCGCTGTTGGTCTGGTCGCGCAGCTCACGGAACTGGGCGATCGAGCTGATTGTCGATTGCTGGGCAAGCGCGGTCTTGGCCTGGCTGTTGGCGTGGTAGTCGCTCGCCATCGTCGAGAGCCGCGAGGAGAAGTCGCGGCCGAGGGTGGGCGTGAACGGATAGCTCGAGTTGGGGAGCTGGTCGTAGGCGGCATGGGGATAACTGGTGGTTTGGCTGCCGCTGTCCGAAATCGTCCGGGTTTGTGCCGCGCCATAGGTGAAGCTCGGCGCGATCGTCCCTTGCGCGAACTGGCGGGTCATCACGGTCGAGTTCTCGAGGCTGGTGTTGCCAAGCGCGACATTGCCAGTGCTGGCCTCGCGCGCGGCTTCCTCAGCGGCGTTCTGGCTCGGGTTAAGATAGCTGGTCGCCTGGTGCGAGATCGCCATCGCGCCCTTGGCGACGCCGCCCGCGAGGAATGGCACCGAGGCAATCAGGTAGCCGGCGAGCAGGCCAATATCGGAGTTGACGTCCGCCATGCCGGTGAACGTCGCAAGGCTGAGGCCGTTGCTGCCAGCGACCGCGGCCATATCTGCCGCGCCCTTGTACATCAGCATCATGTGCAGGATCACGAACAGCGGACCCCAGGCGGCAAGGTAGAAGAACCCGGTGACGTAGCCCTTGAGCGCCGTCGGCCCGGTCTTCGGAAGCAGGAACAACGGGAACAGCACCGGGAACAGCGCGTAGAACAGGACGGTCAGCACGACGTTGAGCAGCGGGACCCATTTCATCGCGGCATTGGCGATCGAGGAGTAGGTGCGCTCGGTCTGGATATCGGCGCGGGTCTGAGCATAAACGTCGACGCTGCCCGCCCCGCTCGCCCCGCTCATCCCGTGCATCGCCTGGCTCATCGCATTGATCGTCAGGGTCTGCTTGAACAGGTCGGTGGCGGAGGCCGAGACCCCGGTGAGGTACTGGTAGGCAACCGGCAGATCGGCAAACAGCTTGGCCTTGGCGAGCGCGGCGGTCTGGTTGGGGTAAAGCTGGCGGCCGAACACCGTGCCCATGCTATCGATCAGCCCGGCCCACTGCGTGTTCAGCGCATCATAGGCTTCACGGCAGGTAATGATCGTGGAGGTGACTGCACCGCCGGCGTCGCGGGTAAGGAAGCGCTGGGCGCGGGCCTGGCTGCCGGGCGCGATCGTCGTCCAGATATCGCCGCTCTCGGCGAGCTGCTTCATCGAATAGCGGCCGAGCAGAACATCGTAGAACACGCATTGGCGGAAATGCTCGTCGAGGTTAGCGGCGAACTCTGGATCGGAAATGCGCAAGCTACGGGTCGCGTCATAGAGCCGCGCGCCGTAGATCATCCCGCCCCGCGAATAGTTGAGATCGCCAGGAAGCCCGAACACCACCTCGGCGGAACCCGTAAGATAGTCGCCGACCTGGCTGGTGAAGCTCGCCATCAGTCCGAGACCCAGCGGCACATTGCTGACATTGGCGGGGGCAAGGCTGGGGTTGAGCCGGTCGGTTATGTGCACGTCGGTGCGCGGCACCATCAGGCAGGTGTACATCAGCGTCGCGCCGAGGAACCAGTTGATCCACGCCCGCCAGTCCTGGTTGAACGCGAGGGTCAGCGCCGAGAACGCGAGCCCCATGACCATGACCACCTGAAGCAGGCTCTTGTAGCCGCCGTTGCCGGTCCAGGCGGCGACCGCCTGGAACACGTTCACGAGATAGTCGCCGCCGCCAACCGTGTAGATCTCGAGCATGGGATTGCTTGCCTTGGTAAGGTGTCAGTGGTTGAGGGCGCGGCTCTGGACCCCGCGCGACCAGTCGAGCGCGGCGGCCATGCCGGGCGACATCTGGGTCGCGAGCACGTTCTCAATGAACGCGGTCTTCTCGATGATCTGCAGCACCGCATTGACCTTGAGATGCGTGTTGGCCTGGCGGTCGGCGAGCGCCTGCCGCACGGTGCCCACCTGGCTCTGCCACATTGCGATCTTGGCCTCGTCGGCGCCGATGAAGCTCGACATCGAGCGCCCCGCTTCGCTGACAATCCGGTCGAGCACCGCGAACAGCAGGTCGACCGAGGCGAGCTCGGCAAGCGTTTCGCGGTCGTCGGTCGGCATGCCGCGTCCGTAGGCGGCCTGGACGGTCAGAATCTTGTAGAGCGGCACCGACGAGACCTGGAGCAGTTCCTTCTGCGCCTCGGTGATCGGGGTGTCGTCACGGATCGCCTGGACCATGCCGTCGATCAGGGTCGAGACGCGGTGCCGCAGCGATTTCGAGACGGGCAAGTTGAGCGAGCGGAACCCCGGATCGAGGCACTTGTCGGTCTCGTCGCAGTGGAAGATCAGGACGTTGCCGTTCGATGTTCCGTCGAGCAGCGAGGTGACGAGGGTCGAGGAGCTTTCACCGACGATCGGCACGAACTTGCCCGGCTCGTCGTCCTTGGGCGGCACGTAGATGATCGTGCCAAGCAGGGTCATCGCATATTCGGCGAGCTCCTGGTCGAGGCTGCCGCCTGGCGAGAAGAACGCCGACTTCTTGAGGATGGTCCAGGTGTAGTTGCGCGCCACGCCCGGATTGACGTCGTCGTATTTGCCTGCGCCCGCCGCGGTGGTGCTGGCGCGCTGGCCGCGGGTGCCGCAGCCGTGCTTGGCCGCGGCATAGTCGGTGAAGATGCCCTCGGAGTTGCCGATCGCCTCGCAGATCGCCTTGTCGGCGAGATCGCCCTTGGGCCAGATGCCGCCAACCAAGCCTTGGGCCAGCTCGCACGAGTTGATGTTGAGGTTGTTCATGAGCTGCGCCTTCTGCGCAAACTCCTGCATGATCTTCGAGCACTCGGGGCAGACCGTGTCGATCGCGAGGGAGAATGCGAACCCGACCGCGTTGTTGGCCACGGCTTTCAGCATCGCGACAATCTCGCTCGCGTTGATGAAGCTGAACGAGCCCGCAAAGAGGTCGATCCCGCCGCAGCCGGCCCGCGCGCGCGGAAGCTGCAGGTTGGCGAGGTTGGTGGTCTTCTGCGGGAAGCGGGTCCAGACGTTGCCGAGGCTGTAGTAGCCTGCCGACTGACCCTGGAAGGCGGTGGGTCCGTTGACATTGGCTGCGCCGCCGACGTCGCTCAGGAACGAGTCCATCGACGAGCCGACATCGGCGTGAAGCGAGGTGAGGGGGAGAGCGGCCGCCAAGATTGCGGCGACGATGCGTTTGAAGCGTCTTGGTGCGCACCGCTGGTGCCAAAAACCGGTGCCCACTTTTTGGCGCGGTGCTTCAGTAGTCATGTCCGGCGTCCTTTGTCGTCAGAAGGTAGATGCGGTCCTGGAGTTCGTCGGCGCTCATCACGCCGTAACCGATCGGGATCGCGCGCCCCGCCGCAGCATCCCACAGCACCACCGCAGGCGTGATCCCGGGGTCGAGCCCCATCCTGGCGCGCTGGTTGGTCTCGACCGTGTAGCGCGGGAAGTGACGCGAGGGCCCGCCGTCGGTCGAGATGGCGCGCACGGTGATGTGCCAGGTCTGTGCGACGCTCTGTACGATCGGCGACATGACTTCGCAGGCGCCGCAGGACTGCGCGAAGAAGTAGAACAGCCCGTAGCGCTCGGAGAGATGCGCCATCACGCCGTCGCGTTCGGCTTTGCGGGCGTCCTGCCAGGCGCGCTTGCCAAGCGTCGAAACTGGACGCTGGAGCGTATAGTCGAGCTCGGGCTCCTGCCAGATCGCGCGCTGCCAGACATCGCTGAACAACGACGCCTGGTCGAGCTGGCGGCGCTGGAACCGGATATAGGCTGTGACGTTCTCGGGGCTGGGCTCGAGGATCGCCCTGGCCTTGAGTTCCCGCAGCTCGGCGGTGATCGCGTCGAGCCGGGACGTGGCGCTCTGCTGCTCGGGAGGAAGCGGCGCTTGCTGTTCGGGCGGCTTGGGCCGGGTGCAGTAGAACCAGTACCCGAGGCGGCGCTCGGCGCAGTAGAACGGGTCCTGCCCGTCGGCGGTTGTGACTGTGGGCTCGTCGCCGGCCGAGGCAGGGAGCGGCAGCCAGGCAAGGCCGATGGTGAGCAGGCAGGCGGCAGCGAGCCGCCGTGCGCGGTCAGGGACGGGTATTGGCATAGTAGGCCTCGATTTTTTGCTGGATCTGGGTGGCGGCCTGGAGCTCGTCGGGCAGCCGCGCGGCGTCGGTGAACTCGGCGTAGACCTCGCTGAAATCCATCCGGGAGAGGTCGAGCCGGGCGAACTCGTCGATCGTGAAGCCGGCACATTGCTCGGTCTTGGGGCTGGCCCAGGGTTTGCCGAGCTGCTGGCGGCCTTGTTCCTGCAAGATTCGGCTGAGCTTCGATTCAAAGCAGCAGTAGACCTTGCGCTTGGTCAGGCAGACCCCGAGGAATGAGGACGAGCAGTAGGTCCCGACATAGGCGCAGAGCCCCTGGGCATCCTTCTGGTGGAGCAGCATCTCCTCGCGGCTGCAGCCTAGCGCGACGAGGAGCTGGATCCCGGGGATCAGCGGGAAACCCTTGCCCTTGCAGCAGTTGAGGATCCCGAAGACCTTCGATGAGCAGCTCTCGCGCGTCCCCTTGAACAGCGTGAGGTTGTCGGGATCAAACTCGCGGCGGGCCTGGTCCATCGCGTTCAAGGCAACGACCGCATCCTTGAACTCGTCGTTTGGCGTGCGCTCGATCGTCTCGCACGAGCCGTCGATGCAGTAGACATCGCCGTCGCAGATGAACTGGTTCGGGTCCTGCGGCTGATCCGGAACCGGGCAATCGTAGACCCGCTCGAAAGTCCGGCACGGGACCTCGTCGGTGATGCAGTATTCCTTCTCGAGCGTACATCCGGGGGTCGAGGCAAGGGTGTCGCAGTCTTGCGCCGGGCTGAAGCGGTTGCACTGGTAGTCGCGGCGCCAGGCCCAGCAGGGCTGGGTTACTGCTACCCCGTCGATGATCCGGGTGGTCGGATCACTGTCGGTGCAGGTCTCGGCCGGATTGGTGCAGTTGGTATCGGCCGCAAGACCGGCGCACTGGCTTTCATCCTTGGTGGTGTTGACTACCTGGCGGGTCGAGACGCGTTTGGGGGTCAGCCCCGTGACGGGTGCCGAGCAGGTGTAGATGTCAATCGGATCGCCCGGTTCGAAGCACTTGTAGCCATAGAGCGTGTCGATGCCTTGGAGGCACTTGCCCGGACGTGAGCCGGTGTGCTGGCACGTCGGGACCTGAAATACATCGCACTCGCCGTAAGTGTCGGTGCACTCGTAGACGTAGTCGGTGACGGTGGTGACGCTTGCTTGGAGTGTGACAGTGCAGCTCTGGGTGCCGCTCTCGACGGTGTAGCCGGTGTTGCAGGTCGCCTTGTAGCGCGCGGCGGTGCCGGAGGAGGGCGGCAAGGGCACACAGCGCCCTTGCGTACCGCCGAGCCCCATGCCGCTGGTATAGGCGAGCGGGTCCTCGCTGATGGTCTTCGAGCGCGCGATCGCTGCGTCGAGATCGACTTTGTTAAAGGTCGCCCGCCGATCCATTGAGTCCCGCATCGCGGCATAGCCGGTGTTCGAACTTGCCTGGCTCGCGGCGGCGCGCTCCATCGCCTTGGGATCGTCGAAGTAGCCTGATTGGCTGGGCGTACCGCCAAACCCCGGCACCCGGTCGGCACTGGGCTGGGTGGTTGCGGCGCTTTGCGCAGCGGCCCCGATGTCCTTGCCGAAGGCCTTGCCATCGGCCTTGGCCGCTTCCGTGGTAGTCTGGGCCTGGGCAGCGCAAAGCGGGGCAAGCGCGAGGACGAGCGCAAGGGGTGCAGACAGTGTCAGGCGGTTCATGGCTGGTCTCCCTGGAGGCGGGCGAGGTGCTGCGCGGCGATCCGCGCACCGGGGCCGTCGCCTTCCGCAATGGTGCGCAGCGCGTATTCGGCGGTGACGTTGCCGTTCATCCGGTCGTAGGGCGGCACTGCACTGGTGCAGTCGAACCCCGAGCAGAGGTCGAAATCGCTCGCGGTGACCACGTAGGCCGGGACTTCGCTGACCTGGAAGGCGCGGAACAGGCGCGGATCGATCCCGACCCCGTCCATCCGTTCGCCGGGCTTCAGCACCTTGCCGAGCGCCTCGGTCATGACCTTCGCCGATCCCTGGGTAAGCCCGCGAAAGACCACCACACCGCCGGCGCGGGTGACATCGTCCATCATCTGGCGCAGCGCCTGGGCCGGCATCGAGAGCGAGGCAAAGGCGATGAACCGCGGCGCTTCGCCGAGCCCGTCCTTGGCCATGTCGCCGGCATCGGCGACCATCCGGTCGAAGTCGAAGGTGCTATCGCTCGCCTTGGGCCGGGGCAGCGCGCCCACATAGCGGCGTCCGTTGGCCTTGCCCGCCTCGGCGCTGCCCTCCGCTTCGCTGGTAACCTGCTGTGCGCGTTCGCGCGCGCTCGCGGCGAGGGCTTCGGCCTCGCTGGTCTGGTCGGCGGCGCGCTCGCGGATCGATGCGAGATCGATCCCCGGGTCGCTTGGGTTCGCCAGCGCACCGCCGATCGCAGAGCTAGCGGCCAGCAATGCAAAAGCAAAGGCTTGGAGGTGACTTTTCATAGCGCGCAGCAGTTCCGTTTGCGCCAGACCAGGTAGCCCATGTCTTCCCCGATCGCGGGGTAGACCTGGCCGGCCGACATGAAGGTGGTGGAAGCGCCAATGGGTGCGCAGGCGTAGCGGCCTTTGGTCTGCGGATTGGGGTTGGTCGCCTGGAAGCGGTATTGCTGCTTGCGCATCACCGGCATCAGGTATTTGCCGCAAAGCCCCTTGCCGCCCATCGTCCCCCAGGCGACGAGCTCGCGGTGGAGTTTGTAGGCAAAGCGCGAGAGCGCGAGCCGCGAGGCCTGGACATGGCCGATCGTCGCCGAGACGTTGCCATTGAGCGGATACATCGAGCCCTGGCAGCCGGCGCACCAGAACAGGCTGTCCGAGGGCAGCTTGGTGGTGGCGAGCACGCAGTCGGCGGCGCAGGCGGCAAGCGCCAATGGATTGGCAAACAGCACCGCCTCGGGGTTGATGATCGCGGTGAGTTCGCTGTCCTGCCACAGCGGGTCGATCTCGGTGATGTAGAGGATGTCGACCGAGCCGGACTCAAGACAGAGGAAGTCGGCGACGAGCTCCATCCAGTAGATCAGCGGATAGGCGTACCAGTGAATGTTCCACTGCGAATTGTACTGGGTCGCGCCGCCCACTGCCGAAGGTCCGGCCATGGTCTTGAAGCCGATGTCGAACCCGGGATCGAGCTTGAGCCCGCCGAGGTTCACGAAGCACCAGGGCTTCATCGAGACGTCGGCAAGCCGGACGGGCTCCCAGAACCCCATCGCGATGCCAGGACGCAAGCCGCACAGGCACACCGGGAGATCGGGGTTGTCGGGATCGGGCCGGTTCGAGGGCCAGATCTTGAGACCTCCGATCGAGATCGGGAACAGGCACGACCAGCAGATATCGGTGATCGGGTTGACGAAGTGTCCGGTGCACTTGCCCGGCGTTCCGGCCGCAGCCGGCGCCGTTGTGGCAAAAGCCATCAGGCCCGACGCGACGAGCGCGAGGCAGCGCTTGGCGAAGGAGGATTTTGTGCGGTTCATGACGGCCTCGTCGCGGCAGGTTTGGGGGGCTGTTCGGTGATCAGCAGCTGGCGGCCCTGCTGCTCGACCACGGCGGGCACCGCGCGAATGGCGAAGTGCTCGGTAAGCTTGCCGCCCTGGTCGAAGTAGAACCGGCGCTGCCTCGCCTTCATCAGCTCGAGCGGCGCACCCGCGACGAGGATGAACTTCGCCGGGCTGCGGCCATAACGCGCAATCGCCCATTCGACCTGGCGCGCATCGTCACCGTCGAGGAACACCAGCGGCGCGCGGAGCGGCACGGTGTCGAGCGGATTGACCCGGGTGCCGCGGGCGATGATGGTGCGGCCCATGTCGTCCTTGATGTCGGCATCGACCGTGATCGTCGGATCGAAGCTCCAACGGCGGAGCGTGCTGGCAAGCGCGATCCCGGCGACCGGGTTGGGCCGATTGACCCGAGCGATCGTCCGGCGCTTCAGTTCTTCGTTGAGTTTTGCCGTTTCGCCGGTGGCCTCGAGATGAACGAGACGCGCGTAAATCTGGGCGAGAAGGTCGGGTTCGATCACCGGCCAGAGAGTGCCGTGCTGGCCGTAGTCACGCGCCTCGGCCGAAGAGGCGACAACCAGGCAGAGCGCGGTGGCGCAGAGCGGGAAGGCCAAGGTCTTGCTTGCCCATGTCATAGCACGGCTCTCCCGACCCCGATGACCTGCGGCTTGCAGATCCATCCGATCGCGGCGTAGCGGCTGTCGAACCCGTCCTTGTGCTCGGAACCGACGAAGTAGCAGTCCCTGGGGATGGTCCCCGTGGGACCGAGCGCGAGCGGTTCGCCGAGCCGGCTGGTGCGCTTGGCGAGCGCGACCGGCGTGCCATTGACGAAGAACCTGCGGCCCTGCTCGGTGACCCGGTCGCCCGCGACCCCGAGGACGCGCTTGCCGAAGGGCAGCGGCTTCGCCCCGAAGTGGCGGGTGACGAGATCCGAACGCGGCGGCATGAATACAATGAGGTCGCCGCGCGCCGGCAGGGCGCTGCGGTCGAGCCAGATCGCCCAGTAAGGGAGCGAAGGGCTGGCATTGATCATCAGCGCATGGCTTTCGGCGAAATGGCTGGCCGCCCCGAGCGCGAGCGCGCCCGCGCTCAGCGCCGCGAGCAGGGTTAGCCGTGGCACCCGACCGAACAGGGCGCCGAGCCGGGCGCACGCTGTGGGCGCGCGCAGATCAGCGCGGGTCATGGCTCGCTGCTCCTGCTGCACCGAGCCGCCGCGCGACATCGGCGCGCACCTGCTCGGTAAGGTCGGGGACGCCGCCGGAGACCACCGCCTCGGCGACGAGCACGGTGCGACCATCCTTCCCCAGTGCCTGGACCGAGGCCTCGACCGCCTTGAGGTAGGCCGCGACGCGGGCCTGGGTCTCTTCGGCGGGGCGGCCCGAGCGGGCTTCGACCTCGACGAAATCGCCCATGATCCGGGACAGCTGGACCGTCACGACCTCGCGGCGTTCGAGCGAGACGATCTCCCTGGTCGCCCAGGCACCCCACAGGGTCGAGGCGAGCATCGATCCGGCCAGGACCAGCGCGGTCGGCGACAGCCCGGCGAAGCGGCGCGGCGTGCTTGATGTTGCCAAAATGTTCTTCACAAGACTTTCCTCCAGGTGTTGAGGCCTTGGCTGACTTCGTCGAGGAAGCGCGGCAGCCGCCAGGCAGCGACCGCGGTGGCGAGGGCGACCAGCACCCAGCTCGCCTGATGCGCGAAGGCGTATTGGCGGTCGGGCGTGGCATCGACGAAAGCACCGAACAGCGAGCCGAGGAACAGGAAGGCCATGTCGAGCTGGCCCATGCAGAGCAGCAGCAGGAACATCAGCGGCAGGCCCATCGCGATGACCCAGCAGGCCATCAGGTAAATCCCGGCCTTGAGAACGATGTAGCAGCAGTCGGCGCCGAGCCCCCACCAGTGGCGGCGCCGCGTTTGTGCAGCAGTCAGGAACGGAGGGAAATCTTCCCGGCGAGGCGCATTGGCGATCAGAGCCTGGAGCCTGTCGATGTCCTCGTGCGGCACGAAATTGGGCTGCAGCGGGCGATCCGGGTAATGGTAGCGCCGAGTTACACCCTCGTCGTCGTTCTCCGGGAAGAGCACATCGAGTGGTTCGGTCGAATAGAGGTAAAAGCCATTGCGCGGCTGTTCCTCCTCTGGTTCGTCTCGTCGGTCCATCGGTGTTTCAAAATTGAGCGGCATGGGATCTGTGTCCTCCTGTTTGCTTGGATTTATGGGTTGGCGGGAAAGGCGATGCGCTCGATCGCATCGGCGAGTTGGTGGCCGCGGGCGACCTCGGCATCGATCGCGGCGAAGGTTGCGGGCGAGCTTGAAAACAGCGTCGCCGAATAATCGTCGAGCACGAGCCGGCCGATCGCCTCGGTCTCGGGGCCCTTGATGAAGACCTCGGAATAGGCCGAGCCCGAGCGCTTGAGGCTGCGGATCAGGGTTTCGGTGCGCTCGTCCATGTCGAGGCGTTTGCTCGCCTTGAAATCGGCAATCGTCTCGGGCTTCTGCTGGAGGATCAGCATCCAGTCGCTGTTCTCGAGCGCGGCGGTGGCGCCATCGGACTTGTAGTAGTCGTTGAGGCTTTGGGTCGCCGTGGCGAGCGCGCCGCCGTACTTGCGGCAGGTGCGGGCGTAGGTCTCGACGAACTCGCCCATCGACCCGCCCTTGAGCATCGACCAGGCCTCGTCGATCAGCAACAGCTTGCGTGTCGAGCGCGGGCTGCGGGTCATCGCCTGGCTGGTCATGAACATGATCGCCGAGAGCACGACCGAACGCAGCTCCTCGCGGGTCGCAAGGTCCGACATCTCGAAGACGGTGAAGTCGGCCTCAAGATCGAGGCTGGCC
>JAFEEX010000050.1 GCA_018240895.1 Pseudomonadota bacterium | reverse complement strand
GTCAACCATCATCTTCTCGCCGCCGGTGCCGGGCTGCTTGCCCAGAGGCAGTTCGATCAGCCCGTCTTCGATGTCCGGCACGCCGGTTATCAAGGCCCAATAGATCTTGCGCGCTGACCGTCCGGAAAAGTGCTTTGAGAAATAGGCCGCGCTGCCCGGGGTACGGGCGATCAGCAGAACGCCGGAAGTATCCTTGTCCAGCCGGTGAACCAGCCGCGGGCGCGGCTCGTCATCGCCGGCATAGGCATCAAGCAGACCGTCGACATGGGCATAGGTGCCGCTGCCGCCCTGGGTGGCAAGGCCCGGCGGCTTGTTCAACACCAGCGCGGCGGGCGTCCTGGCGATGACCATCCCCTCGGCCAGTTCAACCTGCTCGGGGCTCAACGGTTTGCGCTCCCGGATCTTGCGCGCTTTCTCCGGCGTGTCTCCGCCGGGGGGGACGCGGATCACCTGGCCCGTCGCGATTCGGTCAGCCGGATCGGCACGCTTGCCATCAAGCCGGATCTGCCCGGTGCGCGCCCAGCGGCTGATCGTGGCGAAGCCGATTTGCGGCAGGTGACGCTTGAACCAGCGGTCAAGCCGAGCGCCATCGTCATCGGCGCCGACGGTGAACTGGCGGACGTCGCTGCTCATGCAATGATCCGTGTCAGCGCCAATCCGGCGAACAGCCCGGCAATGCCGCCCGCCAGCGACAGCCCGGCATAAAGCGCCGCCGTGCCAATCTGGCCGCGTTCAAGGAACAGCACCAGTTCAAGGCTGAAGGCGGAAAAGGTGGTGAAGCCGCCCAGCACGCCCACGCCCAGCAG
The DNA here is from genome assembly GCA_018240895.1 of Pseudomonadota bacterium. GTDB lineage: Bacteria > Pseudomonadota > Alphaproteobacteria > Sphingomonadales > Sphingomonadaceae > Novosphingobium. The sequence goes on along the minus strand of JAFEEX010000050.1, from coordinate 5,057 downwards.
CAACCGCCAGTGCTCGCCCCCGCTGCCATGGCGCGCCAGCCACCCGGCCAGAGCGCCCATCGCCAGGCTGCCGGCAAGGTTGACCGTCAGTGTCGCCCAGGGGAATGTGCTGGCCGTGACGGGGCTCCACAGGCGGCTGACCACGTAACGCAGCCACGCGCCCAGACCGCCGCCCAGCGCGACATAAAGCGATGATGTCAGGAAAGTAGGCGGGTTCATTATTGCCGCCTTAGCTCCGTCTGGCGCACCTGACCAGTTCCGCGAATAATCGATGCAAATGCTTGCCATGGCCGCGACTCTCTGTTAGCGGCCCGCAGGTTCGAGCCGTTCCCACGGGGATTCGGCACGTTTTCGTCTGGTTTCGCTAAGGCGCAACCCCGCACTGTTTGCAGCGGGGCTCTGGCTTTTTTGGTTCAGTTTTTGAGGTGTTTCGGTTTATGCAAATTCTCGTCCGCGACAACAATGTCGAACAGGCCCTGCGCGCGCTCAAGAAGAAGCTGCAGCGTGAAGGCGTGTACCGCGAGATGAAGCTGCGCCGTCATTATGAGAAGCCGAGCGAAAAGCGCGCCCGTGAAAAGGCCGCCGCCGTGCGCCGCGCCCGCAAGATGGAGCGCAAGCGGATGGAACGCGACGGCGTCAAGTAAGCTTGAACACCATGCCGTGTTAAGCCAAGAGGGCGCGGATGAAACCGCGCCTTTTTTGTTGCGGCGCGAACAGAAAGACAGTCATGACCGAAATTACCCGCGTTCCGCTTTCGCCCATCGCCAGGGGTTCGCTTGGCAAGCTGTGGCTGGGCGTTGCCGCCGCTGTGCTTGCCGCGGGCGGCATCGCCTGGGCGGCGATCCCGGCCAGTGTCACGGTCGATACGGTCAAGGCGGGGCAGGGGCCATCGCCGACGATGGAAGACGTGGTGCTGGTAAAGATGAAAGGCACCCTGGACAACGGCAAGGTGTTCCAGCCCGAAGGGCAGGGCGCGCTTGAACTGAACCGCGTGATTCCGGGTTTTTCCAAGGCTCTGCTGACCATGCAGAAGGGCGGAAAATATACCGTCAGGATTCCGGCCAAGCTGGGCTATGGCGCAGAGGATCAGCGCAATCCGCAGACCGGACAGGTGGAAATCCCCGGCGGGTCTGACCTCAATTTCGATATCGAACTGATCGATTTCAAAAGCCGTGCCGAAATTGAACAGCAGCAGCGGATGATGGAGCAGCTTCAGCAGGGGCAGCCCGGCGGCGGCGCTCCGCAGCATATGCCGCAGGGAATGCCTGAAGGGATGCCGGCCGAACCCGCACCGCGCTAGGCCGCCGGCCCCAGCTACCGCTTGAAGCCGCAATTGCGGGGTGCTAGCGCGCCCCCCGCGTCCAGTGAAATCTGAAGGAATGCCATGTCGGTTGATACCGCCACCGTGGCCAAGATCGCCTCGCTCGCCCGGATCAGGGTGACCGAGGCAGAGATCGCGGCGATGGTCCCCGAACTCAACGGAATCCTCGCCTGGGTAGAACAACTGGGTGAGGTTGACGTGTCCGGCGTTGAGCCGATGACCGCGGTGATCGAAAACCACCTGCGCCTGCGCGACGATGTGATCAACGCCGATCCGCTGACCGGCGGTGGGGTGCGCGACGCTGTGCTGGCCAATGCCCCGGCGGCGGAACACGGGTTCTTTGGCGTGCCCAAGGTGATCGAATAATGACTGACCTGACCGAACTTGGCGTTGCCGCCATCCGCGATGGCGTGGCCAAGGGTGATTTCACTGCGGTGGAAGTGGCCGAAGGCTTCAACGCCAATGTCGCCGCCGCGCAAGCTGCGCTTAACGCCTTCATCGTCGCCACCCCTGAAAAGGCGCTGGATGCCGCCAAGGCCACTGACGCGCGCCGCGCCGCCGGGCAGCCGCTGGGCAAGATGGGCGGCGTGCCGATCGGGATGAAGGATCTGTTCGCCACCAGAGGCGTCCAGACCACGGCAGCCAGCCACATCCTTGAAGGGTTCAAGCCCGAATACGAAAGCACCGTCAGCCAGAAGCTGTGGGATGCGGGCGCGGGGATGCTGGGCAAGCTCAACCTTGACCAGTTCGCGATGGGGTCTTCCAACGAGACCAGCTATTTCGGCAACGTGATTTCACCCTGGCGGCGCAGCGATGGCGGCAATGCTCCGCTGGCCCCCGGCGGCTCGTCGGGCGGCAGCTCGGCGGCAGTGGCGGCGCGGCTCGCCCCGGCGGCGACCGGGACCGACACCGGCGGCTCGATCCGCCAGCCTGCTGCCTTCACCGGCATCGCGGGCATCAAGCCGACCTACGGCCGTTGCTCGCGCTGGGGGATCGTCGCCTTCGCCTCCAGTCTCGATCAGGCCGGGCCGATGGCGCGCGACGTGCGCGACTGCGCGATCATGCTGGAGGCCATGGCCGGGTTCGATCCCAAGGACGCGACCAGCCTGAACATGGCCGTGCCCGAATGGGAAGTGGGCCTGTCCGGCGATCTCACCGGCAAGAAGGTTGGCATCCCGCGCGAATACCGCATGGACGGGATGGACGCCGATGTTGCCGCTTCTTGGGACCGGGGCATCGAATGGCTGAAGGACGCCGGCGCCGAGGTGGTCGACGTCTCGCTGCCGCACACCAAATATGCGTTGCCGGCCTATTACATCATCGCCCCGGCCGAAGCCTCGTCCAACCTCGCCCGTTATGACGGGGTGCGCTATGGCCTGCGCGACCTGCCGGATGGCGCGAACCTGCAGGAAATGTACGCCGCAACCCGCGCCGATGGTTTCGGCGCGGAGGTCAAACGCCGCATCCTGATCGGCACCTACGTTCTGTCGGCGGGGTTCTATGACGCCTATTACACCCAGGCGCAAAAGGTCCGCACGCTGATCAGCCAGGATTTCAAGAACGCCTTCACGCAATGCGACGTGGTCCTGGCCCCCACCGCGCCGACTGCTGCGTTTGGTTTGGGCGACATGGTCAGCGATCCCCTGGCGATGTACCTCAACGACGTCTTCGCCGTCCCCGCCTCTCTGGCGGGGCTCCCGGCTATGAGCGTCCCGGCGGGCCTCAACCGTGAGGGCCTGCCGCTCGGCCTGCAGATTGTCGGCAAGCCGTTTGACGAGCAGGGTGTGCTCAACGCCGGGCTGGCGATCGAACAGCGCGCGGCGTTCAGCGCCAGGCCGGAGCGTTGGTGGTAAACGTAGCGCTGCGTTGACCGGCAATCGCTGGGCCGCTCACACCGCTGCGCCGGCCAGATCTATCGCCCGCTTGAGCCGTGCGATCGGCATTGTCGACTGACCGGGCCCGAGATCGTCGGCGATGGTGATGCACAGCGTGAATCCCAAACCCGCGCAGCGCAGGCGCGAATTGAGATTGAAATCGCGTGGCCCCATGATCTGAACGAACCGGGCACCGGCTGGGGCGGCCAGCACAGCATGGCTGAACGCCGACCCTTCGGCCCCGACCACAATCTGTGCCCCGCGCAAGGCCCGCGTGATTTCAAGCGGTGCCATCTGTTCCGGTTCGATGATGGTGAAACCGTCATTGGCCAGCGCTTCGCACACCGAGGCTTCGTTCACCAGGTTGCGCCCCACCGCCAATTGCCCGCGGGCGATGTAGACGCGCCGGTCTGGTCCGGGTTCGACCTTGTCAGCCAGCCGGGCCCGCATTCGCTCGATCCGGGCAAAGCGGTTGTCCGTATAGTCCCAGTCTTCAGGCCACCACAGCCGCTTCACCCGTGCCTGCGTTACCCTGGCCGGGTGCATCGCCAGAATATCGCGATAACCCGGTTCGTTCGGCCGCGAATTGCCGGCCAGCGCCAGCGGCGTCAATTGCTGATCTTCGCTCAGCAATTCGGCCGACAATTGATCGAGCAGCCAGTGGGCGAAATAGCGCTCGCTTACAAACGTGCTGGCAAACAGGGCTTCATCGATCTCGGGCATTTCGCCCCGCAACATCCAGCGGCTGGGTTCCGTGCGCACCCGGGCAAAGGATGCTGCGATCAGTATGCTGCCATCGGCAATCACCGCATCGTGCAACAAGTGAATCCGGCACGGTCCTTGATCGAATTGCCGCTCCTTCAGCATTGTGATGTTGCGTTGAGGGTTCGATACAGGATGATGCGCGATGATCCGATCGATTTCGTCAGGCAAATGCAGAAGTTGCGGCAGCTCAATCGTCTGGCGCGCGGCGATTTCGACGGTTCTGGCGGCGCGTGCGAAAATCGGTCCAGGTGCCAGGTGCCAGCGCAGCCGGCTGGTCAAGGGGCGAAGGCGGATCATTGCCGCATGGTTATCAGAAATGGCGCGCCGTACCCAGATCGGCCGATGGTGCTGTCCGGCAATGGGGCAAATTGTGAAGTTCCTGCTTTTCAGATGCGCAGGGCCGCCGTATCGGCACAGTCATGGAAACATATCGCATCCACGGATCAACCGGTGAATGGGAGGTCGTGATCGGCCTTGAGGTTCACGCCCAGATCACCTCCAATTCCAAGCTGTTTTCCGGCGCGGCGACTGCGTTCGGGGCGGAACCGAACAGTCAGGTTTCGCTGGTCGATGCCGCCATGCCGGGGATGCTGCCGGTGCCCAACCGCGAATGCATCCGTCAGGCGGTGCGTACCGGGATGGCGATCCAGGCCAAGATCAACAAGTGGTCGCGGTTTGACCGGAAGAACTACTTCTACGCCGATCTGCCGCAGGGCTATCAGATCAGCCAGCTCTATCACCCTCTGGTGGGTGAGGGGTCGCTGGAAGTGATCCTTGACGAGAAAGACCCCGAAGGCAGCACCAAGACCATCGGGATTGAGCGGATTCACGTTGAACAGGACGCCGGCAAGCTGATGCACGATCAGCACCCGACGATGTCTTATGTCGACTTGAACCGCTCGGGCGTGGCGCTGATGGAAATCGTCAGCCGGCCCGATATGCGATCACCGGCTGAGGCCGGAGCCTATCTGTCCAAGCTACGTTCGATCCTGCGTTATGTCGGTTCGTGCGATGGCAACATGGACCAGGGATCGATGCGGGCTGACGTCAACGTCTCGGTTCGCCGCCCGGGTGAGGAATTCGGCACCCGCACCGAA
>JAFEEX010000004.1 GCA_018240895.1 Pseudomonadota bacterium | reverse complement strand
AACCTGTTGAGGCTCCACACCTAGAGCCTGTCCTGATTAGGTTGATACACCGTGATCGCCCGAAGAAATCCGCTGGGTAGGAGCAGAGCGCCGCAGGGGCTGGTTGCCCCTGCAAGCGATGCGACGCCCTCCAGCGGATTTCCTCGGGCGACCGCGTAGCGGCGGGCCGATTTTGGCCCGTGGCAGCGTTGCTCGTCGATCACGATGCTACGGCATCGCTCACTCCTCGCGCCTCCCCACGAACCAAAATCGGCTCCGTCCCGGTGGATCAACCTAATCAGGACAGGCTCTAGATTCTACTCCCCCAGCGGCTTCAACGCCGTTCGCGCCTGTTTCCGCAGTCGTCCCGGCAGCCACCTGCTGGCGAAGGCCAGCCGGTCAGCGGTCTTGCCCACCCGGGTATGAAGCGCATCGCCGTGAACCGCGTTCCAGGCGGCATCGGCAACCGCGCTGACCGGAGTGATTTCCAGCCCGGCTTCGCTCACCCGCTCGCGGATTCCCTCATTGCTGCCCTGATTGGCGGTGTGGTCAAGCAGCGGGGTGTCGATGAAGGCGGGCATCAGGCTGGCCACCTTGATACCATCGTCAAACCATTCGCCGTCCAGCGCCTCGGTCAGCGCGCGGACGCCGAACTTGGTCGTGGCATAAACCGACGTGCCCGGCATTCCATAAATCCCCGCCGCGCTGGCGGTGTTAAGCAGGCAGGAACCCGGTGCGCTGGCCTTCAGCCAGGGATAGGCGGCCTGGGCGCCGAACAGAACGCCTTTCAGATTGATGTCCAGACAGCGTTCGATTTCCGCCGGCGTGTTGTCAATCAGGTTGCCGCCCAGCGGGATGCCGGCATTGTTGAACACCACGTCGATCCGCCCCCCGGCGGCAGCGGCGCAATCCGCCAGCGCGGCGTCCCACGCCGCCCGGTCGCGCACGTCAAGCCGGTGAACCGAACTGGCCCCGGCGGGCAGCAGCGCCGCGGTGGCGCGCATCCCTGCCTCGTCAATGTCGGCCAGGCCGATAAACCACCCCTCGCGGGCAAAGCGCTGCGCCACCGCCCGGCCAATGCCGGACGCCCCGCCGGTGATGAAAATGGTCCTGTGGCTCATCGCCATGCTCCCCCGAATCGCACTGACATTTATGTCAGCAGTGTTTAGAGCGCCGGATTGTTATAGCAATGCCAGGTGAAGATCGCCGCCGCGCCGCGGTGCGGGCGCCAGGTTTCGGCCAGTTCGCGGGTGCGTTTTTCGCTGGGGCGTTCTTCCAGGTCCAGCAATTTGGCAAGGCCTGCCTGAACCGCCAGATCGCCCGCCGGCCAGATGTCTGGCCGCCCCTCGGCAAACAGCAGATAGATCTCGGCTGACCAGCGACCGATGCCCTTGATCCGGGTGAGCTGGGCGATCGCTTCCTCGTCATCGGCGGGCAGGGCGTGAAAATCGAGCTGGCCATCGGCCAGCAGTTCGCACAGCGAGCGCATATAGCCCTGCTTTTGCCGCGACAGGCCGCAGGCGCGCAGCGTATCGAAATCCGCCTCCAGCACCCGCTGCGGGGGCAGATCGGCCCCGGCATAATCCTCAAACTTGCGCCACATCGATGCGGCGGCGGCCACGCTGACCTGCTGGCCCACGATGGTGCGCATCAGCGTGACATGGCCGCGTTCCCGAATGCGCGGCTCGGGATAGCCGGTCCGTTCAAGCGCGCGGGCAATTCCCGGCTCTATTTCGGCAACTGCATCAAGGCTGTGCTTGATCTGCTCTGCGCTCAATCCCATCGTCGTCTCGCTTGCAAAGGTCCGGCAAGGTGGGTAGCAGCCCGGCCAAAGCGCGCAAGGGCGCAAGCAACCGAGGATCAGACGCAATGCCGAAGCTGGTGATTGTCAATCGTGCAGGCGAAGAAGCCACCGTCGATGCCGCATCCGGCCTGTCGGTGATGGAAGCCATCCGCGAAAACGGCTTTGACGAGATGCTGGCGCTGTGCGGCGGTTGCTGTTCCTGCGCCACGTGCCACGTCCACGTCGCGCCGGAATGGATCGGCAAGCTGGAACCGATGAGCGAGGACGAGAACGACCTGCTCGACAGTTCTGACCACCGCGATGAAACATCGCGCCTGGGCTGCCAGGTCCATCTGACTGACGCGCTTGACGGCCTGAAGGTTACCATCGCCGCCGAGGATTGAGCCGCGCTTTAGGCGGTGCAAGCGCAAATCGTTTGCGCCGGCCTGCAGCGCATCCTACCTCGCAAGGCATGACCGCACCTCCAGCCCGCGCCTCCACGCTCGATCTTATTGGCAATACCCCGCTGGTCCTGCTGAAAGGGCCAAGCGCGGCCGCCGGCTGCGAGATTTGGGGCAAGTGTGAATTCGCCAACCCCGGTGCCTCGGTAAAGGACCGGGCGGCGCTGTGGATCGTCCGCGATGCAGAGGCGCGCGGCACGCTGAAACCGGGCGGCACGATTGTTGAAGGCACCGCGGGCAACACCGGGATCGGGCTGGCGCTGGTCGCCAATGCGCTGGGTTACAAGACCGTGATCGTCATGCCCGAAACCCAATCGCGCGAAAAGATGGACACGCTGCGCGCGCTGGGGGCGGAACTGGTGCTGGTGCCGGCCGCGCCGTTTTCCAACCCGGGGCACTTCGTTCACACCTCGCGCCGGCTGGCAGAAGAAACGGCGGGGGCGGTCTGGGCCAACCAGTTTGACAATATCGCCAACCGCCGCGCCCACATTGAAAGCACCGCGCCCGAGATTTGGGAGCAGATGGGTGGGCGGATCGATGGCTTTACCTGCGCGGCGGGAACCGGCGGGACGATTGCCGGGGTCGGGCTGGGCCTGAAAGCCTTTGACGAGGACGTGCGGGTGGCGCTGACCGATCCGCATGGCGCGGCGCTTTACAACTATTTCGCCTGCGGAGAGCTGAAGGCAGAGGGCAATTCGGTTGCCGAAGGGATCGGGCAAGGGCGGATCACCGCCAATCTGGAAGGCGCGCCGATTGACACCCAGTTCCGCATTTCCGATCAGGAAGGGCTTGAATGGGTTGCCCGGCTGCTGACGGAAGAGGGGCTGTGTCTGGGGCTGTCATCGGGCATCAACGTCGCCGGGGCGGTGGCGCTGGGGCGGCAACTGGTTGCGGATGGACGCCGCGATCCCCGTGTGGCGACCATCCTGTGCGACACCGGCTTTCGCTATCTGTCGAGCCTCTTCAATCCGGAATGGCTGAAATCCAAGGATCTGCCGGTCTTCCCCTGGCTCGCCTGATCGGCTAGAAGCGTGGCCAGATGGCTACACAACCGCCACACCGGGTCTTGGAGTCGCTGGCTCCACAGCATTACCTCCCGCCCTCGGCGCGTGATCTGCGCGCCCAGGCTGTGCAGCGCCTGCAAGCGGGGCTGTTCGGCCTGTCGGCGATCGTGCTGATCGTGGGCCTTGCCAACATCATCAATGATCGGGCCAAACTGGCTGACGTTGGCGTGCGCCCCTCGCCCAGCGCAGTGCCCAGCGCCAGCCCAACCGCCAACGATCCGCTGGCGGACATCGGCGTGGTTCCCTCCGCCGTGCCAAGCGAAACGCCGGCGCCCGTGCACAGCGGCGGGCCGGCACCTGCGCATTAGACCCTGATGTCATGTCATCGGGGGCTGGGTCGTCAGGATTCGGGCGCAAGCCGGCTTTTCTGATTCTGGCCGCATTGGCGCTGCTTGGCGGAGCGCTAGGCTATGCCCAGACGCGCCATGCCTCGGCGCGGGACGGCCCGGTCGGGCTGTTCACCACCCTGCCGATCCTGTGGAACGAAGCGCCGGATGTGGCCGGCCTGATCAAGGACCGCGATCCGCCGCATTGGGCGCGCGGGCTGATCGCGGCCCGGGGGCGGATCACCGCGCTGGATACGCTGGCAGCGCCCGGTGGGGCGGGGCCGCTGCGACAAGTGCGCAGGCTGGTCATGGCGCAGCCGCGCCCGCTGAGCCCCGATGAAAACGTCGCGCTTGATGACTGGGTTCGCGGCGGCGGGCGGGTGCTGCTGTTTGCCGATCCGGCGCTGACCGAGGAATCGGCCTTTTCGATCGGTGATCCGCGCCGCCCGCAATCGGTCGTGCTGCTGTCACCGATCTTGCGGCGCTGGGGCCTGGACCTGCGCTTTGATGAAGGACAGCCGTTTGGCGAGCGGCAGGTCAGGCTTGGCACCGGTGCGGTTCCGGTAAACCTGCCGGGGCACTTTGCCCTGCTGCCCGGGGCGAACTGCACCCTGTCCGATCAGCAGTTGGTTGCGGTCTGCCGTGTCGGTCGGGGCCGCGCGGCCGTGGTTGCCGATGCCGAGGTGCTGGCCCGCGATGATCCTGACGGCACGCGCGCGCAGGCGCTTTCCACACTGCTGGAAACGGCCTTCTCCACCCCTTGATTCTCTCCCATCGGGGATTTTACGGGACGATTCACGCGATCTTGCAGAGTCGCGCCGTAAACTGCTGATTTTTCATGAGAACAAACCGGAAACTTTCGGGATGCTGATGTTCCCGGAAAACGATTCAAAGTTATGTAAATCAATTATTTACCAAGTTATCCCGTGAAATCCCGCAATTTTCCCTTCCATCCCTGTGATCACAGCGATAATGAACCGCTTCATCGACATGGAAATTCCACCGTCGCACCCAAAAGAGGGGTGGGCTGGCCGCGAGGGTGTGCGGCCGGGCGGGGGAGGGGTTTTCGAAATCCGGTTCAATCCGGAAATAGGGCAGGATCACGTGGAGGCGGCACGGCCAATCAGTTACAGCGGTCAGGGTTTTTCGCTGCTTGGCGAAAAAGGCCGCTTTGTGCTGCCCCCCGATTTTCGAAAAGCGGTGCGCGATTCCGGCAAGGGTGAGCGTGTCCTGTGTCTGATCAAGCACCCCCGCTGGAAGTGCCTGACTGGTTTCGGGCTTGGCCGGGGCGCTCAGTTTGAAGCCGAACTTGACCGTGAGGAGCGGATCGCCCTGGAGCGCGGGGTCGATTTCGATCGCGATTTGCGCGCGTCCCAGCTTTATGGATTTACCCAGATACCCTTCGATGACAGCGGCCGTTTCGTCATGCCCGAACGCTTCTTCAAGCTGGGGGCGATCACCGATGCCATCTATTTCCAGGGCGGCGGGTTGCAATTCACCGTGTGGAATCCGGACGAACTGGCCAAGCTGGGGCCCGGCTGGGAAGACGCGCAGGAGGCCTGTCTCGATCTTGCCGCCAAGGCGCGCGGCGGGAAGGGCGGCAAATGAGCGTTGGGCAGGCTCAGGGCGAACAGGCCGCGCCGCACGTGCCGGTTCTGCTGGATGAAGTGATTGCCGCGCTGGCACCAGAGCCTGGCGCGGTGATTGTTGACGCCACCTTTGGTGCGGGCGGTTATGCGCGCCGCCTGCTGGATGCCGGGGCCAGCGTCCACGCGTTTGACCGCGATCCCGATGCAATCGCCGCCGCGCGGCAGTGGCCCGAAACACAGGGCAATCCGCCGCGCCTGATTCTGCATCCTCGGCGGTTTTCGGAAATGGTGGCCAGCCTGGCGGAAGCCGGCGTTTCGCGGGTTGACGGGGTGGTGATGGACATCGGCGTCAGTTCGATGCAGCTTGACCAGGCCCAGCGCGGCTTTGCCTTTTCCAGCGAAGGTCCGCTGGATATGCGGATGGCGCAAGATGGTGAAAGCGCGGCAGATTTCCTGAACACCGCGCCCGAAGCGGCAATTGCCGACGTGCTGTTTCACTATGGCGAGGAGCGGCAGTCGCGCCGCGTTGCCCGCGCCATCGTTGCCGCCCGCCCGCTGGAAACGACCGGCCAGCTTGCTCAGGTCGTGCGCAAGGCGCTGGGTTATCGCCCTCATTCCAACAAGGGGTCCGTGCCAAAGGATCCCGCCACGCGCAGTTTTCAGGCGGTGCGCATTCACGTCAATGCCGAGCTGGACGAGCTGCGCAGCGCACTTGGCGCGGCGGAACAACTGCTGCGTCCCGGCGGGCATCTGGCGGTGGTCAGCTTTCACAGTCTGGAAGACCGGATCGTCAAGCAGTTCCTGCGTGATGCCAGCGGCGCGGTTGCCAATGCCTCGCGCCATTTGCCGCAGGGCGCTCCCGCTGCCGCCCCGGTCTTTGCCCAGGTTGCCCGGGCGGTGCGTCCGTCAGAGGCCGAATTGCAGCGCAATCCGCGCGCCCGTTCCGCTACCCTGCGCGCCGCCGTCCGCACCTCTGCTCCGGCCCGGGAAAGGAGGGCGGCATGAACCTGACGCGTGATCGCCTCCGTTCGATCGGGTGGCTGGCCATCCTGCTGGTCTGCACCGCGCTGACCCTGGCCCTGACCTTCAAGGTCAATGCGGTGAAGAGCAAGGTCCGCCTGACCGAGCGCCAGATCGTGGCGCTGCGGCAGGAAACGATGTTCCTTGAAACCGAATTTGAAACGCGCGCCAACCAGCAGCAGCTTGCCTCGCTCAATCAGGTCGAATTCGGCTATCAGGCACCCACCGCCGGCCAGTACCTGGAAGGCGAGCGTCAGCTTGCCTCGCTGGGCAAGCCGCGCGCGCCCGGCGCGCCCAGTCCGATCCGCGTGGCCAGCGCGGTCAGCGTCAGCGAGGACAGCGTTCTTCCGGCCATGGTTTCCCCGTTGACCGGCAAGGCCATGGCCGCCGAAGTGCCCGGCGGTACGCCCAAAAAGCCGATCACAGCCGCCAACCTGCGTGACCGCCTGAGCAAGGTTGATGAACGGAGGACAGCCCGCGAATGACCGCTATCACTGTCTCGACCGCAATTTCATCCGGCCGGGGCGAACTCGTCAACGTCCGGCAGCGCACCTTGCTGATGGCCAAGCGGCGGGTGCTGTGGATCATCTGCGGGTTCAGCTTTGCCGCCATGGTGGCGCTGACCCGGATCGCCTGGCTTGGCCTGTTTGCGGACAGCCCGGCGCGCAGCGATGGCCTGGCCGCGCTGGTGCCCGAACGCGGCGATATTGTTGATCGCAACGGCGTGCCGCTGGCCCGCGCCTTTCCCGCCTATGCCCTGTGGTACAACCCGGCGGCGCTGGGCGGTGATGGTCCGCCGCTGGTTCATGGCCCCCGCGCGGTTGCACAGGCGCTGGCCGCGATATTCCCCGATCTTAATGTCGATGAACTGACCAAGCGGCTGGCCGATGGCCGCCCCGGCTATCTGCGCCGCCGCATCCTGCCTGAAGATGCCAACAAGATTCACGCGCTGGGCGAACCCGCGCTGGAATTTCCACGAGAGATTGAGCGGTTCTATCCGCAGGGATCGATGGCGGCGCACGTGCTGGGCTTTGTTGGCGCGGATGGCCACGGCCATGTCGGGATGGAGCAGGTGTTTGATCGGACGCTGACCGATCCGGCCAGCCGCGCAGCCCCGGCGGTGCTGTCGCTCGACACCCGGGTCCAGGGCGCACTGGAAGATGAACTGGCGCGCGGTATGCTTGATTCCGCCGCCAAGGGCGCGGCAGGAATCGTGCTGGATGTCGATACCGGCGAAGTGGTTGCGCTGGCCTCTCTTCCCTCGTTCAACCCCAACCTGATCGACCGGGCGGGAGAGGCAAATATCTTCAACCGCGTCAGCAACCAGGTGTATGAACTTGGTTCTGTGGTGAAGCCGATCACCGTTGCCGCGGCGATCGACGCTGGTGTGGTTACCGATCTGTCCCGCCGCTATCAGTCAAACCGGCCGCTGCAGATCGGCGGGTTCAAGATTCACGACAGCCACAGTTTTGGCGCGTCGCTTAACATTCCCGAAGCGCTGATCCATTCGTCAAACATCGTCACCGCGCAGGTTGCGGATCAGCTGGGGCCGATGCGTCTTAACCAGACGATGCGCGCGCTGGACATGAACCAGCGCCCGGCGATCGAGCTGCCGGCGCGCGGCTTCCCGATCTGGCCCGAAGGCAACTGGTCGCGGATCACCACCATGACGGTGTCATACGGCCACGGCATCGCAGTGACGCCGCTGCACCTGGCCAGCGCTTATGCCGCGCTGGTCAACGGCGGGATCTGGCGCCCGGCCACGCTGTTGAAGGTTGAACCGGGCCGGGTCAATCCCGGGCGCAGGGTGTGGAAGGCATCAACCAGCGCGCGGATGCGCCAGTTGCTGCGGATGATTGTTGACCTTGGCACCGGGCGCAAGGCCAACGCCGCCGGGTACCGGGTTGGCGGCAAGACCGGATCGGCGGAAAAGCCTGGCGCGGGCGGCTATCGCAAGACATCGCTGGTCGCGACCTTTGCCGCGGCCTTTCCGATGGATCATCCGCGCTATGTTGTGATCGCCATGCTTGACGAGCCGCAGGGCACCGTCGCCACATCGGGCCAGCGCACCGCCGCGTGGAACGCCGCCCCGGTGGTTGGCCGGGTAGTGCCGCGGATCGGCCCGCTGCTGGGGGTGATGCCGGACGATACCCGCGATGTCGATATTTCCGACCTGGCCCCGCTGATCGGCAGCGGAGAAGGCGAATGAAACTGTCCGCACTCGCCGCAGCCGCCGGAATAGCGCTGCCGGGCGGGGCGGAGGCGGCGGTTACCGGCTTCGCGATCGATAACCGCAAGGTTGCCCCCGGCACGGTGTTCGGGGCATTTCAGGGTGCCAGCGTCAACGGCGAGACGTTCATTCCCGCGGCGATAACCGCCGGGGCGGTGGCGGTGGTCGCCCGGCGCGCGGCGCGGGTTGAGGGCGCGATCCACATCGCCAGCGACAATCCGCGCCAGACCTTTGCTCGGCTGGCGGCGGGCTTTTTCCAGCCGGTGCCGGAAACGATCGTGGCCGTTACCGGAACCAACGGCAAAACCTCCACAGTGGAAATGACCCGCCAGATCTGGCGGATGGCCGGGCAGCGCGCGGCCTCCATCGGCACCCTGGGCGTCACCACCAGTGACGAGAGCATTTCGACCGGACTGACCACGCCCGACATCGTCACCTTCCTGGCCAATATGCACGGCCTTGCGCGCGAAGGCGTTACGCACGTCGCCTATGAAGCGTCGAGCCACGGGCTGTCGCAATACCGCAACGAAGGGCTGCGGGTGCAGGCCGGGGCCTTCACCAACCTCAGCCGCGATCACCTTGATTACCACAAGGACATGGAAGACTATTTCGCGGCCAAGATGCGGCTGTTCGATGAAGTGGTCGAACGGGGTGGAACCGCCGTGATCTGGGCCGATGATGACTGGTCGTCACGCGCCGTGGACCATGCGCGCAGCGGGGGGCTGCGCCCGTTCACCGTGGGACTGGGCGGGGAGGCGATCCGCCTTCTCGCCCGCACCCCCACGCAGCTGGGGCAAAGGCTGGAAATCGAATACGATGGCCAGAAGCGGCGCGTCGATCTGCCGCTGATCGGTGCCTATCAGGCGGCCAATGCGCTGGTTGCCGCCGGTCTGGTGATTGCCACGGGCGGCGATCCGGCAGCAACCTTTGATGCGCTGGCCCGCCTGCAACCGGTGCGCGGGCGGCTGGAGCGCGCCGCGATTACCCGCGCCGGCGCGCCGGTCTATGTCGATTACGCCCACACGCCCGACGCGCTGGAAGCGGCCATCGCCGCGCTGCGTCCGCACAGTGCCGGCCGGCTGATCGTGGTGCTGGGCGCGGGCGGTGACCGGGATCAGGGCAAGCGCCCGGAAATGGGCCGGATCGCCGCGGCGATGGCGGATGTGGGAATCGTTACCGATGACAATCCGCGCGGCGAAGACCCGGCGGCGATCCGCGCCATGGTTCTGGCCGGGGGCGCGGGCAAGCTGGACGAAGTGGCGGATCGCCGCGCCGCGATTGCCGCCGCGATTGCCGGTGCCGGGCCGCAGGACATCGTGCTGGTGGCCGGCAAGGGGCATGAGCAGGGCCAGATCATCGGCGCGGGTGAGGGGATGCGGGTGCTGCCCTTTGATGACGTTGCCGTGGCAAGGGAGTGTGCAGCATGAATGCCTGTGCCCGGATCATCGAATGGCCGGTCCAGCCAGAGGATTCGCTGGGCCTGGCCCTGTGGAGCGCTGGTGAGATTGCCGCGGCCACAGGCGGGGTTCCTTCTGCCGATTTTCAGGTTTCCGGCGCGGATATCGACAGCCGTGATGTGATGGAGGGTGATCTGTTTTTTGCGCTGAAGGGCGAAGCGATGGACGGCCACCGCTTTATCGACATGGCCTTTGCCAAGGGGGCGGCCGGGGCAATCGTCGATCGCCCGGTCGGCTGGCCGCACGTGCTGGTCAAGGATACCTCAAGCGCGCTTGAGGATATGGCAAAGGCGGCGCGGAACCGGGCCGATGCCACGATCATCGGGGTAACCGGATCGGTCGGCAAAACCGGGGTGAAGGAGGCGATCTTCGCCGCGCTTGACCGGTCGAGCAGGGGCCATGCGCACCGTTCGGTCAAAAGCTACAACAACCATGTAGGCGTGCCGCTCAGCCTGGCGCGGATGCCCGCGCGCAGCAAGTTCGGCGTGTTTGAAATGGGCATGAACCACAAGGGCGAGATTGCCGCGCTGACGCGGCTGGTGCGCCCCCATGTCGCGGTGATCACCACAATTGCCCCCGCTCATATCGAGATGCTGGGCAGCGAAGAGGCGATTGCCGATGCCAAGGCAGAAATATTCGAAGGGTTGGAGCCCGGCGGGGTCGCAATCATCCCGGCAGACAGCCCTCATTACGCCCGGCTGAAGGAAGCGGCAGAACAGCACAAGGTCGCCGTCGTGTCCTTTGGCCGGGCGGCCCATGCCCAGGTCCGTCTGCTTGACGCCGTGCCGGCTGCTGGCGGCGGGTCGCTGGTCACCGCCGATCTGGGTGACCGGCGCATCTGCTACACCATCGCCGCGCCGGGCGATCACTGGATCGCCAATTCGCTGGCGGTGATCGCCGCGGTGCGCGCGGCGGGCGGTGATCTGGGGGCGACCGGGCTGGCACTGGCGGAAATGGAAGGGCTGAAGGGCCGCGGCGCGCGCAGCGAGATTGCCGCGCCGGGCGGTGACGGATCGGGCAAGGCCGTGGTGATCGATGAAAGCTACAACGCCAACCCGGCATCGATGCGCGCGACGCTGGCCCAGCTGGGTGCAGGCCCCGCGCGGCGGCGGATTGCCGTGCTGGGGGCGATGAAGGAACTGGGCGAACACGGCCCGGCCTTTCACGCCGCCCTGGCGGAACCGATTGCCGCCGCGCGGATTGATCATCTGTTCCTTGTCGGGGACGAGATGCAGGCGCTGTCAGAGGAACTTGGGGCAGAGGAACTGGGGAAAGCGCCAGCCGCCGCGCTTGGCAAGCCGATTCGCTTCGCGCAATGCGGTTCGGCGCAAGAAGCCCTGACCGGGCTTCGGCAGCTTGGCCTGGAAGGCGGCGATGCCATCCTGGTCAAAGGTTCAAATTCGGTTGGGCTGGGGGCCGTGGTGGCCGCGCTCATCCACAACAAGGATTGAGGTCAGGCGATGCTTTTCCTGATCGCGCAGTATTTCCATTTTGAAGGGTTGGCGAACCTTATCCGCTATCAGACGTTCCGTGCCGGTGCCGCGCTGATGACCGCGCTGGTGATCGGGCTGATCATCGGTCCGCGGTTCATCAATATGCTACGGGTCCGCCAGGGCAAGGGACAGCCGATCCGCGAGGATGGGCCGCAAAGCCACCTGGCCAAGCGCGGCACGCCAACCATGGGCGGGCTGATGATCCTGATCTCGCTGGTGCTGTCGATGCTGATCTGGATGGATCTGACCAACCCGTTCGTCTGGGCCTGTCTGGCCGTGACGATCGGTTTTGGCCTGATCGGCTTTCTTGATGACTATGACAAGGTCAAGAAGCGCAGCACCGCCGGGGTTCCCGGGCGGGTGCGGCTGGCCGCGGAATTCGCTGTGGCCGGCGTTGCCGCCTGGCTGATCGTCAGCCAGATCAACACCAACCTGTACGTGCCGTTCCTCAGCAATCGCTATATCCCGATGGGGCCGCTCTATTACGGGTTTGCCGCGCTGGTGATGGTCGGCGCGGGCAACGCGGTCAACCTGACTGACGGGCTGGACGGGCTGGCGACCATGCCGGTGATCATCGCGGCCGGCGCCTTCGCGATCATCGCCTATCTGGCGGGCCGGGCGGACTTTGCCCACTACCTTGGCATTCCCCACGTTCCGCGTGCCGGTGAACTGGCAATTCTGTGCGGCGCGATCATGGGGGCGGGGCTGGCCTTCCTGTGGTTCAACGCGCCGCCCGCGGCGGTGTTCATGGGCGATACCGGCAGTTTGGCCCTGGGCGGGGCGCTGGGCGCGATTGCGGTTGCCGCGCATCATGAAATTGTGCTGGCGATTGTTGGCGGACTGTTCGTGCTTGAGGCGGTGTCAGTGATCGTTCAGGTGTTCTGGTACAAGCGGACTGGCAAACGGGTGTTCCGCATGGCCCCGATCCACCACCATTTCGAACAACTCGGGTGGAAGGAATCGACAGTGGTGATCCGGTTCTGGATCGTCTCGATCGTTCTTGCCCTGATCGGACTGTCGACGCTCAAACTGCGATGATCACTTCGCCCACCTTTGCCGGGCGGCGCTATGCCGTTCTGGGCCTGGCCCGTTCAGGCATGACGGCGGCGGAAAGTCTGCTGGCGGGCGGCGCGCGGGTGACCGCGTGGGACAGCCGGGAGGAGCCGCGCCGCGCGCTGGAAGGCCGGGTGGAACTGGCCGATCCTGCCGCGATTGACCTGACTGGCTATGCCGGCGTGGTCGTATCCCCGGGGGTCCCGCTTAACAGCCACCCGATCGCCGCCCATGCCGCCAGTTTTGGCGTGCCGGTGATCGGCGATATCGAACTGTTCGCATTGTGCCGGCCCAGCCTGCCGGCGCACCGCGTGGTGGTCATTACCGGAACCAATGGCAAATCGACCACCACCGCGCTGGTTCACCACCTGCTGCAATCGGCGGCGCTGCCGGTGCGGATGGGCGGGAACATCGGCTTGCCGGTGCTGGGGCAGAACCCGCTGGCCCCGGGCGGGGTCTATGTGCTGGAACTGTCCAGCTATCAGATCGATCTGACGCACAGCCTTGAAGCCGAAGTGGCGGTGCTGCTTAACCTTACGCCCGATCACCTTGACCGTTATGATGGCTTTGCCGGCTATACCGCGTCCAAGGCCCGGCTGTTTGCGATGCAGCGGGCCGATCAGGTTGCGGTGTTCGGCGCGGGCGATGCCCAGACCCTGGAAATCGCCGAGCGAGAGGCGCAATTGCGCCCGCCGGGCAAAGTGCGGATTGTCGATGGCGCTGATCTGGCCGCGCTGCAACCGCACTGGCCCAGCCTGCAAGGCCCGCATAACCTGCAAAACGCCGCAGCAGCGGTCGCCATTGCACAGGCGCTGGGGCTGAGCGAGGGGCAGTGGCGTCCGGCGCTGGCCAGCTATCGCGGGCTGCCACACCGGATGGAACGCGTTGCGGAGGTTGATGGGGTAACCTTCATCAACGACAGCAAGGCAACCAACCCCGCCTCAACCGCGCCGGCGCTGGCCGCCTTTCCGCCGCGCCCGGACCGGCGCATTCACTGGATTGTCGGCGGGCTGCCCAAGGGCGACCGGCTGGATGAATGCGCGCCGTGGTTCGGCAATGTTGCCGCCGCTTATACCATCGGCGATGCCGGGCCGCAGTTTGCCGATCTGCTTTCCCCGCATATGCCCGTTACCCGCAGCGAAATGATGTGCGAGGCGATCCGTCAGGCCAAGACGGCGGCACATCCCGGCGATGTGATTCTGCTGTCCCCGGCCTGCGCCAGTTTCGACCAGTTTCGCGATTATGAAGCGCGCGGCGATTCCTTTCGCCAGATTGTCCTGGCCCTGATCGATCAGGGCCGCGCGGATGCATCGTCCGCCCCCCGTACCGGAGAGCCAAGCTGATGGCGTCAAATCCGCCCTTCGTGCCCAGTGCCGGGCGCAGAACCCCCGGCGTTGCCGCACAGCGCCAGCAGCGGGGCCGGCGCAGCGAACTGGCGATCTGGTGGCGCGAGATTGACCGGGTGCTGCTGGTGCTGGTCCTGTCGCTGATGGCTATTGGGGCGATTGCCGTTGCCGCTTCATCGCCGGCATCGGCGCGGCGGCTGTCCACCGCCAAGGTAAAGCTGGATGACCTGCACTTTTTCTACATCCACCTGCGCTGGCAGGCGCTGGGGCTGATCGCGATGTTCGGCGCATCTATGCTGCCCAGGGAACGCGCGCGTCAGGCGGGGATCCTGCTCGGCGCGGCGATGCTGGTGGCGCTGATGCTGGTGCCGGTGATCGGCTATTCGGTAAACGGGGCGCGGCGCTGGCTGAACCTTGGCATTTCGCTGCAACCGTCGGAATTCCTCAAGCCCAGCTTCGCCATCGGCGTTGCCTGGATCCTGTCATGGCGGGCGCGCGACCCCAAGATTCCGGTGATCGCGATTGCCACCGCAATCATGGCAATCATCGCCATGTTCCTGATGATGCAGCCTGATTTCGGATCGACCGTGCTGTTTGCGGGCGTGTGGTTCGTGATGGTCCTGATGTGCGGAATTCCGGTGAAGCGGATTTTTGCAACTTTCGGGCTGGGCATGGTCGCCGTAGTCATTGCCTATATGTTCTATGAAAACGGCCGGCACCGGATTGACGCCTTTCTGGGCGGCGGCACGGCTTTCGATCAGGTCGATCTGGCGCAGCGTACCCTGCTGGGCGGGGGCTGGAGCGGGGCCGGGCTGTGGCTGGGCACCCGCAAGTTCGGCCTGCCAGAGGCGCATACCGATTATATCCTGTCGGTAATCGGGGAAGAGTTTGGCCTGCTGGCCTGCGCGGTGATCGTGGTGCTGTATCTGGCATTCGTGTTGCGGGTGATGTTCCGCCTGCTGGACGAGGAAGATCTGTTCACCACCCTGGCCGCCGCCGGGCTGACGGCCCAGCTTGGCGGGCAGGCCTTTATCAATATTCTGGTCAACCTGCAGTTGTTCCCGTCCAAGGGCATGACGCTGCCGCTGATTTCCTATGGCGGATCATCAACCATTGCGCTGTGCCTTGGTGTGGGCTTCCTCATTGCGATTACCCGGCGTAATCCCTTCCTGAAACGCGAAGGATTCAGCCTTCGCCAGGTCGGAGCCGGAAAATGAGCACTGTCAGCCGTCACTACGTCCTTGCCGCGGGTGGAACCGGGGGGCACCTGATCCCCGCGTTTGCACTGGCGGCAGAGCTTGAGGCGCGCGGACATCATGTGGCGCTGATTACCGACGCGCGCGGGGCGAAGCTGCCGGGCAAGCCGCCGTCGCTGGTTTCCCACGTCCTGCCCGCCGGGCGGATCGGGAAGAATCCCTTGCAGTGGCCCAGGGGGATTGGCGCGATTCTGGAAGGGCGGCGCATGGCGCTGCGCCTGTTTGAAAGTTTTCAGCCATCGGCGGTGATTGGCTTTGGCGGCTATCCGGCGCTGCCCGCGCTGTGGGCGGCCACGTCCGCCAGGGTGCCCAGCGTGATTCATGAACAGAACGCGGTGCTTGGCCGGGTCAACCGCTTTCTGGCCGG
Organism: Pseudomonadota bacterium; assembly: GCA_018240895.1. Taxonomy (GTDB): domain Bacteria; phylum Pseudomonadota; class Alphaproteobacteria; order Sphingomonadales; family Sphingomonadaceae; genus Novosphingobium. The sequence goes on along the minus strand of JAFEEX010000004.1, from coordinate 89,945 downwards.
GCGGGTTGATGTTATCGCCACATCATATCACGAGGTTCACAAGCTGCCGGAGAAATATGCCGGCAAGGTTCACGTGGTGGGCAACCCGGTAAGGGCAGAGGTGCTGGCGCTGCGCGACCGGCCGTTCCCGGCGCTGGGCGCTGACAGCCTGCTGCGCGTACTGGTTACCGGTGGCAGCCAGGGCGCGGGCGTTCTTTCGCAAGTGGTGCCCGATGGTCTGGCGATGCTGCCGCCGGCGCTGCGCAACCGGCTGCAAGTCACTCAGCAGTGCCGGCCTGAGGATATCGAGGCGGTGCGGGATCGTTATTCCAGCCACGACATTCCCGCTGAACTGGGCACCTATTTTGAAGACATGGCCAGCCGCCTGGCCGACGCGCACCTGTTCATCGGCCGCGCCGGGGCCTCTACCATTGCAGAGCTGACTGACGTTGGCCGCCCGGCGATTCTGGTGCCGTTGCCGATCGCCACTGATGATCACCAGTTCTACAACACCGCGGAAGTCTGCGCAGTGGGCGGGGCGCGGATGATCCGGCAGGACAGGTTTACCCCGGTGGAACTGGCCAAGCAGGTGCAGGCAATCGCAATGAATCCTGAAACGCTGTCCACCGCCGCTCATGCCGCGTGGAATTGCGGCTATCCCAACGCCGCGCGCGATCTGGCCGATCTGATCGAAGGGTTTGGCGGAAAGCTGATGATGGACGTGATCCAGGTGGCACGGTCGATCGCGGCCCAGGGGCAGGAGCAGGTGGCGTGAGCGGGGTCGTGGTATCGCCTGTGCTTCGACAGGCTCAGCATGAGTGGGCGTTGCACTCCGCTCAATTCCAAACCCCGCTCAGCCGGAGCCTGTCGAAGGCCGCGCGCAGCGGTGCCGCAACATGAAGCGCGCCTTGCGCCAGACCGGGGGCGGGCGGATGCCCACCGATATCGGCACGATCCACTTTGTCGGAATCGGCGGGATCGGGATGTCGGGCATTGCCGAGGTGATGAACAACCTGGGTTACACCGTGCAAGGCAGCGACATTGCCGAAGGCTATGTGGTTGAAGGACTGCGCGGACGCGGCATCAAGGTGATGATCGGCCATGCCGCCGAAAACCTTGGCGATGCGGCGGTGGTGGTTACCTCCACCGCGGTCAAGCGCAACAATCCCGAAGTCGCCGCCGCGCTGGAACACCGCGTGCCGGTGGTGCGCCGCGCCGAAATGCTGGCCGAGCTGATGCGGCTGAAGCGCACGGTGGCGGTGGCCGGAACCCACGGCAAGACCACCACGACTTCGCTGGTCGCGGCGCTGCTTGACGCGGGCGGGGTCGATCCGACCGTGATCAACGGCGGGATCATCAATTCCTATGGCTCCAACGCCCGGCTGGGTGAAAGCGAATGGATGGTGGTGGAGGCGGACGAGAGTGACGGTTCGTTCCTGCGGCTGGACGGCACCATCGCAATCGTTACCAATATCGATCCCGAACACCTTGAACACTATGGTAATTTTGACGCGATCAAGGACGCCTTCGTCGAATTTATCGAAAATGTGCCGTTCTATGGCTGTGCGGTGCTGTGCATTGACCATGCCGAGGTTCAGGCGATCATCCCCAAGATCCGCGATCGCCGGGTGGTGACCTATGGCTTTTCCGCCCAGGCCGATGTGCGGGGCGAGAACGTGACGCCCTATTCCGGCGGCAACCGCTTTGACGTGGCGATCCGCGAACGGGATGGCAGCTTCCGCCGGATTGAGGGGATCGACTTGCCGATGCCCGGCCGCCACAACGTTCAGAACGCGCTGGCCGCTGTGGCGGTGGCGGTGGAAATGGGCGTATCGGACGATCTGATCCGCACCGGCTTTGCCAAGTTCACCGGGGTCAAGCGCCGCTTCACCAAGGTGGGTGAGGTTGACGGGGTAACGGTGATTGACGATTACGGCCACCACCCGGTCGAGATCCGCGCGGTGCTGGCCGCTGCGCGCGAAGGGGTGGGGACGGGCCGGGTGATCGCCGTGGTCCAGCCGCACCGCTTCACCCGGCTGCGCGATCATCTGGATGACTTTTCCGCCGCCTTCAACGATGCCGATCTGGTCTATGCCGCCCCGGTCTATCCGGCGGGCGAAGCCCCGATCGAAGGGGTAGACAGCGAGGCGATGGTTGCCGGCATGAAGGCGCGCGGGCACCGTTCTGCCCAGGCGATTGCCGGGCCGGATGCGCTGGCTCAGGCGCTGGCCGATGTGGCCCAGCCGGGTGACATGGTGGTCTGCCTTGGCGCGGGCGACATCACCAAGTGGGCGGCGGGGCTGGCCGATGCGGTCAAGGCGCGGAGGGCGGCGTGAACGGGGCCGACCTTGGCGCGCGTGCTTCGACAGGCTCAGCACGAGCGGAGGGGGAAATTTCCCTCAAACCCGCTCAGGCTGAGCCTGCCGAAGCCCGTGCGCTGCCTGGGGTTCGGGGAAAGCTAACCCCCAACGCCCCGCTCGCTCCGCTGGTCTGGTTCAAGTCCGGCGGCACTGCGCAGTGGCTGTTCGAACCGAAAGACCTGGCCGATCTGCAAGCCTTTCTGCGCGGCCTTGATCCCGCCTTACCGGTTATGGCGCTGGGGCTTGGTTCCAACCTTATCGTGCGTGATGGCGGGGTGCCGGGCGTGGTGGTGCGGCTGGGCAAGGCCTTTGCCAGGGTGAGCGGAAGCGCCGATCTGACGCTCGATTGCGGGGCGGGGGCTTCGGGCATTCTGGTGTCTTCGACCGCGCGCGACAATGGCATCGCCGGGCTGGAGTTCCTCCGATCGATCCCCGGCACGGTCGGCGGCTTCGTGCGGATGAACGGCGGCGCCTATGGCGGTGAGGTGAAGGACATTCTGGTTGATTGCGACGTGGTGCTGCGCGATGGGTCGCTGCGCACCCTGACGGCGGCGGACCTGCACTATACCTACCGCCATAGCGAACTGCCCGATGGCGCGATCGTGGTGGCGGCGCGGTTCAAGGGGCGCATGGGTGATCCGGCGGCGATCCAGACCGAGATGGACCGCATCTCCGCCAGCCGCGAGGCCAGCCAGCCGCTGCGCAGCAAGACCGGCGGCAGCACCTTCAAGAACCCGGCCCCTGAAATTTCTGGCGGCCAAAAGGCTTGGCAACTGGTCGATCAGGCCGGGTGCCGGGGGCTGACAATCGGCGGTGCGCAGGTCAGCGAAAAGCATTGCAATTTCCTGCTCAACCTGGGTGAGGCAACCAGCGCGGACATTGAGGGACTGGGCGAGGAAGTGCGGCGCAGGGTCAAGGCACATTCGGGCATTGCGCTTGAGTGGGAAATTCAAAGGGTGGGACGGCCATGACAGGCTTCATCCCAACCCCGTTCGTGTCGAGCGAAGTCGAGACACGGGCGCGCGGTGTCTCGACTTCGCTCGACACGAACGGAGATTGTTAGAGTGTCTTTGTCCAAACTCCACGTCGCGGTGCTGATGGGCGGCTGGTCGAACGAGCGGCCGGTCTCGCTGATGAGCGGCGAGGGCGTGGCCACCGCGCTGGAGGAGCGCGGCCACAAGGTTACCCGGATCGACATGGGCCGCGATGTTGCGCAGCGTCTGGCCGAAACCGCGCCCGATGTGGTGTTCAACGCGCTGCATGGTTCTCCGGGAGAAGACGGGACGGTGCAGGGGATGATGGACCTGATGGGGCTGACCTATACCCATTCCGGCCTTGCCACCTCGGTCATCGCGATTGACAAGGAACTGACCAAGCAGGCGCTGGTGCCGCATGGCATCCCCATGCCCGGCGGGCGGATTGTCGAAACGCGCGAGATTCACCAGCGCGACCCGCTGGAGCGGCCCTATGTGCTGAAGCCGGTCAACGAAGGGTCTTCGGTTGGTGTGGCAATCGTCACCGCGGAAGGGAATTATGGCAACCCGATCAGCCGCGATGCCAAGGGGCCGTGGCAGGAATTCGACCGTCTGCTGGCCGAACCCTATATCCGCGGGCGCGAACTGACCACGGCGGTCCTGGGCGAGCGGGCATTGATGGTCACCGAACTGAAGCCAAAGTCCGGCTTCTATGATTTTGACGCCAAATATACCGAAGGCATGACCCAGCACGTCTGCCCGGCGGAAATTCCTGATGAAATAACCCAGGCCTGTCTGGACCTGGCGCTGCGCTGCCACCAGCTTCTTGGCTGCAAGGGGTGCAGCCGCACCGATTTCCGCTGGGATGATGAACGCGGGGTTGAAGGGTTGTTCGTGCTGGAAACCAACACCCAGCCGGGAATGACCCCGCTCAGCCTGGTGCCGGAACAGGCGCGGCATCTGGGGATTGAATATGGCGAACTGGTGGAAATCATCATTGCCGATGCGCTGGCCGCGCGTAAGGAGGCGGCATGAGCCAGAAGATCAGGCGTCAGGGCACCTCTGTCCGCAAGGCCGCGGCGGCCCAGGGCAAGGCGCGCCAGGTGCGCGCGGCCCGGGCGCGCACCGGTTCCGCGCTTGACACGGCGTTAAGCTGGCTGCCGTTCAGCGAGGGCCAGTGGCACCGCATCTTTCTGGCGATGATCCTGGGCGGGGCGGTGATCCTGGCGTGGATGGTGGCGAGTTTTGCCGGGGTGCCGGCTATGGCCCAGCAGCAACTTGCCGCGATCGCCCACGATGCCGGGTTTGAGGTCAAGCGGGTCAATGTAACCGGCACCAAGAACCTCAACGAACTGAAGGTCTATCAACTCGCGCTGGCGGACAATCGCCGGGCCATGCCGATGGTTGATATCCAGGCCCTGCGCGCAAAGCTGCTGGAACTGTCATGGGTGCAGGATGCCCGCGTTTCGCGCCAGCTTCCCGATACGCTGGCGATTGACATTGTTGAACGCAAGCCCGCAGCGGTGCTGCGCAAGGCGGACCGGCTGGTGCTGATCGACGCGACCGGCCACGAATTACAGGTCGTCTCGCCAGAGCGGGCCAAGGGCAAGCTGGTTATCGCCGGCCCGGGGGCAGGCCAGCAGGTAGAGGCACTGGCCGGGCTGCTTGGCGCGGCCCCCGCGCTCAAACCCCAGGTGACAGAGGCTGAATGGGTCGGCAACCGGCGCTGGAACCTGACCTTCAGGACCGATCAGATGCTGGCCCTGCCCGAAGGGGACCAGCAGGCGGCCAAGGCGCTGATGACCTTTGCCCGGCTTGACGGGGTCAATCGCTTGCTGGGGGGCAAAGTTGCGGCCTTTGATATGCGCGCGCCCGACCGGATCTATCTGCGGGTTCCCGGCCGTACCGATCCGGTTGAACAATCGGTTTCCGCTGCAAGGCCCGCCGCCGGGCAGGAGCAGAACTGATGGCGCAGCCCCGCATCGTCAAGGCTTTTGGCGCGGTGAATATCGGCTCGTTTCGCATATCGGCGATGGTTGCCGGGCTTAGCGAAACCGGCGAGATGATCGTGCTTGGATCATTCCACCGCGCCGCCCAGGGGATAAAGCGCGGCTATATCACCGATATGCAGGCGGCCACCTATGCCGTGCGCGATGCGGTGGAACGCGCGGAAAAGATTGCCAATACCGCAGTGACCAGCGTGTGGATCGGCGCATCCGGGGCGGGCCTTGCCAGCCAGGTTGCGCAGGTTGAGGTCGATATTGGCGGACGCCGGATCGAGCACGAGGATATCGAGCATCTGCTGGTTTCGGCGCGCGACGTGATCCAGCCCGACGGGCGCATGGTGCTTCATGCCCAGCCGGCGCATTATACGCTGGACGGCGCGGACGGCGTGGCCGATCCCAAGGGGCTTCATGCCGAGCGGTTGGGCGTCGATATCCACGTGATGCTGGCCGATGGCGCGCCGATCCGTAACATTACCGAAGCGGTGCAGAACGCTCACCTTGATGTCGAGGCGGTGGTCGGCTCACCCATCGCGGCGGGCCATGCCTGCCTGACCAATGAGGAGCGCGAACTGGGCGTTGCCCTGGTGGAATTCGGCGCGGAAGTGACCAACGTATCGGTCTATGCCGGGGGGATGCTGCTGGGCCTGGTCACCATTCCGATGGGGTCAGGCGACATCACCGATGCGGTGGCCAGCGCCTTTGGCATCCGCCGTTTTCAGGCGGAGCGGCTTAAATGCGTCCACGGTTCGGCCATCGCCAGCCCGGCGGACCACCGTGAGATGATCCCGGTCAATGCCCCGGGTGAGGAAGGCAGCGGCCCGCTGGCCCGCCATGCCGATGACAAGAACCGCATCCCCCGCGCCGAACTGGTTTCGGTTATCACCGGGCATCTGGGCCGCTGGATGGAAGAAGTGAACAAGGCGCTGAAGGGCCTGGGCTTTTCCGGACAGCGCGGCCAGCTTGTGGTGATAACCGGGGGCGGGGCGGAACTGGCGGGACTGGCCGACTATGCCCAATCGGCGGTTGGCAAGCCGGTGCGGGTTGGCAAGCCGCTGCATATGAAGGGTCTGGCAGAAGCTCACGCAACCCCCGGCTTCACCACTCTGGCAGGGCTGGTGCTCTATGCCGCAGCCGATCCCATTGACATCCGCGCGCTGGGGCGGCGCCATCAGGAAACCTTCCGTTACAGCGGCATGGGACTGGTCAACAGGGTGCTGCGCGCGGTGAAGGAGTATTTTTGAACCCCGCGACCCGCTTAACGGCTGTGGACAAGGGTTAATTTGGCTTTGATTCGCCGATTCGAACGGTGCAAGAACCGGGCAAATTGGTTTTAGTGCATTTGCGTGCCTGACTGGAGAGCGCCATGAGCATCAATATCGGACCGCCGGCCGTCGAAGAGCTGCGTCCTCGCATTACCGTGATCGGGGTTGGCGGCGCTGGCGGCAACGCGATTGCCAACATGATCCACGCCGGGATCGAAGGCGTTGATTTCATTATCGCCAATACCGATGCCCAGGCGCTGAACAATTCCATCGCCGAACACCGGATCCAGTTGGGGCCGGACATCACCCAGGGTCTGGGTGCTGGCTCTCGCCCCGAAGTGGGCCGCGCCGCGGCGGAGGAAACCCTGGCCGAGATCGACCGCGCGCTGGAAGGGGTGCACATGTGCTTCATCGCCGCCGGCATGGGCGGCGGCACCGGCACCGGGGCGGCCCCCGTCGTGGCCAAGGCGGCGCGCGACAAGGGCGTGCTGACCGTGGGGGTGGTCACCAAGCCGTTCCTGTTCGAAGGCACCCGCCGGATGCGCGCGGCAGAGGCGGGAATCGAGGAGCTGCAAAAGCACGTCGATACCCTGATCGTAATTCCCAACCAGAACCTGTTCCTGGTGGCCAAGGCTGAAACCACCTTCAAGGAGGCGTTCGAGCTGGCTGACGAGGTGCTGCAACAGGGCGTGCGATCGATCACCGATCTGATGGTCATGCCCGGCCTGATCAACCTTGACTTTGCTGACGTCCGCTCGGTCATGGCCGAAATGGGCAAGGCGATGATGGGCACCGGCGAAGGGCATGGAGAGAACCGTGCGCTTGAAGCCGCTGAAAAGGCCATTGCCAATCCGCTGCTTGACGGTGTGTCGATGCAGGGCGCGAAGGGCGTGATCATCTCGATCATTGGCGGCGACGATATGAAGCTGCTTGAGGTGGACGAGGCCGCGAACCACATCCGCGAACTGGTTGATCCCAACGCCAACATCATCTGGGGCAGCGCCTTCAACCCCGAATTGCAGGGCAAGATTCGCGTTTCGGTGGTGGCCACCGGGATTGAGCAAACCGCCCAGCAGGCCGAAGATGCGTCGCGCCCGCTTAACCTGACCGCGTCGCGCGGCCCCGCCCGCCCGGCGATGGCGGCCCCGGCTGCCGCGGCAGAGCCGCTGTTCAACCGCGCGCATGAACCCGCGCCACCTGTGGTGCCGGCGGAACCCGTATCTGAAGCTGCGCCAGCCCCCGTGGTCAAGCTTGAACCGCCGACGCCGCCAGAGGTGAAACCGGCGGAGGATGACGATTGGGATGTGCCCGCCGCTGCGACTGACCACAGCCACCCGGCCCACAGCCAGTCTGAAGGCGATCCGCTTGAGCTGGAGCTTGAGGCGGATGAAACCGCTGCGGAAAAGCCGACCGCTGGCACTGGCGACGGCGCCGGCGATGAACTGCTGCTTGATGCATCGCGCTTGCACGAGGAAGATGCGCCGCTGGGCGGCACCATGCCGGGGCGTCGCCGCGGCCTGATCGCCACTGACAGCGACGCGGGCGTTGAAGCCGGGGCCATTCCGCAGGGCCGGTCGGACGAACCGGCCGCTCCGGAACACGGGCAGGCCCCCGCCACTGGTGGAGGCAGCTCTGGCACAGGCGGCGGTCGCGGGGGCAGGGCCGGCGGCGGAGCCACGCTGTTTGAGCGCATGGCGAACCTGTCGCGCGGCGGGCGCTCGTCCAGTGAGGACGACGACGATGATGAGGGCGGCGGCGGTCCGTCAATCAGCATTCCGCGCTTCCTTGGCCGGCAGAACAACCAGTAGAACCGGGCGCGGGCAGGCATTTTCGTTCGCGCCGGGTTCAGACTGGTCAGGCTAACCCGGCGCGGTGCTTGCCTTGCCGGGCCACCTTCAGACACCAGAACAATTGCCATGCGCCGCACGAACCGCCTCTTGTATCGTCTTTTCCTGGCCAGTGCGCCGGTGCTGTTGTGCGGTCCGGCCCACATGGCTTTGGCCCAGACAAGCGGCGCGGTGGTTCAGCCGATTCCCGGCGGAGACGGGCTCCGGCTCAACGCCGCATTGGCCAGGCTGGCGCGCAATCCCCGCGATGTCGAAGCGCTGATCGATGCCGGCGTGGCATCGCTTGCCGCCGGTGACAGTGATGCAGCGGTCGGCTTTTACCGAAGGGCGGACGGGCTTTCGCCAGATAATGCCAAGGTCAAGGCCGGGCTGGCCGGGGCTTATGTGCTGGGGGGCGATCCGGTCAGCGCCATTCCGCTGTTTGACGAGGCTGAAAAGCTGGGGCCGATCGAGGCGGCGCGGGTGGCCGATCGCGGCCTGGCCTTTGACATGATCGGCGATCCGGTCACAGCTCAGCGTTTTTACCAGCAGGCGCTGGCAACCGGTCCCAGCGATGAAACCAGCCGCCGGCTGGGGCTGAGCCAGGCGATTTCCCAGGATCGCCGCGCGATGGAGGCCACGCTCGGCCCGCTGTTGCAACGTCAGGACAAGGCGGCATGGCGGACCCGGGCGCTGTCGCTGGCAATTCTGGGGCAGGTGGAAGAGGCGGATTCGATCGCCCATTCGACCATGCCGGCAAGTATGGCCTCGGCGATCGGCAACTATCTGCGCTATATGCCCAAATTGACCGCAGCGCAGCAGGCGACAGCGGCCAATCTGGGGCGTTTTCCCCGCGCTGCGGAAATCGGTCATGATGATCCGCGGTTTGCGCAGCTGGTCCGGGCCCGTCCGGCGCTTGCCGCCGCAGCCTCTGTGCCGGTTCCGGCCAATACTGCCGCGGGCAAGCTTTCGGCCCGGGACGAGAAGAAGCGGGCCAAGGCTTTGGCCAAGGCCGCTGCTGCATCGCCGCCAGCCCGTCAGATCCCCGCTGTGGCAGTCGCGCAACCTGCCGCCGTTCTGTCAAAGCCTGTGCCGTCAACGCCGCTGCAAACCGCACCGCCGCCTGCGGTCAAGCCGGCGGCAATGCCTCAGCCGATGCCGGCACAGGTTGCCACGGTTTCGGCGGTGACGCCTCCGGTCTTAAATCCGTCAGCTTCGGCAGCGGCAACGCCGCGCACAGTGCAGGAACTGGCACCCGTCACCAGCGCTGCGGTAACCGCTCCGAACGTGGCTGTGCCCGCCGCAGGTTCGCAGCCCGGCTTTACCACGCTTGACAGTGCGTCATCCGGTTTTGCGCTCAAACCGGGGGCTGCTGCCACGCCGCAGCCGGCCACCCCGACTCCAGCCGTCACCGCGCCGGCTCCGATTGTGGCAAATCCGCCCGCTCCGCCAAGGCCGGTGCCCCCTGCGCCGCCGAAGCCGCGCAGCCTGTCTGAAGTTTTCGCCGATCTGACCCCGCCCAGCCGCGAGGCTGAACCGGAAGCGGGCGCGGTTGATTTGCGCAAGCTGAAAGCCGCGCCAACGCCCCCGCCCGCCAGACCGGCGACCGAAGCGAAGCCCGCCAGGGACGCTGCCAAGGGCAAGGACAAAAGCAAGGCCGCGCAGGCGGAGGCAGACAAGGCCTGCGAAGTCGCCGAAACCAAAGGCGGAAGAGCTGCGCGGGGCAAGGTTGCGACCAAGGCTGTGCCCGCCCAGTGCAAGGACGGAGAGGTTGCCAAGGACGCCAAGACCGCCAAGGCGAAGGAACCAAGCCATCCCAGCCGGATCTGGGTGCAGGTCGCGACCGGGCGGGACAAGCGGGCGCTGGCGTTTGACTGGCGCAGACTGGTTAGGGAAGACGCCGCAGCGTTCAAGGGGCGCAAACCCTTTGTCAGCGCCTGGGGCCAGACCAACCGCCTGCTGACCGGACCGTTCGAAACCGCCGGGCAGGCCGGCACCTTCCTTTCGCAGCTCAGGAAGGCCGGGGTTGATGGCGCGTTCCAGTGGAACAGTCCGGCGGGGCAGGTGGTGGATGCGCTGCCGGGCGGCTGAGGGCATATCCGCCGCTTTTCCACACCTTGTGAACAGACTTGTCGAGTTTTGCCCAACGCGGCGTTAACCGTGGATTGTCCCGGACGGCCTTGCCGACGCATTCACCCTTTCATGATGCAAGGCAACCGCGAATACGATCGGGATGATGACGCCGCCCCCGTCGATATGCTCGCCTCCCTGTTCGAGGCGCGCGGCTGGCCATGCGAATTCCTGAATGACGATGAAATTTCAGGCGAGATCAAGGGATCCTGGGCCAGCTATACCCTGCGCGGGATCTGGCGGCGTGAGGATCACGTCCTGCAACTGCTGTGCCTGCCCGATATTCGCGTACCCGATGACAAGCGCGCGGCGGTGTATGAATTGCTGGCGCTGGTTAACGAGCAATTGTGGGTCGGCCATTTCGACATCTGGTCGAACGGATCGGTCCTGCTTTACCGCCACGGATTGCTGCTTGGGGACGACGGACTGCTCAGCCTGGGGCAGGCGCAGGTTGCGGTTGAAGCGGCGGTGGAAGAATGCGACCGGTTCTATCCGGCGTTCCAGTTCGTGCTGTGGGGTGACAAGAGCCCCGCAGAGGCCCTGACCAGCGCACTGGTCGATGCTGCGGGCGAGGCCTGAGTAAAGGCGGCGAGGAGGCACTTCGTGACGCTTTTGATTTTCGGCTGCGGCAATATGGGCGGGGCGATGCTGACCGGCTGGCTGGCGGGCGGAATCGATCCGGCGCGCATTACCGTGGTCGATCCCTACCTTGCCGAAGCGCCGCCGGGTGTGCGGCTGCTGCGCGAATTACCGGATCAGGCCTTTAATGTCGTTCTGCTGGGGGTGAAGCCGCAGCTGCTTGATACGGTCGCGCCGGCGCTGGCCCCGCGGATCGACGGTTCGGCGACGCTGCTGTCAATCCTGGCCGGGGTCGAAATCGATAGCCTGGCCGCCAGGTTCCCTAATGCCGGCGCGCTGGTGCGGGTGATGCCAAACCTTGCCGCCGCGATCGGCAAATCGCCGCTGGCGCTTTATGGCCGCGGGCTGGACGTGGGCCAGCGCGATGCGATCACGGCCCTGTTGCAACCGCTCGGCCTGCCCGAATGGCTTGACGCGGAAGGCGATTTTGATCTGGTAACCGCGCTGGTCGGCAGCGGACCGGGCTTTGTCTATCGCTTTATCGAGGCGCTGGCCGGCGGGGCGGCGGCGCTGGGGCTTGATCCGGCCCAGGCAGAGCGGATGGCCGTGGCCACGGTGGAAGGGGCCGCGCAGCTTGCCGCCGCATCGCCTTTCGGCCCGGCGGAACTGGGGCGCCGGGTGGCAAGCCCGGGCGGCAGCACGCAGAAGGGGCTGGACGTTCTGGATGCGGAAGATGCGCTGCTGCGGCTGGTTACCGCCACATTGCGCGCCGCCCGTGATCGCAATGCAGAGATGGCCGCCGCCGCCAGGGGATAGGCCAGGGGATAGGGCTGTTACAATTGGTTACCTGGGGCCATGTCCGGTTTTGCTTGAAAGCGCGGGCAACTCGCCCGATATTACCCGCATCGCCCATTTCGGGCTGAAGGGAGTTTGATTCAAATGGCTGACTGGAACGATCCGCAGTCGACCCGCACCCAGTTTGGCGGAGGGCCTGTCCTCAACGGCCAGGTGCTTGGTGCCGATACGCGCGACCAGGGGCTGCGTCGGCATATGCTGTCGATTTACAATTACATGGCATCGGGCGTGCTGCTTTCGGGCATCGTCGCAATGCTGTTCGCCCGTTCGGGCATGGCGGCGCAGATCATGACCACGCCGCTGGGCTGGATCATCCAGCTTGCGCCGCTGGGCTTCATCCTGGCGATCAGCTTTGGCCTCAACAAGATGCAGACATCGACGCTGCAAATCCTGTTCTGGGCCTTTGCAGTGGTGATGGGCCTGTCGCTTTCAACGATTTTCCTGGTCTATACCGGGGGGTCGATCGCGGTGGCGTTCTTCGCCTCGGCGGCATCCTTCGCCGGGCTCAGCCTGGTGGGTTACACCACCAAGCGTGATCTTTCGGGCATGGGCAGCTTCATGGTGATGGGCCTGATCGGCATCATCGTTGCCTCGCTGCTTAACCTGTGGCTGAAATCGCCGGGGCTTTACTGGGCCGTGTCGATCCTGGGCGTGCTGATCTTCGCCGGGCTTACCGCTTATGATACCCAGCGCCTCAAGGCTGAATATGCCTATGTCGCGGGTACTGACTATGCCGGCAAGGCCGTGGTGATGGGCGCGCTCAGCCTGTACCTCGATTTCATCAATATGTTCCTTTATCTGCTGCGCTTCCTGGGTGATCGCCGCTAAGCGCAAGCGCAGAACGCTCAATCGTGCCCGGTGCGTCGTCTGACGCGCCGGGCATTTGCATTGTGGGGCGAAATGGCTAGGAACCGCTTCAGCCAGCAGCAATGCAGCAACCGGCAAAAGGCGCCGGAACTGGATCAGGGACGTTTCGAGAATGAGTTCGCAATTGCGCAAATGCATCAAGGTTGGTGGCGTTACGGTGGTGCTGGGCGCCCTGGCTTCATGCGGGCCAAAATCAACGCCCCCCCCTCCGCCCCCACCTCCTCCGCCGCCGGTCGTGGTGGTCCCGCCGCGTCCGCAGCCCCCGTTGGGCGCATCGCCGCTGTTGGTGGTTCCGGTGCTGGGCATGAACGGGGTGCGCCAGACCGTGAATGCCGGGATCAGCCCGAACCAGACGAGCTGGAACGTGCGGTCGGCCTTCAACGTCGCGGCGCTGAATTGCCGGCGCAGCGAACACGCGGATATCCTTGCCGCTTACAAGACCTATCTCAAGGTCAACAAGGCGGCGCTGACCAGGGTGAACGTGGCGGTCGATAGCGAATTCAAGAAGCGCTACGGCACGGCGTTCGTCCGGCCCCGCGAAGCCTATATGACGCAGGTTTACAACTATTACGCTTTCCCGCCGACCATCGTGAAGTTCTGCGATGCCGCGCTGGTAATGGCGCATGAGGCGCAGACGCTGAAGCCGGCGGACCTGCCTGCCTTCTCCAGCCGCAACCTGGCGCAGATGGATGCGGTGTTCGAACAGTTCTATCGCAGCTATGAACAATATCGCGCCGATGCGGCGACCTGGGATGCCCGCTATGCACCGGTGCTTCCCACCACGCCGGTCGTGGCGGCAACCACGGCCCCGGTGGTGCACTAAGAAGTTAGGCCGGGCGCAATTTAGCACTTTCAAGCGCGCAGCCTCTTCGCTAAGGGGGCCGCTCGCGCGGGCGGGCTTGCCCTTCCGCACTCGCACTGGAACGGGGCCGTAGCTCAGATGGGAGAGCGCGTCGTTCGCAATGACGAGGTCAGGGGTTCGATCCCCCTCGGCTCCACCAGTGTTTTTGGGCTGTGATTTGCCCCATGCCGGGCTGCGAACGGCAGGCTCCTGCGCTTCCGGTGCTCACGACCAGCAGGTCGCTCCGCTCCGGTTCTCGGAACCCGCCATTCTCGCTCCGGCCTGAGCCAAATCCCAACCCAAAAACGTGCGCGTTGCACTCCCACCTCCGCTCAGCCTGAGCTTGTCGAAGGCCGCGCGCTGCTTTAGCCCACGCCCATGCATTTTCTCGATCAGGCCAAGATTTATGTCCGCTCTGGTGCCGGCGGCCCCGGTGCGGTTTCGTTCCGGCGCGAAAAGTATGTTGAATATGGCGGGCCGGACGGCGGCAATGGGGGCAAGGGCGGCGATGTCATTTTTGAGGCGGTGGCCGGGCTCAACACCCTGATCGATTTTCGTTATACCCAGCACTTCAAGGCGCAGCGCGGGGTTCATGGCTCTGGCAAGAACCGCAACGGCGCGGCGGGCAAGGACATGGTCATCCAGGTTCCGGTGGGCACGCAGATCCTTGACGATGACCGCGAGACGGTGCTTGCCGACCTGACCGAGGCGGGGCAGCGCATTACCTTGCTGGAAGGCGGCATGGGCGGGCGCGGAAACGCCAGTTACAAGACCAGCACCAACCGCGCCCCGCGCCAGCATCAGCCGGGTATCCCGTTTGAAGAGATGTGGGTGTGGCTGCGGCTCAAGCTGCTGGCCGATGCCGGCCTTGTCGGCCTGCCCAATGCCGGCAAATCAACCTTCATCAACCAGGTCACCAATACCAAGGCCAAGGTTGGCGATTATGCCTTCACCACGCTGCGCCCGCAGCTTGGCGTGGTACGCTACAAAAACCGCGAATTCGTGCTGGCCGACATTCCGGGGCTGATTGCCGGCGCGGCGGAAGGCGCGGGCGTGGGCGATCGCTTCCTGGGCCATATCGAGCGCTGCCGGGTGCTGATCCACCTGATCGACGTGAACGGAGTTGATCCGGCCGAGGCGCTGCGCATCGTTGAGGATGAACTGGAAGCCTATGGCGCGGGGCTGGAAGACAAGCCGCGGCTGGTGGCGCTCAACAAGATCGATCTGGTCGATGCCGAACTGATCCGCGCCTTTTCAAAAGAATTGAGGGCCGCCGGAGTGGCGGCGGTATTCCCGATTTCCGGCGCGACCGGCAAAGGGATCGATGCCCTGCTGAATGCCGTGATCGAATACCTGCCTGCTGCAACCGTCACCGAAAGACCCGATGGCGAGATCGAAGAGGGGGACGATCGGCCCTGGTCGCCGGTTTAGGCGGTGCGCAAGCTGGCCCTCGTGAGCCAAAACACTTGCGAGCCTGCCCCCAGACGCTAATCCCCCGCCATGCCCATCGCCCGCCTTTCCGATCTTGCCGACAAAACCGCTTGCCCCCGATTGGTAGTGAAGGTGGGGTCGTCCCTGCTGGTCGACCGGCAGGGCGTGCGCCGCAACTGGCTGGAAGGGCTGGTTGCCGAAGTGGCACAGGCGCGGCAGCGCGGGCAGGATGTGATTATCGTTTCATCGGGCGCAATCGCGCTGGGTGCGGCCCGGCTGGGGCTGGCCAAAGGCGGGCGCGGCAGTCTGGCGGATGCGCAGGCGGCGGCGGCGGTGGGGCAGATCGCCCTGTCCGGGCTGTGGGCCGATCTGCTTGGCGCGCATGGCCTGACCGCGGCGCAATTGCTGCTGACGCTGGACGATCTGGAGGATCGCCGCCGCTACCTCAACGCAACTGCAACGCTGACCCGGCTGCTGGATGCCGGGGCGGTGCCGGTGATCAATGAGAATGACAGTGTCGCCACGCAGGAAATCCGCTTTGGGGACAATGACCGACTGGCCGCGCGGGTTGCCCAGGCGGCGCAGGCCAGCGGGGTGCTGCTGCTTTCGGATGTCGACGGCCTGTTTGATCGCAACCCGGCGCAGCCCGGCGCGCGGTTGCTGGGCGAAGTGCGGGGCGTAACGGCGGAAATCCACGCGATGGCCAGCGGGGGCAGTTCCTCTGGCATGGGATCGGGCGGGATGACTTCCAAATTGCAGGGGGCCGAGATTGCTGAACGGGCCGGCATTGCACTCGCCATCGCCAGCGGCCTGCACGATGCGCCGATCGCCAGGGCGACGCAGCAGGGTATCGGCACGCTGTTTCTGGCCCGGCGCAAGGACGGCGGGCGCAAGGCCTGGCTGGGCGGGCGGCTGCGGCTGAAAGGCGTGCTGGTGGTTGATGCCGGGGCGGCCCGGGCGCTGGGCAATGGCTCAAGCCTGCTCGCCGCCGGGATCACCGCGGTTGAAGGCGATTTTCAGCGCGGCGACGCCGTGGCGATTCGCGGGGCTGAAGGACAGGTTCTGGCGCACGGGTTGAGCGAATATGGCGCGCACGATTGCGCCCTGCTGGTGGGCCGCAAATCTGCCGATCACGCGGATATCCTTGGCTATGCCCCGCGCAGTGCGGTGGTCCACCGTGATCAACTGGTGCTGCTGTGACCCTTGCCATCACCGGGGCGACCGGCTTTGTCGGTCAGGCGCTGCTTGACTGCGCGGTGCGCGGCGGTGTGCCGGTCCGCGCCCTGACCCGCCGCGAACAGCCTGCGCGCCGCAACGTGGAATGGATCGCGGGCGATCTGTTTGCCCAGGGACAATTGCGTGAACTGGTGCGCGGGGCAGAGGCGGTGATCCATGTTGCCGGCGTGGTCAATGCGCCCGATCCCGCCGGGTTTGAGGCGGGCAATGCGGTGGGCACGCTTAACGTGATTGAGGCCGCATTGGCCGAAGGCGTCCAGCGCTTCATCCATGTCTCCTCGCTCGCGGCGCGCGAACCCGACCTGTCAGTCTATGGCGCCAGCAAGGCCCGCGCGGAAAAGCTGGTCATGGCCAGTGCGCTTGACTGGACCATCGTGCGCCCGCCGGGGATCTATGGCCCGCGCGATGTCGACTATTTCGAGATGTTCAAGCTGGCCCGCTGGGGCGTGTTGCCGGTCCCGCCAAAGGAAGGGCGATCATCGCTGATCCATGTCGAGGATCTGGCCCGGCTGCTGCTGGCGGTGGTGCCCGGTGGTGAAGGGATTTCGCACCAAATTTTCGAACCCGATGACGGCAAGCCCGGCGGGTGGGGCCACTATGAGCTGGCGCGGGCGATTGGCTGGGCAATGGGGCGGCGGCCAAAGGTGCTGCACCTGTCGCGCGGTGCGCTGGAACATGCGGCCCGCGCCGACCGCTTCGTGCGGCGCGGCAAGGCGCGGCTGACGCTCGACCGGGTCAGCTATATGAGCCATCCCGACTGGGTGGTCAGCGCCGGGGCAACCCCGCCGCCCGATTTGTGGAAGCCGCAAGTGCCGACCCGTGACGGGTTGAGAGCCACGGCGAAATGGTATCGCGACAACCGCTGGTTCTGACGCTTTCAAAACAGCGGCGGTGCAGGGCAGCGCTGCGGCCCGGTCAGAAAACCGGATCGAATCCGGGCGGAAGATCGCCCGCGGCATCGTCCTGGCCGGGAACGTGGATGCCGCATTCGGTCTTGTCCCACCCCTTCCAGCGGCCCGATCGCGGATCCTCACCCGCCGCGACCTTGGTGGTGCAGGGTGAGCAGCCGATGGAAGGATAACCTTCTGCCACCAAGGGGTGGGCGGGCAGGCCAGCGGCCTTGAAATAGGCGGCGATCTGATCGCTTGACCAATCGGCCAGCGGGTTGACCTTCAGCCGTCCGGCGGCATCGGTGGTATCAAGTTCGAAACGCGGTAACCCGGCGCGGGTTGCGCTTTGAAAGCCTTTGCGTCCGGTGAAGCTGGCGTCAAAATCGGCCAGCGCCCGGGCCAGCGGCTGCACCTTGCGAATCTCGCAGCAGCCATCAGGGTCATAGGACCAGCGCAGGCCGCTCTCGTCGCGCTCAGCCAGCATCTCGGTATCGGGCGTCAGATTGATCAGACCGGTAAGGCCAAGCCGCGCGGCAAGTTCATCGCGGTAGGCCAGCGTTTCGGGAAAATGCTTGCCAGTATCCAGGAACAGCACTGGCACATT
Source organism: Pseudomonadota bacterium (assembly GCA_018240895.1). Classification (GTDB taxonomy): domain Bacteria; phylum Pseudomonadota; class Alphaproteobacteria; order Sphingomonadales; family Sphingomonadaceae; genus Novosphingobium. The sequence goes on along the minus strand of JAFEEX010000004.1, from coordinate 72,105 downwards.
GCGATCGATATCGGCCAGCAAGTGCAGCAGCACCGCGCTTTCCGCGCCAAAGCTTGAAACCGCGGCAATCCGCCCGGCGAGGCCTTCGGCCAGAACGGTCGTCAGCATCGTCCGCGTCGGCACCGCCGCAAAGCGCGCGTTCAGCGCCTCGGCATCCGCGGCGGTAAAGCGCGCGGCGGTGTCGATCTGGTCAATCTGGCGGGCGGCGTCAGCCATGCGCAAGTCCGGGGTGGCGCAGCGCCCAGATCGGCACCGCCGCATCGCCGCTGTCCTGATAGACGAAGGGATAGCGCGCCAGCGATGCTTCCACCACGGCCGGATCGAAGGCGACATTGGGGGCAAAGCTGTCAAACCCACAGCGGCGCATGAACCAGACCAGATCGACCAGCACGTCGCCGGTCGCCTTGATCTCACCTTTGTAGCCCGTTTCGCGCAGCATCCGCGCGGTGGAAAAACCGCGCCCGTCGCGAAAACGCGGGAAATCGATCTCAACCAGCCGGACCCGGCCAAGGTGGGGGAACAGCAGCGTCACGTCCTCGCCCGCTTCGATCCGCACCGAATCGGCCTCTGGCTGATCAAGGAAGGCATCGAGCGAGACGGCGGGTTCATCCGCCGCCTGATCATCACGGAAACGCAGGGTGTCAGACATAGATCGCCTCCTTGAAGCCGTCCATTCCGACACGGCGATAGGTATCGATGAACCGTTCGCCCGGCTGGCGCACCGCGCGGTAATGGTCCACCGCACGTTCCAGCGCGTTGACCACGCCATCTTCGTCAAAGCCGGGGCCGGTGATCTTGGCCTGGCTGGTTTCCTCATCGCCCGATCCGCCTAGCAGCAGCTGGTAATTTTCGGTGCCTTTTTTATCGACGCCAAGGATGCCGATGTTGCCGGCATGGTGATGTCCGCAGGCGTTGATGCAGCCGGAAATCTTGATCTTCAGTTCGCCGATGTCTTCCTGCCGTTCAAGATCGGCAAAGCGTTCGGCAATCTTCTGCGCAACCGGGATCGATCGGGCATTGGCCAGGCTGCAATAATCCAGGCCGGGGCAGGCGATGATGTCGGTCACCAGATCAAGGTTGGCATCGGCCAGCCCCACTGCGCGCAGTTCCTGCCACAGAGCGGGGAGATCGATCTTGCGAACGTGCGGCAGGACCAGGTTCTGCGCATGGGTCGCGCGGATTTCGCCAAAGCTGAAGCGCTCGGCGAGGTCCGCCACCCGGTCCATCTGATCGGCGGAGATGTCGCCGGGAATGCCGCCGACCGGCTTCAGGCTGATATTGGCGATGGCATAGCCGGGGGCCTGATGCGCCACGGTTTGCAACCGCACCCAGGCGGCAAAGGCGGGATCGGACAGGTCCAGATCCTCGCTCAATCCCTGTTCGAACGGCGGAGGGGTGAAATAGGCCGCGATCCGGTCATATTCAGCCTGGGGGAAATCCTGGCCGAGCGAGAGGAAGTGCGTGAACGCCTCCTCAACCTGGCGGCTGAATTCTTCCTGCCCCAATTCGTGAACCAGGATCTTCATCCGCTGCTTGTGGATGTTGTCGCGCCGGGCATTGCGGTTCCACACCCGCAGCACCGCCTGGAGATAGCTGAAGATCTGGGTGGTGGGCAGAAAATCGCGAATCTTGTGGGCGATAAAGGGCGTGCGGCCCATGCCGCCGCCGGCATAGACCTCAAACCCGATTTCGCCCGCTTCATTGCGAACGATCCGCAGCGCAAAATCGTGCCAGCGCAGCGCGGCGCGATCGACCTTGGAAGCGATCACCGCGATCTTGAACTTGCGCGGCAGATAGCTGAATTCCGGCATGAAATTGGTCATCTGCCGGATCGTTTCAGCCCAGGGGCGCGGATCGATAATCTCATCCGCTGCGGCCCCGGCATATTGATCGGCCGATACGTTGCGGATGCTTTCCCCGCTGGTCTGGATCGCGTGCATTTCCACCGTGGCGAGTTCGGCAAGAATGTCCGGTGCCTGTTCCAGCTTGATCCAGTTATACTGGATGTTCTGCCGGGTGGTGAAATGGCCATAACCGCGATCATAAGTGCGGGCGATGTGCGCCAGCTTGCGCATCTGCACGGCGTTGAACGTGCCATAGGGGATCGCCACGCGCAGCATATAGGCGTGAAGCTGAAGGTAGAGCCCGTTCTTGAGCCGCAGTGGCTTGAACTGGTCATCATTCATGTGGCCGGCGATGCGGCGGCGGGTCTGGTCTCGGAATTCCTCGACACGGGCATCGACCATCGCCTGGTCATATTGATCGTATTTGTACATCAGATCACCCAGTTGCCGATTTCGGGATCGGCCGGCTTGAGGGTCAGGTCAGGGCGCACGGTTGGCCCCAGTGCGCGGATGCGGTCCTTGATATGGGCGGGGCGCACGCCATCGGCGGTCTTTTCGGCATCGATCGCATAGGGGCCGTTGACCCGTTGCGCCGCCTGTTCGCGCGCCATGATCGCGTCGGCATGATCGCCCACGTCCACTGCGTCCTCAACATGGAGCGACCATTGCACACCGTCCCACCAGGTGACGGCGCCGGTCTTCAAATCGTTTCCGGTCAGAACTTTCACTGTACGGCCTCCAGCGCCAGGGCGCGCAATTCATCAACTTCGGGTTCGGCGCAGACTTCACCGATCACAATCACCGCCGGGCTCTTGACCCTGCGGGCGGCAACCAGTGCGGGCAGGCCGGCCAGCGGCGCGCGCAGCACACGCATGGCGGGCCGTGTTGCGTTCTCGATCACGGCGACGGGCATTTGCGGGGAAAGGCCGTCCGCGATCAGCTTTTCGGCGATCGCCTCGGCCGTGGCGACGCCCATGTAGATCACCAGGGTCCGGCCCTGTCCGGCAAGGCCGGCCCAGTTCTGATCGGTCAGGCCCTTGCACTGGCCGGCAACGAAACTGACGATCGAGGCCGCGCGGCGGTGCGTGAGCGGAAGCTGGGCGGCGGCGGCCGCACCGACCGCTGCGCTGATGCCGGGGACTACCTCAACCGGCACGCCAACGGCGCGGCAGGCTTCCGCCTCTTCGCCCCCGCGTCCGAAGATGAAGGGATCGCCGCCTTTCAGACGCACCACGTCGCGGCCGGTCAGCGCCTCGCGTACCAGCAGGGCGTTGATTTCGTGCTGCGGCATGGTGTGGCGGGCGCGGCGCTTGGCGACCGAGATCAGCCGGGCAGAGGCCGGAGCCATGGCCAGGATCGCCGGATCGACCAGTCCATCGTGAACGATCAGGCCGGCGTGCATGATCAGCCGCGCGGCGCGCAGCGTCAGCAGATCGGGATCGCCGGGGCCGGCGCCAACCAGCCAGACCTTTCCAGCGGAAACAGGAGCAACGCTATTCATGCCGGGCAGATGGCCGGGGGGCGCGGCAAAGGCCAGTCACAATGCCTTTGCGGGGGATTAGGTCAGCTTTTGTCGCCGGCTGCCTCAGCTGACAGCGGCCATTCCTTCACGTGAATGTCGCGCTGGGGATAGGGCAATTGCACGCCGTTTTCGGCAAACAGTTTCAGCAGCCGTTTGAGCAGCCCCGAGCGGATATTGCCGATGCCATCTTCCGGATCGTCCACCCACAGCCGCACTTCGCATTGCAGGGCATTGTCCCCGAAATTGAGCAGCAGCACCACCGGCGGCGGCGAAGGCAAAACCCGCGGCGTATCAAGCGCGGCCTGGATCATCAGCTTTTCCGCGAGTTCCATGTCGCTGCCATAACCGATCCCGACCGGCACCTTGATCCGCACATCACGGCTGGAATAGGACCAGTTTTCAACCTGATTGATCATCAGGTTTTCATTGGGAATCAGGAATTCCTTCTTGTCGCGCGTCACCACCGAAACCGCGCGGATGCCGATACGGCTTACCTGGCCAACCACGCTATTGCTGCCATCGTTGACCGCGATCACGTCGCCCGGCTTGATCGATCGGTCCATCAACAGGATGATCCCGGCAATCAGGTTGCCGAAGGTCTTTTGCAGGCCAAAGCCCACCGCAAGCCCGAAAGCCCCGGAAAAAACGGTCAGCGCGGTAAGGTTGATGCCCAGCAGATCAAGCCCGGTGAAGAAGGCAATCCCCCAGATCGCGATTTTTGACAGCAGTTCGGCCAGCGATCGCTGCGCCGGGCCAAGCGAGCTGACCCGCCCCAACAGGCGCGCGGCGAACCCCGCCGCCAGACGCGCCAGAAAGATCAGCCCGATCACGATGATCAGCGCCACCAGGCCGGTCCAGACCGATATCCGGGTGTGGCCGACGTCAAAACCCCACGAATCGAGCAGGGCGACAATGTCGGCCAGTGTGCGGTGCTGTTCTATCAGGCTGGTTGGAACGTCCGGTTTGATGGCGAACAGGGTCATGCCGCGTTCCAGGCGGCCAGCCCCCCGGCAAGATCGGCCTTCAGGTCATCAAGCCCCTCCAGCCCGATCGACAGGCGCACGCCGAACAGGTCCGCTGCGTCCATGCCGGGCAGGGGCCAGCCGGTGGCGCTGCGCAGCTTGGCCGGATCGATCGGGGTGACCAGACTTTCAAAGCCGCCCCACGAAAAGCCGATCCCGAACAGGCCCAGCGCATCGATGAAGGCATCCCGCGCGCTACCGTCCTTGCCCTTGAACACGACCGAGAACAGCCCGCAGCCGCCGGTGAAATCGCGCTGCCAAATGGCATGACCGGGCGATCCCGGCAGCATCGGGCACAGCACGCGGGCCACTTCGGGGCGGCCGGCGAACCATTCCGCCAGTGCCAGCGCGTTGGCGGTTTCCTGCCGTAGCCGCACGCCCATGCTGCGCAGCCCGCGCAGGGCCAGCGCGGCATCGTCTGGCGATATGACCTGGCCCAATGCCTGCGCGGTGCGGCGCAGTTTCGCGTAGTAAGCGGCACCGGCGCTCGCGCTGCCCAGCATCAGATCGGAATGGCCGCCAACGTGTTTGGTCAGGCTCATCACGCTGATGTCCGCGCCGCGTTCCAGCGCGGGAAAGCCAAGGGGGCCGGCCCAGGTGTTGTCAAGCACCACCGCCAGCCCCTTTGCGCGGGCAGCGGCGGCAAGTGCCGGCACGTCCTGCACCTCCAGCGTCAGGCTGCCGGGGCTTTCCAGCAACACCGCCTTACAGCGCCCGTCAATCGCCGCGGCAAATGCCGCGGGGTCCATCGGATCGAACCAGCGCGTTTCTATCCCGAAATCCTTGAGCAGCCCGCGCCCCATCAGCCGGCTTGGCTCATAGGCGTTGTCTGTCATCAGCAGGGTATCGCCGGGGCGCAGCACGCTCAGCAGCGCGCCGGCCACCGCCGCCACGCCCGATGGATAGAGCATTGTCCCCGCCGCGCCGGGTTCCAGCGTGGTCAGGGCATCGGCCAAGGCCCATTGCGTCGGCGCGCCGCGCCGGCCGTAATAGAAATGACCATCTTCATTGGCCTTGCCCGCCTTCAGCGCGGCGCTGTCAGGATAAAGATGCGTGGACGCGCGCCACACGGGCGGATTTACCACCGCTCCGGGTTCGGCGGGCGTACCTGTCCATTCCGCCCGCCGCCCGGCCGTTACCAGCCGGGTGGCCGCAGAGAGAGTGTCAGGGGTGTTCTTGGCCATGGCGTTCCCGGTTCCCCCTTCGCACGCGAAAGGGGATTTTGCATCAGGCCGCCGCGCCGGTTTCCTTGGGCGTATCGGGATCAGCGCCCCATTCGCTCCAGCTGCCATCGTAAAGCGCGGTGTCGTTCTTGCCCAGCAGGTGCAGGGCGAACAGCACAACCGCCGCCGTTATGCCGCTGCCGCAGGTGGTGACAACCGGCTTGCCCAGATCAACCCCGGCATCGGCGAACACCGCCTTGAGGTCATCCTTGCTCTTGAAGGTGCCATCGGCGTTGTAGAGTGCTGAATAGGGTACGTTGCGCGATCCGGGGATGTGGCCGGCGGCGATATTGGGACGCGGATCGGCCTCTTCCCCGGTAAAGCGCGCCGCGCCGCGCGCGTCGACCACCTGTTCACTCTTGCTGTGGAGGTTGGCCAGCATGGCGGCCTTGGTCCGCACGTTCTTGTCATCCTGCCAGACCGTAAAGTGGCGGTGACGCAGGCTTTCCTTGCCCTGGGTCAGCGGACGGCCTTCCGCCTTCCACTTGGCGATGCCGCCGTCCAGAATAGCAACATCGTGCGCGCCGAACATCTTGAGCATGAACCAGGCGCGCGCCGCGGTTTTCACCGCGCTGTCATCGTACAGCACAATGCGGCTGCCATCGCCCAGCCCCAGCGATTGCATCCGGCTGGCAAATTTGGCGGCCGGGGGCAGGGTGTTTTCGACCGGTGAGGACGAATCGACCAGATCGGCCAGGTCCATGAACACCGCGCCGGGAATGTGGCCGGCTTCATATTCGGCCAGGGCATCGCGCCCCGTTCCGGGCAGGTGCCGGGTGCAATCAACGATCCTGAGGTCGCTTGCGCCCATTTCATTGGCCAGCCACTCGGTCGAAACTAGACTATCCATTACTCGCGTCCTCCTCGCGCATCGGCGTGCGGGTTTTCATCCTGCAGCCCCCTCTCGCTGCACTTGCGAAAAAGGTTAGCGGGGCATTGGCGCGGCGTCGAGGGGAGAATTCGGCCTTAGTTGACCGCGCGCTGGCTGACGCGCGTATAGATGCGCGGACCCTGATCAAGCCGGAACGGACGCAGCGCCGCGCCCGGATTTTCGGGCAATTCGCCCACCACGAAAGTCTGCACGCGGATCAGCGGCACACCCCCGGGGGTGCTCGCCTCCACCCGCAGCCGGGCGAGCGGAACGAAATAAGCCGCGCCCCCGGTGCGAATCGGTGTCACCTCGGTCAGGGGCAGGCGAAAGTCTCCGGTGAATTCCGCGCTCTCGCCGGGGGCCAACTCGACCAGGGCATGACGCAGTTCAAGCCGCTGGTCGCCATGCGCGATCTGCTGCTCGGTCGGCAGCGAGGCATGGGCAGAAACCATATCCCCTTCCACCGCCAATGCGGACAGCGGCAGGGCAGAGTGATTGGTCAGGACCAGCCGATAATTGAGTGTGGTCGCCATCAATGACGCGCTCATCCGCCTGGCCTCCAGCGCGATGCCAAGGTCGCCGGTTGGCGCAGCGGCTGGTTCCGGGGCGGCGGCAGGTGAGGGAGTCGGCGGTGCAGGTTTGGCCGCTTTCGCCGGCATGGGCGTCGCCGGCGTATCGGCGATAACCGGAGGTTCAAACGCTTCGGCTTCCGGCTGGCCGCGCCGCTGCCGCACGGCATAGCCCGCCGCGCCGCCCAGCAAAAGCAGTGCCGCGCCGCCTCCGGCCCAGGGTAGCCAATCAAGCGGTTTGTCGGCTGAGGCAGCCGGCGCTGTGCTTTCGGCAGGGGGTGAGGCAGGGGCGGCCTGGGTGGCGGGCACTGTCGCCGGGGTGGCAGTGGGCGGCGGGACCGGCAGCGCGGCCGGTGTGCCGCTGGGCGCTGCAATCGCTGACGCACGCGGGGACGGCGCCGGGCGCGGTGAAGCCGCGCGGGTTGGTGCGGCCCTGCCTTGGGTTTGCGTGCTGGCAGGTGCGGCAACGGAAGGAGCCGCTGTCGGCGCGGCTGTAGGCGTGGAACTGGGTGAGGCGCTTGGCCGGGGCGATGGGCGGACAACCGGCGCATCGCTATCAACCGGGCCCTGGGCATTGCTGGGGGTGGGCGTGGCGGTGGCACCCGGCAGGTGATAATCGCTGACCGATTGCGCCGAAAGCGGCGCGGCAATGATTGCCATGGACAGCATCAGCATCCCCGCCGTCGCTGCTGTCAGCCCCGCTTTCACACCATTCCCCTTCATCTGCCCCGCCAGGTTCCGCGCAAGGCCTTCGCAGCGCTGAATAGGGGGTGAACCACCCGGTTCCAACCGCCGACTTGTATCGCGCGCGCGATGGAGGCATGGCGCGTGGCATGGCAGACACACCTCAACCCCTGCACCTGGGCAAATCCAGCACGCTTCCCGCCTCTCCCGAAGCGGCGGTGCTGGACTATGTACCCAACCCGCGCGTGGGCACGCAATACCTGGTCCGGTTCGCTGCGCCCGAATTCACCTCGCTCTGTCCGGTCACCGGCCAGCCCGACTTCGCCCATCTGGTGATCGACTATGCCCCCGGCGAAACGATCGTCGAATCGAAAAGCCTCAAGCTGTTCCTTGGCGCGTTCCGCAATCACGCCGGCTTTCATGAAGACGTCACCGTGGGCATCGGCCAGCGCCTGTTCGATGAAATGAAGCCGCGCTGGCTGCGGATCGGCGGATATTGGTATCCGCGCGGCGGCATTCCGATCGACGTGTTCTGGCAAAGCGGAGCCGCGCCAGAAGGGCTGTGGGTGCCCGATCAGGGCGTGACCGGCTATCGCGGCAGGGGTTGAGCGCGCAGCACCGCGATCAGCGCATCGACATCGCCTGCATCGTGATAGAGCGCAAAGCCGATCCGCAGGACATCGCCGCGCAGATCGGTGATCACCCCTTTCCGTTCCAGCGCATCGTGGATGGCCGGTGCCGTTTCGCCCTGCAAGGCCAGAAACCGCGCCGCGCTTTCACTGATCAGGTGCAATTCGGGGAGCGGATTGGCAGACAGAAACCGGGCCTTCAGATCATCACAATGCGCAGAGATTACCGCCGTGGTCAGCCCTTCCTCGCGCAGCATCCGCTGCACCGCGTTGAAGCGGTATAGCCCTGACGGATCGAAAGTGCTGCCCAGGAAGCGCCGCCCGTCGGGCGCATAGCCCACCCCGCCCTGCCGCGCGGCCAGGTCATCAAAGGCGGCGTACCAGCCGGTAATTTCGGGCCGGGGGCCAAAGCCGGGCGGCGCGTGAAGGAAGCAGACGCCTTCGCCCGCCATGGCATATTTGTATCCGCCGGCGAGGTAGAAGACCCGGTCGGAAATTCCCGACAGATCGGTCGGCGTGGCCATGAACCCGTGATAGCCATCGATCACCACCCATGGTCCTTCTGGCCGGGCCAGCGCCGCCAGCCGGTCAATCCCGGTCAGTGTCCGTCCTGCATTGAACTGGACCTGACTGGCGAAGACCAGATCATAGCCGTCGCGCTCCGCCTCGTCAGTCAGCCGGTCAAGCGGAACGGTGACCAGATCGATCCGCCCGCTTTCCGCCCAGCGCAGAGACTGGCGGCGGAACGAGTGAAACTCGCCATCACTCGCCAGCACGCGCGGGCGGGGCATGGGCAGGGCAGAGACGATGCGGACCACGAAATCGTGGGTGTTGGGCGAAAAGGCGATCGTCGCCGGACCCGGCAGGTGCAGTTCGCGGGCGATGTGGCCCTGGGCTTCCGGAATTACCTCGGCAAAGACGCGGTCCCATTTGAGATCGGCCAGCGCGGCGGCATCGTCCCACGCCTCGGCGTGGCCGGCGTAACTCGCGTCGGGCCACAGGTGATGGCTGTGCGCGGCAAAGTGCAGCCGCTGCGGCGCGGCGGCAAGCGCGCGGGAAAACAACGGTTTGAAGCTCACAGGCTGGTCCTGAGTGACCACAGTTCAGGGAAGGCGCGCTTGGGCAGGGTTGAATGGAGATAGGCTGCCCCGGCGGTTCCGCCGGTGCCAGGCTTGCCGCCGATCACCCGCTCGACCGTCAGGACGTGCTTGTGCCGCCAGGTCGCCATGGCATCGTCGATATCCACCAGTTTTTCGGCAAGCTGATAGAGATCCCAATAGCGCTGCGTGTCGCGATAGACTTCAAGGAAGGCAGCTTCGACCGATGGATCGGGCCGGTAAGGCTGCGTCACGTCGCGGTTCAGCACTTCGGCAGAGATCGGCAGGCCCGCACGGGCAGCGGCGGCGATCGCCTCATCCCACAGGCTTGGTGCGGCCAGCGCGGATTCCATCGCCGCGCGCGCTTCGGGCCGGTCGTTCTGATAGGACAGGAACCGCGCATCTTTCAGCCCCATCATATATTCGACCGTGCGGAACTGGTCTGACTGAAACCCGCTTGATGGCCCCAGCACATCGCGAAAGCGGGTGTAATCGCTGGGCGTCATGGTGGCCAGAACGTCCCAGCTCAGCGTCATCACCGCCTGGATCCGGCTGACCCGGGCCATGGCCTTGTAGGCGGGGACAAGCTGATCGGTGCGGACCTCGGCCAGTGCCAGCCGCAGTTCACGGATCATCTGTTTTAGCCACAGCTCCTTGGTCTGGTGGATGATGATGAACAGCATCTCGTCATCGCAATCAGAGCGCGGATGCTGGCAGGCGAGCAGGTCATCAAGCGCGAGATAGCGCGCATAGGTCATGGGTTGGGTCATGGAGGCACCATGACCCAACTGGTTTCATTTGCAAGCAGATGCTGTTGTTCATGGAATATCTTGGTGGGGCGAGGGGGCAGGCATTTTGGGTTCGCGCAGAGAGCGCAGAGGAAGAAAAGGAGGCGCAGAGATGTAGCGCCGGGCCGCAGGCCCTCCTCTCATTCATCGGCGCGGCTTGACGGGTGAAGGGGGAAGAAAAGCGGCTTCGCCGCAGACGCTACGCCTCTGCGCCTCCATTTTCTTCCCCTGCGCTCTCTGCGCGAACCATCAAAACGCAGCCGCCCGGCACAACGTCCGCAACGGCAAGCCGGCTACCTCAGCGCGTCCCCAATCCCCGCGCAATGATCCCGCGCAGGATTTCGCGGGTGCCGCCACGCAGGCTCCAGCTTGGCGCGTTGTGGACGATGTTGGCCAGCACCCCGGCATAGGCCGCAGCAGTGCGCGGATCGGGTTCGGCGTCGATCAGCTGGCGGGCGAAATCGGGCAGGGTCTGTTCCCACACCGCGCCGACGTCCTTGACGATCGCCGCTTGCAATCCGGCGTTCTCCCTGGCCTGGAGCATCGCCGCGACCGAGCGTGACAGGCGGCGCAGCACGGCAAGCTGAGCGGTGAGGCGGCCAATGGTGGCTAGCGCGGCATCGTCGCTGCGGCCCTTCAGCATGGCCAGCATCTGATACATCAGCTCGATCGAGGAGAGGAAGCGTTCGGGGCCAGAGCGCTCAAAGGCCAGCTCGCTCATCACCTGGTTCCAGCCATCACCCTCGCCGCCGAGCAGGTTCTTTGCCGGAACCACGGCATCTTCAAAGTGCATCTCATTGAAATGATGCTGTCCGGCCAGATCGATGATCGGCTTGATCTCCAGACCTGGAGTGTCCTTCAGATTGACCAGAAGCTGGCTGGTTCCCTGATGCCGGTCGGCGGGGGTGCCGCTGGTCCGGCAGAACAGGATCACATAGTCCGCTTCATGCGCGAAGCTGGTCCAGACCTTGGTTCCGGTGACGCGGTAAACGTCGCCGTCGCGCACCGCCTTGGTCCGGGTGGCGGCAAGATCGCTGCCCGAATCGGGTTCGCTCATGCCGATGCCGAAGGCCAGTTCACCTGCGGCGATGCCGGGCAGGATGGTTTCCTTCTGCTCGTCGGTTCCGAACTTGAGGATCGAGGGGCCGGACTGTCGATCGGCGATCCAGTGCGCCCCCACCGGAGCGCCATAGGCCAGCGATTCCTCAACCACGACATAGCGTTCAAAGGCGCTGCGTTCGTGCCCGCCATATTGCTTGGGCCAGGTCATGCCCAGATATCCGGCCTGACCCATCGACCGCGAAAACTCGCGGCTGAAGCCATACCAGTTGTCACTGCGCTGACGCGGGGAGCGGTGGCCAAGGTGCTGATCAAGAAAGGCGCGGAACTCGCTGCGCAGGGCCAGCACTTCGTCGCTGTCAGCGGGCGGAGAGGGGAAGGGGATAGCCGTCACGAAAATTACTCCATTCGTGTCGAGCGAAGTCGGGACACGCCGCGCAACCGTGTCTCGACTTCGCTCGACACGAACGGCTGTTGGTTGGATTTCAAAGCTCGGTAACCATCGGCCAATAGCCTTCTTCGCCCGCCGCCATCGCCGCGCGGCCAAGCAAGGTGGCCCAGAATACCTGCCCGCCGAATTCGTCACGCCAGGTCCACAGCGATGTGGTGTAAAGGTGCAGCGGATGTTCGCGGGTAAAGCCGATTGCGCCATGCATCTGGGTGGCAATGGCGGCTCCGTTGCCCGCCGCCTCACGCGCGCGCAGCGATCCGGCGGCAACGCCCAGCATATCGCCGCGCTCCAGCGCTTCCGCGGCCAGATCGGCGGCGGCGGTGGCGCAGGCGAGTTCTCCCGCCAGCTTGGCCAGCTCGTGCTGGACCACCTGATTCTTCTGCAGCGGCTTGCCAAACTGGACGCGGGTGGCGGTGTGTTCCAGCGTCAGGTCAAGCGCGGCCTCAAGCGCCCCGGCGATCTGGAACGCGCGCACTGTCGCGCCATCGGCCTGGGGGTTGTTGGGCAGCGGTGCGCCGCCATCGGCCTGCCAGTCGATCGCCAGCGAAGGGCGGGGATGGAAGTTGAGCGCGGTGCCCGCCTCGGCCAGCGACCAGCCGGAACGCGGCACGCGGTAAAGCCTGTCGCCCACGGCAAGCGCCAGACAATCAAGGTTTTCGCCCCAGGCCACCCGCTCCACCCGGCCGGTCAGCCGCCCGCCGCTGATCGCAAGGTCATCGGCGCGGGCCAGTCCGGCGGGGCCTTCGGCCAGCGGCAGGCCGGCCCTGGCCAGCAGGCGGTTGGCGGCCATCGTTTCAGCCACGGGCAGCGGCACCGCCAGCTTGCCCAGCAGGCGCAGCGCCTCCCCCTGTTCCGCCGCCGACAGGCCGAAACCGCCCTGCTCCTCGCCCAGCAGCGCGAGCGGCAGCCCCATCTCCTCGATTTCCGCCCAGAGCGAAGCCAGCCACCGGCCCTCGCGCGCCTCAGCCTGCGCGCCGTCGCCAAGCGACCGCTCGAACAGGCGCTGGATCATCTCTGCAAGCATTCGCCGTGCATTCCCCCCTGCTTTTGATGAGCCCGCAGCGAGATCGCGCGGCGCTGCCTTCTTTTGTCGCAGCGCGCCGAAATGTCCACCCCTGAGCGCCGCCTTGAGGTTGCTGCATCAGAGCAGGAAGCAATCTCATGGAATCATGCGTAAGGGCAGTCGTATCAATCAGCCTTAGGTGTGCAGGCGGTGGCCGCCCCCCCCCGCTCAAGCGGCGATGTGGTCAGGGCGCGTGAATGTCAGCCGCATTCTCGGCCGAGCCCTGACCGCCGCACCCACGCCAAACATGCCGGCAAGAAGCATCAACCAGCTTGAAGGTTCCGGAACAGGGGCCGGGCTGGTTTGGAACAACTGGAATGCAACTGCAGGGCCATCAGCGCCGATGAAGTGATTGTCCCAATGGAAATAGGCGGTGTCGCCATGATAAGCACCGTTGCCGAGATAGGTGGCAGTGCCCCAATAACTTTCGCGGGTTCCAAGATCTCCGCCAGAAAAATTCCAGCTAATCCCGTCAAGAGATGTTCCGGTAAGTCCACTATAAGAATGATGCTCCAGCGCTGTAACAGAACAAAAGGAAAGTCCGGCACATGACGCGGGCCATGTGCTGGGATCCATGCCAAAAATTCTAGTTACATTGAAGTATCCATCTATAGCGAACGTTACAGAAGCCGCAGATTGAGCGGGATATGCAGCAAGCAGTGCCACTCCGAGTACACTTGCGTGAATTAGTCGCATATGTCACCTCTTAGATTACTTTTTATATTGATTCAAAAGATTCAAAATGTCAATGCGATATTTTAACGATAGATTCACTCTATTGCACGTTTTTCCAGGTTCGAACGGAACACCAGCGTTGCGGCATGGGCAGTCGGGTCTGCTCTGCGGAGGGCAGGCTATGCCGATTCTGATTGCGCGAAGGGGCAAGAAACTCGATTGTGCCCGAACCAAACGTTCGAAGGTGGGCGATGCGCGCCCGACGCGCTGTAGCACCCCTTTGCGGGCATTGTGGCGGGGGTCTTGTTGGAAGGGTCAGTTCCATGCGAAGCAATACTTGGCAGATTTCTGCCAGTTTTATGGTGCCGGCTACAGGATTCGAACCCGTGGCCCCCTGATTACAAATCAGGTGCTCTACCAACTGAGCTAAGCCGGCGCTGTTTCGTGAAGCCCCTTTGCGTCAGCGCGCGCCAAAGGTCCACCCCTCGGTTGCGGCAATTTCGGGGGTGAGGGCGGGCGGTTGCCACAGCGCCGGCTGGTGGGCGGCTCCGCGCAGCCAGGCGGCGGCGAGCAGGGCATCGCTGGCGTGATCGGAAATCGCCCCCGCGCCGCCGATCGGATCGCTGCCGAGCGCGGCCAGCGCAAGGTCAAGCTCGCCCCGGTCGCGGATCTTTGATCGTGCCGCGCTGCGTCCGGCGGCAATTGCCGCCAGCGTGGTGTAGATTTCAACCAGCACCGAACCGCGCGCGGGCACAGCGTCGAACGGCCAGATAGCGTGTGTTCCGGCAAGACGGTGCAAAAGCCGCATTCCGGCCAGGCTGCCCTTGCCGACCTGCGCCGCGCCGACGAGGTTGAAATTGCTGTAAGGCCGGCACCCGGCGCGGGCCTGGGCGTGCTCGGTCTGGCGAAATCGACCTTGCCCACCGCCGAATAGCGCCCCCTCTCGCCCGCCGTGGCGGCGGAAATGCGGGGCAAGGTCGGGATGGTCGGCAAAGGTCGTTGCGCCAAAGTGAGGTTCGTCCGCGCAGACCGCTTCGGCCAGTGCCCACAGCGCGCGGGCATCGGTGGGGCTGTGCGTCCAGCCGGGAAAATAGCCACCGCGATCAGCATGGGCAAAGCTCATGCTTAGGTCAAAACCGGCCAGCGTGTCTGCGGGCATTTCGCGCAGCAGCCACTCCAGCACCTCTCCGCGCGACCAGCGGTGGCCGGGGCGGATCAACTCGGGCACGGCCCTACCTGTGCCGCACAGCGCGACCGCGATTCCCCCATGCCGCTCCCCCGCCGCGCCTGACCAGTCGATCGCGGCGAAATGCTTGAAACGGGCCTGGTTCACCGTATTGTCCGGCAATGGATTTTGAGTGGGACGAGCGGAAGCGGGATTCGAACTATGCCAAGCATCAGATAGATTTCGTCGATGCAGCAAGCATCTGGAACCGACCGCTCATCGATCCGGCCTATGTCCGCCAGGTCGGCAACGAAGAACGGGTGGTGGCGCTTGGCACGATTGGTGATGCCCAATTCATCATTGCTGTGGTATATACCATTAGAGGATCAACCAAGCGCATAATCAGCGCGCGCCGGGCTAGAAGGCATGAAAGACAAAGTTACACGGATAAGTTTGGATCAGGCAGGTAACGGCAAGACCGACTGGACTGCGATCGAGAGCTTGAGTGAAGTTCAAATCGATGCGCGGGCTTTGCTCGATTCCGACACTTTGTTGCCGAGCGCGAAAGATCTGGGCCTTGCCGAGGGCAGTGATGACAATGCTCCTAGCTTTACCATCTACGAAGGGAAGGATGGAGGGTTCCGCTGGAGGCTTGCCGCTGCTGACGGCAGGCTTTTTGCCATGAGCGGAGAGAGCTATTCAACGCGCGCGCAAGCTGTGGGGTCGCTCAAGCAGATGCTTGCCGCTTTGGGCAAGGTTGATCAATTGGCTGCCTGATTGCCTCATTCCCCGCGCTTTTCGGCGCGTTTTTTGTCCCACCATTCCAGCCGTTTCAGCACCTCGCGTTCAAAGCCGCGTTCGGCGGGGCGGTAGTAGGTCTGGGGGGGCATGCCTTCTGGCCAATAGTCCGCGCCGGAAAAGCCGTCCTCGGCATCGGGGTCATAGGCATAGCCCTTGCCATAGCCGATGTCCTTCATCAGCTTGGTCGGCGCGTTGAGGATGTGGGGCGGGGGGCTGAGGCTGCCGGTTTCACGCGCGCTTTTCCACGCTTCGCCCATCGCGGCATAGGCAGCGTTCGATTTGGGCGCGGTGGCGAGGTAGAGGCAGGCCTGGACGATCGCCAGCTCGCCCTCTGGACTGCCAAGGAATTGATAGGCATCGCGCGCGGCCAGGCACTGGACCAACGCCTGCGGATCGGCAAGGCCCACGTCCTCACTGGCAAAGCGCACCAGCCGGCGCAGGACGTAGAGCGGCTCCTCGCCTGCGGTCAGCATCCGCGCCATGTAATAGAGCGCGGCCTGCGGATCGGACCCGCGCAGGCTTTTGTGCAGCGCGGAGATCAGGTTGTAATGGCCGTCACGATCCTTGTCGTAAACGGCGACGCGGTGCTGAAGGAAGGCGCCAAGCGCAGCCGGATCGAGCGGTTCGGGAATCTTCGCGTTGTAAAGCGTTTCCGCCTGGTTGAGCAGGAAACGGCCGTCACCATCGGCGCTGGCGACCAGCGCCGCGCGCGCATCGGCGGTCAGTGGCAGCGGGCCTTCAAGCGCCTCGGCGCGGGTCAGCAGCGTGTCGAGCGCGGCGGCGTCAAGCCGGTGGAGGATCAGTACCTGGGCGCGGCTCAGCAGCGCGGCATTGAGCGCGAAACTGGGGTTTTCAGTCGTCGCGCCCACCAGCGTTACCGTGCCGCGCTCGACGAACGGCAGGAAGCCGTCTTGCTGGGCGCGGTTGAAGCGGTGGATCTCATCCACGAACAGCAGGGTGCGCTGCCCGGCCCTGGCGGCAAGGTCAGCCTCGGCAAAAGCCTTCTTGAGATCGGCCACACCCGAAAACACCGCGCTGACCGAAACGAAGCGCATCCCCACCGCATTGGCAAGCAGGCGGGCCATGGAAGTCTTGCCGGTGCCGGGCGGCCCCCACAGGATCATGCTGGACAGCCTTCCGGCCGCAACCATCCGCCCGATCGCGCCTTCGGGGCCGGTCAGGTGATCTTGCCCGATTACCTCGCCCAGCGCGCGCGGGCGCAGCCGGTCAGCCAAAGGGGCATCGGCGGCGGGTTCGTCCAGCGGCGGCGCGGGCAGGTCATCAGCGAAAAGGTCGGCCATGGTCCGCCAAGATAGGCCCTGAGGGCGATTTTGCCACCGTGAGATTTGGGCCGCACGGCAAGGCATGATAGCCATGGCTCCATCGTTGGGACCACCAAGGGGAGTTGGCGAAAATGGAAAGGTCCGGTGCGGCGCAGGTGCCGGTCAGCTATTGGATTGTCACGGCCCTGGGGGCGCTGTGGAACAGCTTTGGCGCCTATGACTATCTGATGACGCGGCTGCGCAATGCCGATTACCTGAAAGGGGCGGGCGATCCGCAAGTGACCCTTGCCTGGATCGACAGCTTTCCGCTGTGGGCTCAGGCCGCCTGGGGGCTTGGCGTGTGGGGATCGGTGGCAGGATCGGTGCTGATGTTGATGCGATCGCGCCATGCGGCGACGGCGTTTCTGGTTTCGCTGGTCAGCGCGGTGATCAGTTTTGGCTATCAGATGGCCAATACGCCAGCAGCGCTTGCCTCTACCGGGGGCAAGGTGATGCCGGTGGTGATCTGCGCGATCGTGCTGTTTTTGTGGCACTATTCGCGCAGATCAGCGGCGCAGGGGATCCAGCGTTAGCCTTGTTTGCGCGGCTTTTGCCGGATCAGCCGCAGGTACGTGTCGGCCACCGCCTGGTTGATCCGGTCCCAACTGAAGTCCATTGACCGCGCCTCACCAGCCGCACCGTGCTGCTCGCGCAGGGCAGGCTGCTCGATATAGCCGCGCAGCGCCTCGGCAAAGTGGTGGATCGCGCCCGGGCGGATCAGCCGGCCGGAATGGCCATCGTCAACCAGGCTTTCGCTGCCGGTTGCAGCGGCGGCGACCACCGGCAAGCCGCAGGCCATCGCTTCCAAAGTGACATTGCCGAAGGTTTCGGTGATCGATGGGTTGAACAGCACGTCCATGCTGGCAACCGCGCGGCCCAGATCGGCACCGCCCTGAAAGCCGGCAAAAACCGCGTCGGGCAGCCGCGCTTCAAACCATTCGCGTGCCGGGCCTTCGCCGATCACCATGACGCTGTGAGCAACGCCGCGGCTGCGCAGCTCGTCAATGGTGTCGGAAAAGACGTCCAGCCCCTTTTCCATCACCAGCCGGCCAAGAAAGCCGACCGCCACCTCCTGATCCGCGACCCCCAGTTTTTGCCGCCAGGCCATGTCGCGCCGACCGGGGTTGAACACCGTGCGATCAACCCCGCGTGACCAGATGCCGATGTCATAATTCATCCGCTGATCGCGCAGCACCTGGGCCATCGATTCGCTGGGGGTGACCAGCGCATCGCAGCGGCGATAGAACCGGCGCAGCACCGCAGTCAGCACCGGTTCGGCCCAGGCCATGTTGTAATAACGCGGATAGGTATCGAACCGAGTGTGGACCGATGACAGCACCGGAATGCCGTGCCGCCGCGCCCAGCTGACCACGCGGTGCGCGGAAATGTCTGGCGAGGAAACGTGGACGACGTTGGGCTTGAATGCATCAAGATCGCGTTTGATCCGCCGGTTTATTCCGGTGGGGAAGCGGTATTCGCTGCGCCCGGGGATTGCGAAGGAGGGCAGGCTGACCAGATCGCCGGTTGGCGTAAAGGCGGGATCGGCATTGGTTGGCGAATAGACCCGCACCTGCGCGCCCTGGCGCAGCAGATATTCGACCAGCCGGTTGAGCGCGCGGTTCGCCCCGTCGGTGGTCATGTTGTAGTTGCCGCTGAACAGGGCAATGCGAAGGTCTGACATCTGCATCGCCACGCGCCCTAGCGGATTGCACTGCGGCAGGCCAGCGGCCTTGCCGGTGATCGGTGGACTTGAACCAAAATCAAGGGCGCGGGGATCTGCGCCCCGCGCCCTCTCTCGGTGGCTCTCTATACGCCGGATTGCGACCCGGTGCTGGCCTCAATCGCCGTCGCGATCACCGCGCCGGTCGGCATAGCGGTTGCCGCGCTGATCATAGTATCCATAATTGCCCTGCTGCGGATAGTTGCCATAGTATCCGCCCTGTTGGGGATAATTTCCATAGTACCCACCCTGCTGCGGGTAGTTGCCATAATATCCGCCCTGCTGAGGATAGTTGCCGTAATTGCCATTGTCGCCGCGGCGATAGCAACGCTGATCGCGATATTCACCGCGATAACGGTTGCCGTCACGATCGTAATAGTCGCAGTTGTTGTGGTGCTTGTTGCCGGCCGAAGCGGCGATTACACCAATCGCCAGTCCAACCATGCCGCCCAGAATGGCGGCGCCAGCCGTGTCGCCATTGCCGCGGTGACGATACCCGTTGCCATAGGGGTCAGCCATCGCCGGGGTCGCGCTGACAAGAGCAGTCGCGGCAAGCGCCGCACCGAATACAGACGTCTTCAGAATGCCGGTCATGGCACAGTCTCCGCGGCATCGCGGTTGGCCCATGCCGACCGTGCGATTCGCCGTATGGCCAGACTTTTGCCCTGATTCGGCTGAACGGAATCAGGATGACATTTGCAGCAATCGTTCAGGTTTTATCGATGTAACCTGAACGATTGCCCGGTCAGTCGTCCTTCTTGCGGCTGGCTTTCTTGCGCTCATGCGGGTCGAGCAGGGCTTTGCGCAGGCGGATCGACTTGGGCGTCACCTCAACCATTTCATCATCGTCGATGTAAGCAATGGCCTGTTCCAGTGTCATGATCTTGGGCGGGGTCAGGCGGATCGCATCGTCCTTGCCGGTCGAGCGGAAGTTGGTGAGCTGCTTGGATTTCATCGGGTTGACCTCAAGGTCATCCGGCTTGGCATTCTCGCCGATGATCATCCCTTCGTACAGCTTGTCCTGCGGGCGCACGAACAGGATACCGCGTTCCTCCAGGCTGTTGAGCGCATAGGCCACCGCCTCGCCCGTGGCGTTGGAGATAAGCACGCCGTTGATCCGCCCCTCGATCGGGCCTTTGTGCGCGCCATAGCGTTCGAACAGCCGGTTCATGATTCCCGTGCCGCGCGTGTCGGACAGGAATTCGCCGTGATAGCCGATCAGCCCGCGGCTGGGGGCGGAAAAGGTCAGGCGGGTCTTGCCCGTGCCGCTGGGGCGCATTTCCATCAGCTCCGCCTTGCGGCGCTGCATCTTGTCGACCACGGTGGATGAATATTCATCGTCCACGTCGATCACAACCTGTTCGTAAGGCTCGGTGCGCTGGCCGTTTTCATCGGTGCGGAACAGCACGCGCGGGCGGCTGATCCCCAGCTCAAACCCTTCGCGGCGCATGGTTTCGATCAGCACGCCCAGTTGCAGTTCGCCGCGCCCGGCCACTTCGAAGCTGTCCTTGTCGGCGCTTTCGGTCACCTTGATCGCAACGTTGGTTTCAGCCTCGCGCAGCAGCCGGTCGCGGATCACGCGGCTGGTCACCTTGTCACCCTCGCGCCCGGCATAGGGGCTGTCGTTGACGGCAAAGCGCATGGCCAGCGTTGGCGGATCGATCGGCTGGGCCTTGATCGGTTCGACCACTTCGGGCGCGGCGATGGTGTTGGCGACGGTTGCCTTTTCAAGGCCTGCCAGCGCGATGATATCGCCCGCCTTGGCCTCTTCCACCGGCACCCGCTCCAGTCCGCGGAAGGACAGCAGCTTGGACGCGCGGCCCACTTCGACAATGTTGCCTTCACCATCGAGCGCGCGGATCGGATCGTTGACCTTGATCTTGCCCGACTGGACCCGTCCGGTCAGCACGCGGCCCATGAAGTTGTCACGATCCAGCAGGGTGGCCAGGAAGCTGAACGGCCCGTCCTCGTCCAGGCTGGGGGCGGGGACGTGTTCGACAATCTTTTTGAACAGCGGTTCCAGCGTGCCTTCGCGCGCGTCCTGGTCATCGCTGGCATAGCCGTTGCGGCCCGAGGCGTAGAGCACGGGAAAATCGCATTGCTCGTCCGTCGCGTCGAGGTTGACGAACAGGTCGAACACCTCGTCCAGCACTTCCTGGGCGCGGCCATCGGGGCGGTCGATCTTGTTGACCACCACGATCGGGCGCAGGCCCAGCGCCAGCGCCTTGCCGGTGACGAATTTGGTCTGCGGCATCGCGCCTTCGCTGCTGTCAACCAGCAGGATCACGCCATCGACCATGGAAAGGATGCGCTCCACCTCGGCCCCGAAGTCGGCGTGGCCGGGGGTATCGACAATGTTGATCCGCGTGGCGTCTTCCTTCCCTCCGCCGGGAGGGGTCCATTCAACCGAGGTGCACTTGGCCAGAATGGTGATCCCGCGCTCCTTTTCCAGATCGTTCGAATCCATCGCCCGTTCCTCGATCCGCTGGTTTTCGCGGAAGGTGCCGGACTGGCGGAACAACTGATCGACCAGCGTGGTCTTGCCATGGTCAACGTGCGCAATGATGGCGATATTGCGCAGGGGCAGGGGGGCGGACATGAAGGGCTTCTCTGACTTGGAGGAAGGCGGCGCGCGGGCCGCCACATTGGCCGCGCCCCTAGCCCAAGCGCCTCCGCTGGGCAAGGGCGGCAACTGTGTTCTTGTTGCAACAGCGAACAAGGATATTGCGGGTGCACCATGCAACCAATTCAAACCTGGTGTGTTTGTGGTTACGGGCGCGGCCAGACCGCTTGCCCTCAGGCACCATGCGTTCTTTTCTATCCCGAAGACTATTTCCATAGTTGAGTGAGGTTTTTCATGAAATTATATGCTGCCGGTCAATCCGGCTCGAAGCGTTCCGCGTTGCTGTTGGGTATTGCGCTTTGCACGTTTGCCGCCCCTGGCCTGGCCCAGGCCCAGGAAGAGGCCCAGCCTGCTGCGCCGCAGGATCAGGCCGAGCCTGTCGAAGGTGAAGGCAACGAAATCGTCATCACCGCGACCAAGCGCGAAAAGACCCTGCAGGATACCCCTGTTGCGGTCAGCGTGACTACCGCATCGACGATCGAGCGCGCGCAGATCCGCGACATCACCGATCTTTCGTCGGTTGTCCCGTCGCTGAAGGTCAGCCAGAACCAGAGCCAGGCCGCCACCAGCTATGCCGTGCGCGGCTTTGGCACCAGCGGCAACAACCTGGGCCTGGAACCCTCGGTCGCGGTGTTCGTCGATGGCGTCTATCGCAGCCGCGCGATCTCGCAGATCAGCGATCTTCCCGAAATCCAGCGCGTCGAAGTGCTGCGCGGTCCGCAATCGACCCTGTTCGGCAAGAACGCCAGCGCCGGCGTGATCTCGATCGTCACGCGCGAACCGAGCTACAATTTCGGTGGCAGCGTCGAAGGGTCCTATGGCAACTACAACGCTGCCGTGGTCAAGGGGTACATCACCGGCGGTTTGACCGATACCATCGCCGCCAGCATCTCGGCCGGGTACAACCGCCGCGATGGCTATCTGACCAACGCCTTCAACGGCGATGACATGAACAACCGCAACCGCTGGTTCGCCCGCGGCCAGCTCCGCTTTGATCCGACCGACAACCTGAAGGTGCGGCTGATCGCGGACTATGACAAGATCGACGAAAAGTGCTGCGGCGTTGTCAACCTGCGCCCCTCGGCCGCGACCGGCGCGGTCCGGCTGGTTGGCGGCCAGGTCAACAGCTACCTGACCCCCTTCGACGATGTGGTTTACAGCGATGTCGTGCCGACCAGCAAGGTGCGCAACTGGGGTCTTTCCGGCCAGATCGATTACACCATGGGGCCGCTGACGCTGACCTCGATCACCGCATACCGCGATACCAAGATCGATGCGGCGCAGGATGTCGATTTCACCAGCGCGGCTCTCGCCTCGGGCGCGAACATCGGCCATGCGAAGATTCACACCTTCACACAGGAACTGCGGATCGCCTCCAATCTTGAAGGGCCGGTCAACTTCCTGCTGGGCGGCTATTACTTCAACGAAAAGCTCAATACCGCTGACCAGATCGTCTATGGCAAGGATTTCCGTCCCTATGTCAGCCTGCTGATCCAGGGTGCAACCGGCGGCGCGCTGAACGCCAACAGTGTCGAGGCGCTGATTGGCGCGCCGGCAAACACGTTCTGGCAGTCTGGTCAGGGCTTCTTCAACCAGATGCACCAGAAGGATGAAGCCTGGTCGGTATTCGGCAACGTGGATCTGAAGCCGATCGAGGATCTGACCATCACCCTGGGCGGAAACTACACTCACGATGCCAAGGACGTCAGCAGCAATTCGCGCTCGACCGATCTGTTTTCCGCCGTGCCGCTGCCCGCAGCTTTCGCGGCGCTGAAGCCGATCCAGTTCCTGCCGCCGTTCCTCAACTTCCCCAATGCGGTGGAAAGCGGCAAGACCCGTGACGGCAAATGGACCTACAACGCGCGCGTTGCTTACAAGATCAACCGCGGGCTCAACGTCTATGCCAGCTATGCGACCGGCTTCAAGGCCAGCTCGTTCAACCTGTCGCGTGACAGCCGCCCGACCGCGGCCGATCTGGCCACGATCATTGCCAATGGTGGCGGACTGCCCAATCTGGCGGCGGGTTCGCGGTTTGCCGCACCGGAAGAATCGACCGTTTACGAAGCCGGGATCAAGGGTAACTGGGGCCTCGCCTCGGCCAACCTCACGGTGTTCAAGCAGTCGATCAAGAACTTCCAGACCAACACCTTTACCGGCACCGGCTTCCTGTTCGGCAACGCGGAAAAGCAATCGACCTTCGGGATCGAATTCGATGGGCGGGTCAACCCCACTCGTGAACTGACCCTGTCGCTGGCGATGACCTATCTCGATCCCAAGTACGACAGCTTCAAGAATTCGCCCTGGGGCGACATTTCGGGCCAGCACGTGCTCAGCGTTTCAAAGCTGTCCGCCAGCTTTGGCGCGCAGTGGGACAAGGAACTGGGCAATTCCGACCACGTTATCGCCCGCGGCGATTTCAACTACACCGCACCGGCGCAGGTTGAACAGGGGCTGCTCAATTTCGGCAGCACCGCCGCCAACCTGGCGATCGCCCGTCCCTTCCGCAGCGAAACGCGTGATCTCAACGCCTCGCTCACCTGGGCTATGCACAATGGCCTGGAACTGACGGTGTGGGGGCGTAACCTGCTCGATTACCGTTCGATCACCGATATCTTCGATTCGGTGGCTCAGGCGGGTTCGATCTCGGGCTACATCAATCAGCCGCGGACCTATGGCGTCGCGGCCAAGTTCAAGTTCTGATCCGGCGCTTGCGCCAAGACGAATGGAAAGGGGGCTGCTTGCAGCCCCCTTTTTCGTTTGTTCAAGCAAGAAAAATGTGGTCCCTAACCGGCAACATTTTGTGCGGGAGTTGGCAATGGAATGGATGGTTCTTCCCTATCGTCGTTATGCGGAATTCAGCGGTCGTTCGACGCGCCGGGAATACTGGATGTTCACACTGCTTGCCGGCCTGGTGACGCTGCTCTGCGTGGTTTTGATGATGGCGGGCGGGTATGCCCCGAACAGGTCGGGTCAAATCCCCGTCAGCGCGGAGGATTTTGGCACGATGTTCTATGTGGGGGCCGGGTTGCTGGCCCTGTTCTGGCTGGGCAGTTTCATTCCGGGCATCGCCGTCGCGGTTCGCCGGTTCCATGATCGCGATATGTCGGGCTGGTGGGTTATCGGCTTCGCAATTCTTGGCAGAATACCCTTCATCGGGTGGCTTGCCTCTCTTGCCAATCTGGTCATCATGGCCCTGCCCGGCACACCGGGCGCAAACCGGTTCGGTCCGGACCCGCTCAATCCCTACAGCGCGGACGTGTTTAACTGAGCGTCAAAGCTCCCTCAATGCCTGGGCCGGCTTCGCTCTCAACAATGGGAGCGAGGCGGCCAGGGCGAAGCCGATCACCAGCGTCAGTCCGCCGCCCAGCACGGCCAGAACGCGCGGCCAGTCCGGCAGCCAGTCAAAGCTGAACATCCTGACCACGATCAGCCAGCCCAGCGCCGATCCCAGCGCCAGCGCAACCAGCGCCAGCACGGCGGACAGCAGCGCATACTCGGCCAGTTGCAGCGCCAGAAGCTGCCCCCGGCTGGCCCCCAGCACCCGCAGGATGACATTGTCGTAGAGCCGGCTGGCCCGTGCTGCGGCAATCGCGCCCAGCAGCACGGCAACCCCCGCCAGCACCGCCACCGATGCCGCCGCCAGGATCGCCAGGCTGACCTGGCCCAGCAGATCGCGGGCCTGGCGCAGCACCCCGCCTACCTCTATCACCGAACTGGAGGGGAAATCGCGCACCAGGGTGCGCAGCAGGCCCCCCTTGTCAGTGCGCGGCGGCAGGTTGATCGTCGCGGCAAGGTTGTGCGGGGCGTCTGATATGGCATTGGGGCTGAACACCAGCACATAGTTGAAGCCCATCGAATCCCAGTCGATCCGGCGGAGTGCGGCGATTCGGGCGGTGCGCTCCACCCCAAGCAGGCTGATAGTCAGGCTGTCGCCAATGTGCAGGCCCAGCGTATTCGCCAGTTTCTCGTCCACCGATACCAGCGGCGGCCCGGCATAACCGGCTGGCCACCACTGGCCGGCGGTCACCGAATTGCCTTCGGGCACGCTGTCTGAATAGGTCAGCCCCCGCTCGCCGCGCAGCGCCCAGGCATCTTCGGGCACGGCCTTCAGATCGGCCACCCGGGTCATGCGGTCGGCCGGACCATAGGCCAGAATAGCCCCGCGCAGCGATGGCACCAGCCGGACCCGCGCTTGGGGTGCCTGGTGCGCCACGGCGGCGCGAAAGGCGTCGGCCCGGTCGCGCGGCACGTCGAGCACGAAATAGTCGGGCGCACGCTGCGGCACCCGCGCGGCAATGTTGGCGTCCAGACTGGTTTGCACCGCCGCCAGGGTGACGAAGGCTGACAGGCCAAAGCCCAGGGCCGTCACCAGCGCGCCGGTCTGCGCGCCCGGGCGGTGCAGGTTGGCCAGAGCAATGCGCAGCAGCGGACGGCGGGGACGCGGCAGGCGCGCCGCGACACGGCGGATCGCCCAGCCCAGCAGGCCAAGCAGCGCCAGCAGCGCCGCTGACCCAGCCAGAAACCACGCCGTCACGGTGACCTGCGCGGCAGTGAGCAAGGCCAGCGCCGCAATCGCCGCCACTCCGCCAGCCACCGGCAGCACTGCATCGCGCCATCCCCCGGCCAGCGGGGAAACCCGCGCCCGCATCAGCGCCATGGCCGGAAAGCGGCGCGCGGCAAGCAGCGGCGGCGCGGCAAAGACCAGCGCCACCAGCAGGCCATAAAGCGCGGCGCGGCCCAGCGCCGCCGGATCGATCACAAAGCCCGGCGCAACCGGCAGCAGTGTGCCCAGCGCCTTGCCCAGCAGCGGCGTCACCAATACGCCCCCGGCCAAACCGGCCAGGCTGCCGATCAGCGCGGCGGCGGCAATCTGCAACAGATAGACCCGCGCAATATCGCCGCTGGTCGCGCCCAGCACCTTCAGCGTGGCGATGCTGGTGCGGCGCGCCTCAAGATAGGATGAAACCCCACCGCCGATGCCGATTCCGGCGATCACCAGCGCGGCCAGACCAACCAGCACCAGAAATTCGCCCATCCGGGTCACAAAGCTTTCCGCGCCGGGGGCGGCCTTGTCCCGCTGGCGATAGGTGAAGCCGGCATCGGGGAACCGCGCTTTCAACCGGTCGATCGCCACCACGGGATCGCCGCCGCGCGGCAGCAGGATCCGTGTTTTTGATCGGTACATCGCGCCGGGGCTGGTCAGTCCCGCACTGGCGGGAAAGTCCGCCGGAACGATCACCGCCGGGCCAAGGGTGAAGCCTTCGCTCAGCCGGTCCGGCTCATCCGCAATCAATCCGCCCACGCGCAGGGCCTTGCCGCCGATGGTCACGGTGCCGCCGCTCGCCGAGCCCAGCCGGGCGGCGGCATCGGGCGAGAGCCAGGCCGTGCCCGCCGGCGGGGCACCTGCGGCGCGGCCATCGGCCAGCATCAGCCGCCCGACCAGCGGCCAGGCGCTGTCCACCGCTTTCAGTTCCACGGGGGAAGCCAGCGCGCCGTTGGTGGCCATGGCCTGAAGCCTTAGGCCGCCGGAAACCTTGCCCAGTTCGGTAAAGGCGTCCCGTTCCGCTGGGCTTGGCGTGCGCTGCCACACCTCAACTTGTAAATCACCGCCCAGGATGTGCTGACCGCGATCCTTCAGTTCACGCTCGATCGCGCCGGTCAGGGTGCCGATCGCGGCCAGCGCGCCCACACCCAGGAACAGGCAGACCAGCAGCAGCCGCAGCCCGCGAAACCGTGCGGAAAGATCGCGCCGGGCAATCGTCCAGGCGGCGGACCAGGGCAGGGGCGCGGCGTTACCGGCCACCGTGGTCGCTCGCCACCAGACCGTCCGCCAATGTCACCACCCGCTCGCACCGCGCGGCCAGCGCCGGATCGTGAGTGATCACCACCAGCGTCGCGCCGGTTTCCGCGCGGCGGGCAAACAGCAGGTCCATGATCGCTTCACCCGTGGCGTGGTCCAGATTGCCGGTCGGCTCGTCGGCAAAGACCAGCGCGGGGCGCGGGGCCAGGGCGCGGGCGATGGCAACGCGTTGCTGCTCCCCGCCGGAAAGCTGCGCCGGATAGTGATCAAGCCGGTGCCCCAGCCCCACCGCCGCCAGTTCCGCCGCGGCGCGGTCACGCGCGTCGACTTGCCCGGCAAGTTCCAGCGGGGTCATCACGTTTTCCAGCGCGGTCATGGTCGGCAGCAGATGAAATGCCTGCAGTACGATGCCGATCCGTCCGCGCCGGGCCGCTGCCAGCGCATCTTCGTCAAGCGCGGCAAAATCGGCGCCCGCCACTTGCAGCGATCCCCTGCTTGCCCGTTCCAGCCCGGCCAGCACCGCCATCAGCGAGCTTTTGCCAGAGCCTGACGGGCCAAGCAGGGCCAGCGTCTGCCCCTGCGGCACTGACAGACTGATCCCGCGCAGAATTTCCACCGCGCTGCTGCCTTGGCCAAGCGCAAGGGTAAGGTTCGAAGCGGCGATAGCGGGTTGCGGCGCCGAAAGAGGGCTTGTCACGGTTGCGGGATGCCATAGCTAGGGGGAAAGATCAGGAGGTTACCCGATGAAATGGTTGCGCGGCGGTCTGGTTGCAAGTGCTGTTGTCCTGACAATGCTGCTGTCCGCCTGTGGTTCTGGCGCACCGCAGCCTCAGGCCAGCACCGCCCCGGCGCACAGTGATGCGCCGCCGCCATCCCCGGTGAAGGCGGCAGAGATGCAAATCGTGGCGCTGGGTGACAGTCTGTTTGCCGGATACGGGCTGGAACCGGGGCAAAGCTATCCGGCAAGGCTGGAAACCGCGCTGCGCGCACGCGGGCTCAACGCCCGGATCATGAACGCCGGGGTTTCCGGCGATACCACGGTGGGCGGATTGCAGCGGCTGGATTTTACCCTGAACAGCCTGCAAAAGCCGCCGGCGCTGGTGATCATCAGTCTGGGCGGCAACGATATGCTGCGTGGCTTGCCGCCAGAGCAGACCCGCGCCAACCTTGATGCGATTCTGGCCAAGCTGCGCGATCGCAAGGTGCCGGCAGTGCTGATGGGGATGATCGCCGCGCCCAACCTGGGGGCGGACTATGCAGCAAAGTTCAACCCCATCTATCCCGCGCTGGCCAAAAAGTTCGGGGCGGGGCTGGTTCCCTTTTTTCTGCAACCGGTGGTTGACAAGCCCGCGCTGGTGCAGGCCGATCACATCCATCCCACCGCCGCCGGGATTGACCTGTTGGTGGGGGCCACCGTGGATCAGGTGGCGAAGCAGTTGCCGGACCAGAAATAGGCCTTCGCCGGCGGCAGAAATCAGGACAGCCGCTCCACCGTTCCATCGGCCACGCGCCAGATCGCGGCCTCTCCGGCGATCGGCTCAAACGGGGGCAGCTCGGTTCCGGTCAGCCAGACCTGTGCCGCGCCGCCGCGCAGCCGATCGAACAGGGCCGTGCGGCGGACCGGGTCAAGGTGCGCCGCCACCTCGTCAAGCAGCAGCAGCGATGGCCGCGCGCCGTCAAGCAGCCCGGCATGGGCCAGCGTGATCGCGATCAGCATGGCCTTCTGCTCTCCGGTCGAGCATTCCGCCGCCGCCTGGCCTTTGCCCGCCATGGTTACGCCCAGTTCGTCGCGGTGCGGGCCGGTCAGGGTGCGCTGGGCGGCGCGGTCGCGGCGGCGTCCGGCGGCAAGGGCGGCGGCCAGATCCGGTGCAGAGGCGGGGCCACCGGGCCGGTAATCGAGCTCTGGCCGCGCGAAAGGAGCATCGGGCAGGGCCGCCAGCGCGCTGCCAAGCTGCGCCGCCGTGCGCGCCCGGGCCTGAGACACGGCCGCGCCAGCTTCCGCCAACTGGGCCTCGATCGCGTCAAGCCACTGCGGATCGGGTTCGGCCGGATCGGCGAGCAGCCGGTTGCGTTCGCGCAGAGCCCCTTCCAGACGGGCGGCGTGGCGGGCGTGGCCCGGTTCCAGCGCCAGCGCCAGCCGGTCCAGAAAGCGGCGGCGCGCCCCGGCTCCTTCGGCAAACAGCCGGTCCATCGCCGGGGTCAGCCAGCCCACGCTCAGCCATTCGCCCAGCCTGACCGCGGGCAAGTCCGCCCCGTTGACCTGGGCAATGCGCCGTCCGGGCCGATCGGCCCGAACCCCGGTGCCAATGCGGATTTCGCTGCCCAGATCGGCGCTGACCGCAAAGCTGCCGTCGCCCTGTTGCTCCGGCATTTCCGCCAGTCCCGCACGGCGCAGCCCCCGGCCCGGCGCGAACAGCGACAGGGCCTCCAGCACATTGGTTTTGCCCGCGCCGTTCTCCCCGATCAGCAGATTGAACCGTGCGGTATCTGCAAGCCGGGTGGCGCCGTGGTTGCGAAACGTGGTCAGGGTGATGCGATCAAGCGCCATGGTCCGGGCGATAGTGCGGCGCGGCGCGCCCGTCACGCAAAAGGCATCTGCCGATAATTGGGAATTTTCACCAATATTGCGCATTCACCTCAGGGAAAGATTTCGTTCATCGGAGGGAAAGCACGGATTTCTGCCCGTTCGGCAATTTGGCACGGTCCCTGCAATCATTCTTACATGCGCAGCAAGCGCACCAGAACTTAGCAACGGAGACTTCAAATGACCCAGTCCAATGCCGCAGCCAACCGCATCGTCGCCGCCGTTTCAGCGCTCGCCCTGTCATTCCTGCTGTTCAGCGGAACCGTCGCCGGGCCGGTCAACACCAATGCCCCGACTGCTTATGTGGGAGTGGTGGCATGAGCGCGCTCGATCGTTCGAACGGCACCACCCCCTCGCGCGGCAGCTTCCGCCTCGACAAGGCCCGGGGCAAATTCATGGGCGTCAGCGCCGGCATGGCCGATTATTTCGGCTGGGACGTAACGCTGGTCCGGATCGGCTGGGTGGCCGGCACCTTGCTCGGCTTTGGTTCGCTGATCCTGATCTATCTCGCCATCGGCCTGATCGCGGATTGAACGCGGCGCGGTCTGGGTTCGAAGGGGGCTAAACCGACTTCACCCTTGCAAAGGGAGAGAAGTCGGTCCCCTCGTCGAACACCTCAACCCCCTCGCGCTGCTTCAGCCAGCCCACCACTGCATAGGTTACCGGGGTAAGCAGAACCTCCCACATTACCTTCAGGAACCAGTTGGTGACCAGCACCTTCAGCACCTGCTCATGGCTCCATATCCCCAGGAAGGCGATCGGATAGAACAGCAGGCTGTCCACCGCCTGGCCGAACACGGTTGATCCAATTGTGCGGGTCCACAGCTTGCTGCCGCCGGTAACGATCTTCATCTTGGCCAGGACGAAACTGTTGACGAATTCCCCGGCCCAGAACGCGATCACTGATGCGGCCACGATCCGCCAGGTATTGCCAAACACCGTTTCATAGGCCGCCTGCCCCGGCCAGCCAGAGGCGGGCGGCATGGCGACCACGACAAAACTCATGAAAGCCATGAACAGCAGTGCGGCAAATCCGGTCCACACACAGCGGCGCGCGTTGGCATAGCCATAAACCTCGGTCAGCACGTCGCCCAGGACATAGGACACCGGGAAAAACAGGATTCCCGCGCCAAAGATCATCTGGTTGTGATCGTTCACCAGCCAGCGCCAGGGCAGCCACGGCGCCGCGCTCACCAGACCGGTCAGATTGACCACTGACAGTTTTGATGCGCCGATCAGGTTGGACAGCAGCAGGATCGCGACAAAGGCCGCCATCATGTAATCAAAATAACGAAAGTGCCGGCGCGCGCCGGCTTGTCCGTCAAGGGTGTGCAGATCGGTGCTCATCGCCGCGCAAGCTAACCGCATTTGCGCGCCGCGCAATCCCGCCCTATGGCGTCCCGGCGCGCGCCCGTAGCTCATCTGGATAGAGCGCGAGACTTCTAATCTTGAGGCAGCAGGTTCGAGTCCTGCCGGGCGCGCCATTTCGGGTTTGGGGCGGGAGGCCGCGCAACCATGGGCTGCCGGAGTTCAAAGCAGGGGTAGGGCACTTTTTAAGTAAAGTGCACTAAGCACCGGCAATGTGCATTGCATCGCCGCGGCTTGAACTCTATGCCGTGCGCCGGGGCTTCTTTCTGTGATCGAGCGCGCTCGGACCATGGACTGGCAAGAGAATTGGTTAGAGTTGAAGCCATGTTTTTGAAGAATCTGGATTTGCAATTTGATCTGGATGTCATTCGGAATCGGGGGCGCGAAGTCGTCAGGACCGAGGCGGATGCGCTGGCTACGCTGGAAGAATCGCTGGACGATTCCTTTGTCGCGGCCTGCAAGGCGATCTACCGGCTGAAACGCCAGCTCGTCGTGTCGGGCATGGGCAAATCCGGCCATATCGCCCGCAAGATCGCCGCGACGTTTGCCGCAACCGGAACCCCGGCGATTTTCGTGCATCCCGGCGAATCGGCTCATGGCGATCTGGGGATGCTGGCGCGCGATGACGTGCTGCTGGTGCTGTCCAATTCGGGCAACACGCCCGAACTGCGCAATATCCTGAACTATGCACGCCGGCGTAACATCCAGATCATCGGCGTTGCAGCGCGCAAGAATTCGCTGGTGGTTGAACTGGCGGATATAGCGCTGATCCTGCCTACCGTGCGTGAGGCTTGCGCAGTAAACGTCGCGCCGACAACCTCCACAACGATGCAATTGGCCCTGGGCGATGCGCTGGCCATGACGGTGATGGATATGCACGGCGTGTCGAAGGACCACCTGCTGGCGCTGCATCCGGCTGGCGCGATCGGCCTGGCCCTGACCCCGATTGGTGAAATCATGCACCGGTCGCCGCGTCTGCCGCTGGTGGGCCGCGATGCCGCCATGCCCGAAACGATCACGGTGATGACCAGCGGATGCTATGGCCTGGCCGGGGTGACGGACGATTCCGGGCTGCTGGTCGGCGTGATCACCGATGGCGATTTGCGGCGGCGCTTTGGCGTGCTGACCACGGCCTTCGCTCATGAGGTGATGACCCGTTCGCCCAAGGTGCTTGCGGCGGAGATGCCCGCCGGTGATGCCCTGGTGTTCCTTAATGACAACAAGATCACTTCGGCCTTCGTGGTTGAGGAACCCGGTGCCGGGCCGCAAACCCCGCTGGGAATCATCCATATCCATGATCTGCTGCGGCTGGGGCTCAACTGAACGCGGCGATGCACACCGATTTCGCGATTCTGATCCCGGCCCGCTATGCCTCGCAGCGATTTCCGGGCAAGCCGCTTGCTGCGCTGCGCGGGGCCGATGGGCAGGAACGCAGCCTGATCCGCCGATCGTGGGAAACCGCCTGCGCCATCGCCGGATCTGGCCGGACCTGGGTGGCGACTGACGATGGGCGGATCGCCGATGCGGTGACGGGTTTCGGCGGGCAGGTGGTGATGACGCCGGCAGCCTGCCGCAACGGAACCGAACGCTGCGCCGCCGCGCTTGACGTGCTGGGCGATGTCGCCCCGATCATCGTCAACCTGCAGGGCGATGCCCCGCTGACCCCGGGGTTCGTCGTGTCGGATCTGGTCGCGGCGCTGGCCGGGGACGGCGAAGCGGTGATGACCACGCCGGCGGTGCGCTGTTCCGAAACGCTTTATCGCCACCTCGTCAGCGATCAGGCCCAGGGCCGGGTTGGCGGAACCACAGTGGTTTTCAACGATGCGCGGCGCGCGCTGTATTTTTCCAAACGGGTGATCCCGCACGTTGCCGAAGGCCGCGTTGCGGCGCACGAACTGGTTCATCTGCACCTTGGCGTCTATGCCTATCGCCCGGCGGCGCTGCGGGCCTATGCCGCCATGCCGCCATCACCGCTGGAAGAAATCGAGGGGTTGGAACAATTGCGGTTTCTGGAGTCCGGCCAGATCATCCGCGCGGTTTGCTTCGAACCGATTGAATGGGACTGTATAGAACTTAACAATCCCCAGGATATTCCCGCGATCGAAGCGGTTTTGTTGCAGCGCGGAATAAGCTAAGGGCCGGCCATGGCCCAATCGACTGTAACGCTGACTGACGGAACGACTTTCGCCAATGACCGGCCCCTGGTGCTGGTCGGCGGGATGAACGTGATCGAGGATCGCGAAGTGTTGTTCGAAGTCGCCGCGCAGATGGTGCAGGTTACCCGCCAGCTTGGCTTGCCCTATGTGTTCAAGGCCAGCTTCGACAAGGCCAACCGGTCATCAATCGGATCGTTTCGCGGACCCGGGGCCGTTCAGGGGCTGCGGCTGCTGGCGGAGGTGAAGGAACGCTTCGGCGTGCCGATCACTACCGACGTGCACGAACCCGCCCAGGCCGCGCTGGCCGCCGCCGTGGCGGACATCATCCAGCTTCCCGCGTTTCTTGCGCGGCAGACCGATCTGGTGCTGGCCATGGCCCGCACCGGGGCGGTGATCAATATCAAGAAGCCGCAGTTTCTTGCCCCGCTGGAAATGCGCCACATCATCGCCAAATGTGCCGAGGCCGGGAACGAGCGCGTGCTGCTGTGCGAACGCGGCACCGCGTTTGGCTATAACAACCTGGTGGTCGATATGCTGGGCATTGACTTGATGAAGCCGATGGCACCGGTGCTGTTTGATGTCACGCACGCCCTGCAGATGCCCGGCGCGCGGGCGGATAGTGCCGATGGACGCGGCAACCAGGCCGCGGCGCTGGCCCGCGCCGGGGTGGCGGTGGGCATTGCCGGACTGTTCCTTGAAACCCATCCCGATCCTGCCAAGGCCAAATGCGATGGCCCCAGCGCTCTGCCGCTGGCTGATCTTGAAGGATTCCTGCGCCCGCTGCTCGCTATCGACCGTGTGGTCAAAGGCTGACGGACAGCTTTGGATCGCCCCTCATCCCCGCCGTTCTTGCGGATTCCGCCCTTCCCGGGACAGCGGGCGGGGGCCTTGACCGCGCCCGGCACCAGCACGGTCGATCCGCAGGAACTGGCCGATGCGCTTCGCCGGGAACGGGTGGGCGGAAGCTTTTGGGGAGGGCGTCCCCACCTGCCATCGGGCGCGCTGGTACTGGCCCCCGGCGATGCCCGGCAACTTGCAACGATGCGCAGGGAAGCCGGGGACGGGCGCGTCATGATCGTCGCCGCCAAAGATACCGATCCCTGGCATCTTGCCGAATGCGCCGCAGAAATCTGGGCGGATGCCGATCACGATCTCGCGATAATTGCCGTGCTGCTGGGCAAGCCGCTGCGTCTTTTCACTGGTGGGCAATCGTCCGTGCCGGTCATCGATCCTGATCGGTGCGCCGCAGATGCCGTCACGCGGGTTCGCTATGCCAATCCGTTTGACGGGCAGGACTGGTCAGC
The DNA here is from genome assembly GCA_018240895.1 of Pseudomonadota bacterium. Lineage (GTDB taxonomy): Bacteria > Pseudomonadota > Alphaproteobacteria > Sphingomonadales > Sphingomonadaceae > Novosphingobium. The sequence goes on along the minus strand of JAFEEX010000004.1, from coordinate 37,765 downwards.
GCTGCAGGCGATTGCCCAACTGGGTGAATGGCGCCGGCTGATCGACGCAAATCGCGAAATCGATGCCGTGTTCGGGATCGCCGCGTGGAAACGGGTGACGCTGGATGCAATGCTGTGGGACGGAAGCGGCCCGGTTCGCTACGCCCGCCGCCCCATGCCCGGCACTGGCCCGGGCAGCCGGGTGGCGATCTGGAAATCGCGCACTGCGCCATCGGTACTGGAACAGATCGAAGCGAGCGGAGCCGCGCTGGGCGAGGTTGAGGACGGCTTTGTCCGCTCATCGGGACTTGGGGCAAATTGCGTGCCGCCGCTGTCAGCCATCGTTGATTTTTCAGGTATTTACTTCGATCCGGCCGGGCCGAGCGATCTTGAGACCATCCTGGAACATTCAAATATCGGTTCGGCGCTCTGCCAGCGCGCTTCGACGCTTAGGGCGAGACTCGTTCAGGCAGCAATAAGCAAATATGGACGAGATGATGCGCCAGTGATTCGCCCCCAGGGGGGGAAGCGGCGAATTCTTGTGACAGGGCAGGTTGAGGATGATCGTTCGATCCTTAGTGGTGGGGCAGGGACATCCAATCTGGAACTGCTTGAGCGCGCGCGCGTTATTGAGGGCGATGCCTGGATCATCTATAAACCGCACCCTGATGTGGAGGCGGGGCATCGCAGGGGACACGTCGATGAAGCCGATGCGCTGCGCCTGGCCGATGAAGTGCTGCACGATGCCTCGATCACCTCGCTTATCGAATCGGTGGACGGGGTCCACGTCATTACCTCGCTTGCGGGCTTCGAAGCCTTGCTGCGGGGCAAAAGCGTGACCACACATGGGGTGCCTTTCTATGCGGGCTGGGGCCTTACGCGCGATCTTGGCCCGGTGCCGGCGCGCCGCACCCGTCGCCGTTCGCTTGATGAACTGGTTGCCGCCACCCTGCTGATGTACCCGCGCTATCTTGATCCGGTTACCCGGCTGCCCTGCCCGGCGGAAGTGCTGGTTGAACGCATGGCAGCGGGGCAGGCCGCAGTCAGATCACCCCTGGTAACCCTGCGCGAAATGCAGGGGCGCGCTGCGGTGTGGTGGCGTCGACTTGGTGGAGAACGGCGATGAACGCTATGACAGTTCCCGCTCGTCAGTTCCTGTTCCTGCAAGGGCCGCCGGGGCCGTTTTTCATGGCATTGGCCCGTAGCCTGGAACAACGCAATATCGGCGTCCACCGCATCAACCTGAGCGGCGGGGACCGGTATGACTGGCCCGAAGGCGGCACGGACTATCGCGGGCGGGCGCACAACTGGCCGATGTTTTTTGATCGCTTTGCGCGTGAACGCGGGATCACCGATCTGGTGCTCTATGGCGATTGCCGGCCAATGCACCAGGCGGCGCTGCGGATGGCGCAATTGCGCGGCATTCACATCCACGTTTTTGAAGAAGGCTATATCCGGCCTGACTGGATGACGCTGGAACGCGACGGGGTAAACGGCCATTCGCCGCTGGAACGCGATCCGGAAATCATCCTGTCGCTGGCGCGGTGGCTGCCAGAAGTGCCGGTTCTGCCCTCAATTACCGCCAGCTTCGGACGCCGGGCGCGCGACAGCTATTGGCATTACCACCATGTGGTTACCGGCAAGCTGCGCTTTCCGTTCTATTCAAGCCATCGGCAGGGGTCGATCACGCTTGACGGGATTGGCTGGCTGCTGAAATTCGGCCGCCGTGCGCGCCGCGCGCGAGAGGCGGAGCAGACGCTGGCTGCGCTGGAAAGCCGGCCCTATTTCCTGTTTCCGTTGCAATTGACCGGTGATTACCAGATCCGCGCGCATTCACCGTTCGGATCGATGACGGTCGCACTGGAATATGTGCTGGAAAGCTTTGCCCGCTTCGCCCCGCGCGATGCGCTGCTGGTGGTCAAGGAACATCCGCTTGACAGCACCTATCGCAACTGGCGTTCGACGATCATGCGGCGGGCGGCGAAGCTTGGCATCGCCGATCGCGTTCGCCACATTGATGGCGGCGATCTGGGCGAATTGTCCGAAAAGGCGCTGGGCATGGTCTGCGTCAATTCCACCTCTGGCACACTGGCGCTGGAAGCAGGGCTGCCGGTGGTGGTGCTGGGCGATGCCGTTTATGATGTGGACGGGGTGACTCATCAGGGCGGGCTCGACAGTTTCTGGCAAAACCCCGAATATCCTGACCGAACGCTTTACGATGCGTTCAAGCGGATGCTCCATGCCAAATGCCTGGTGCGCGGCGGGCTGGCCAGCGAATCGGGAATGGCAATTCTGGTGCGCAACAGCGTTGAACGGCTGCTTTCAGGCGACAACGCGTCGCCAGCCCGAGCCGGTGAGGCCAGCCTTCAGGCCAGCGGCATCATGCTGAGGGAACAAGGCCGGACTCGTCCAGCATTCCGCGCGCGCGCAGGGCGTTGAACAGCCGGTTGATGACCGGATTTGACCATCCGCAATTGGTGGCGAAATCGCGCTGCAAGGTATCGTGATGAATCTGATGGGCGGCAGGCGACATCAACAGGCCGGTCCGCCGCATTGCCGTGATGAACCAGGGATTGTCCTGCCGGTGCAGTGAACCGTGAAAATACTGGGCAAAGCCCCCGCCGATCAGAAAGGCGACCAGCCCGGCAAAGATCCAGCCCGGCACCGGCCACAGCCAACCCGCCACATTGCCCGCGATTGACAGCGGCAGGGCAGCGACGATCACCGTCGAACCGATCAGCCGCCACAATGCGCGGCGGCCCAGTGCATCGGGCCGCGGGTGGTGGTTCTTGAAATCGTAGGAAATCCGTTCAAACGGACCGATGGTTGCCATACGGTCACGCAGCATATCCAGATATTCTTTGGATTCGCGCGATCCTTCATAGAAGAAGATGTCGTTCAACCGCTTGCCCTGCGTGCAGGGGCGATAATCCATATACATATGAATCAGGCCAGACAGCAGATCGGCCAGATACCATCCGATCAGCATTGCCGGCACTGCCAGCCATGACGGGTCACGCAGGGTCAGGCCAAGATTGACGGCAACCGACAACACAAAAACCGTCAGGATGACAAATTGGCGCAGCATTGCGAATCCTTGGCTAAAGGGTGCAGGCATCCGGCCAACCATTGTTCGCCGCCTTGTAGAACCGGCAGCGTTCGCCGGTACGCCTCGCGCGCCGGCGCATTCTTGTCAAGCGGCGGTTCACCCTGTTAGGGGCATCTGACCCCTGAAACGATCCAAGACGGGCTGCTTGTCAACACCTCCCAAAATGGCTGACGAACGTCCGTTCGTGCTGGATGTCAGCAGGCTGATCTGGCGTTTGTGGACCGGACGCCTGCCGACCGGGATTGACCGGGTGTGCCTGGCCTATGTCGAACACTATGCCGCGCGTTCGCTGGCCATGGTGCAATACGGCAAATTGCGCGTCGTGCTTGGTCCGGGTGCGAGCGACAGGCTGTTTGCCTTGCTTCAACACGGCACGGATGATTTCAAGGCCAGGGTTGTCGCCGTACTGGCGGGTGCGGTTCCGGGCGGACTGGTCCGCAATGTTGCCGGGCGTATCTATCTCAACATCGGCCACACCGGGCTTGATACGCCGGGCTTTCCCGAATGGCTTGCGCGCAAGGGGCTGCGCCCGGTGTTCCTGATCCATGACCTGATCCCGATCACTCATCCCGAATATTGCCGCGCGGGTGAGGGGCAGCGCCACGCACGGCGGATGCGCAATGCGCTGCACTGCGCCGCCGGGGTGATCGCCAATTCGCAGGACACCATGGATGAACTGGCGCGCTTCGCTGCGGCATCGGGTGAGCGGGCACCGCACGGTCTGGTCGCTTGGCTCGGAACGAATCCGCCCAGCCAGCCAGGCCCGCTGCCGCTGCCGCGCAGGCCCTATTTCGTTACTGTCGGTACGATAGAGGCGCGCAAGAACCATCTCCTTCTGCTTCATCTGTGGGAACGGCTGGGGCAGCAGCTTGGCGATGACACGCCGCTGCTGATCCTGATCGGCCAGCGCGGGTGGGAAGCGGATGACGTTTTCTCGATGCTCGATCGCTCACCGATTTTGCGCGATCACGTGATCGAACTGGGGCGTTGCAGCGATGCCGATCTGATCGCCTATCTTGATGGTGCGCGGGCCTTGCTGATGCCTAGCTTTGTGGAGGGATTCGGTATCCCCGTGATTGAGGCGCTGGAGCGCGGCGTGCCGGCGATCATATCCGATCTGGCGGTGTTCCGGGAAATTGCCGGTGATATTCCGCTTTACCTCGATCCGCTTGATGGCCCTGCCTGGGACGAGGCGATCCGCGCCTTCCAGCACGATTGCCCGGAACGCCAGCGCCAGATCGCGGCCATGCCAGGTTTCGCTCCACCGGCCTGGCCAGCCCATTTCGCCAAGGTTGATGTCTGGATCGAAAGACTGCCGGCCGGGCGCTGATCCGGCGATCAGGGTATTCCCTTACAATCTGTCCGGGGTGTGATCCCCGTCACGGACGAATCTGCACTGCTGGCACTAACGGTGGCCTGCGACCCGACCGGTGGGCCCTTCCTACCGGCCAACTTGGCCCCCGCCTTGTGCGGGGGCCCTTTTCATTCAGCTTCGCGCGGCGGATTCGAGCTTTTCCGCAGTTACCGGGTATCCGGCGTCATCGGGAATCGCCAACCACGACTCTCCGCCGCGCATTTGCACGAAGGGAGTGATCATCCGGCTGGGAAACTGCCCAACATGGGCCAGGGCCTCATCAAAGCTGGAAAATTGGGCCAGACGCTCAAGATTGCGGCGGGTCGGGAAGATGATCTTGATCTTGCCCGTGTCGGCCAGGGCCAGGGCCTGGGCCGCGCTGGCCCAGAACAGGTGAGTGTTCTCGGTCTTGTCGACCAGCAGATCAACCGCCCCGGTGCCCAGATCGACCAGATAGAACCGCGTATCGAAAATCCGCAGGTGGCGGTGCTTGGGACGCCAGCGGGAAAACGGCACCAGCGAATCGAGCGCCAGTGTCCATCCCATTTCCGCCAGCACCGGGGCCAGTTCCTTGCACGCCAGCAGCCGGTCACGCGCAACGCGCGCCTCTGCAAGGGTGGGCCGCTGATCAAGCCCGACCACCAAACCGGTCTCTTCCAGCGTTTCGCGGATCGCGCCGATCCGCGCGGCCGTTTCGTCAAGCTGTTCGCCCGCGGCGCTGCCCAGGCTGACTGCCAAATCACGGTCGGCATCATCAACCCGCCCGCCGGGAAATACCGCCGCGCCGCCGGCGAAAGACATGGCGGCTGATCGCTCAACCATCAGGATCTGCGGTGCGCCGCCATCGGCCGCATTGCGAAAGATGACCATGGTGGCAGCAGGCGTTGCCGGCGGTGCTTCTTCATGCTCGGCATATTCGTCAGAATTATCCATTCGCCAAGCGTGGCAAGTGGCAACCGATTTGCCAAGTGGCAATCATCGCCTATGGGACGCATCTGTCGGCATATTTTACACACCGGGTGCGATCGACAACTGAAAAATTTAAAAAAATACGTATTATCAATATATTACTGGTTTTGGCACGGTGTCTGCATAGTATTGTGTACCCCCAAGCAGTCTCGTAATGAGGCGGGGCCGCATCCCTGGTCTCCGCGGCCCCGCCTCCTTCCCCCCGCCTCAAAAATGACAACAAAACCGGTCCGCCCGGGCACCAAAAATTGTGTGCATTGGTATGTTGTCAACAGTTTCTGAATGCCACGCTAATTATTCATTGACCACAATAGCTTATCAGCGCGACCAGTTCCGTTGGCGTCAGGCCTGCGGCTCTGGAGCCTTGAGCCATTGTCCGTCGTCCACGAAAGCATCGATGACCGCAGCAAGGCGCGGTTGTTCGGCCCTATCGTGGCGATGACCACCGCCGGACTGGCGCTGCTGGTCTTTCTGGCGGTTTTTCTGGTGATGCGGTTCGATCAGGTTGCCGCCCAGCGAGAAACCCGGCTGGTACAAAGCGGGTTTGAGCGACAGCTTGCGGAATTCGATGGGATCGTCAATCCGCAGGTCAACTGGGACGATGCGGTACTCAATCTGGACCAGACATTCACCCCCGGGTGGGCGGATCTCAATCTGGGCAGCTATCTGTTCACCTACAACGGCTTTACGCGGGCTTTCGTGCTCGACCGGAACGATCAGCCGATCTATGCTTCCGTCAAGGGCGAGCGGGCGCGGATCGATGCCTATCGGCCGTTCGCTGCGGCTGTCTCCAGACTGCTGCCGCGCATCCGCGCGCAGGAGCAGTTGCGTCCGCCGCTCACCCCCTCGACCGGCAACAGGGATATCATTACCCGGCCCATCCAGGCCCACAGCATTGCCGATATTGGCGGCATCCCCTTCGTGATTATCGTTACACTGGTTCAACCTGATGTGGGCAGGATCGTGCCGCGCAGCGGGCGCGCACCGATTTCAATCAATGCCATCCCGATCGACGGCTTGATGCTGGAGGCTTTCGCGGCGCGTTATCTGGTGGATGACCTGCATCTGCACCGGCAGGCACCCAAAGAACCCGGTATCACCTCGATCCCGCTGCGGGGCGATGATGGCAAGCAGATTGCGGTGCTGGCCTGGACTCCCGGCCAGCCAGGCATGGACCTGCTTGAAAAGATCTGGGGACCGGCGCTGGCCGCTCTGGTTTTGCTCAGCCTGATTGCCTGGACAGTGGTACGCAGCGGTGCCGCGATCTTCAGCGAATTGCTGGCCAGTGAGGCGCGCGCACGGCACCTGGCGTTTCACGATCCGCTGACCAAGCTGCCGAACCGGGCCATGCTGTTTGCCCGGCTGCAGCCAAGGCTGGCGGAAATCACCGCAGGCAGCCCGCCGCTTGCGGTGCTGGCTGTTGACCTCGACAGGTTCAAGGACGTCAATGATTCGCTTGGCCATCACGCGGGCGATGCCCTGATTCAAAGCGTGGCCGCGCGTCTGCGCCAGGAATGCGATGACAGCGCGCTGATCGCCCGGCTGGGCGGGGATGAATTTGTGGTTCTGCTGAACGGCACCACACGCGAAGCCGCCGTGGCCATGGCGGACCGGATTGTTGCGGCGGTGCGCAAACCGCATGACAGCGAATATGGCCGGCTTGAAGCGGGCTGTTCGGTGGGCGTGGCGGTGATCGAGCACGCCGGGGTCGATCCGTCAGAAGCGCTGCGCTGGGCAGACCTTGCGCTGTACCGTTCGAAAGAGGCCGGCCGTGCCCGCGTTACCTTTTTCGAGGTGGAAATGGACGCGGCCCTGCGCGATCGCCGCTCGCTGGAAACCGATCTGCGGTCTGCGATGAATGATGGATCGCTGCGCATGGTCTATCAGCCCCAGGTCGATCGTGCAGGCCGAATAGTCGCGGTTGAGGCGCTGCTGCGCTGGAAGCACCCTGTGCGAGGCAATGTCCCTCCGGGGGTATTCGTGCCATTGGCCGAGGAATGCGGGCTGATTTTGCCGCTGGGCGAATTTGTCATGCGCCGGGTGTTTGAGGAAACCGGGCGCTGGACCTCAGTGCGCACCGCAATCAATGTCTCTGCGGTTCAACTGCGCTCATCCGGCTTTGCCGCTCAGGTAATGCGTCTGGTCGCCCAGGTCGGGATCGATCCGACCCGCTATGAAATCGAACTGACCGAAACCGCCCTGCTGGGGGATGATCCGCTGACCGCCGCCAATGTCGAGGCGTTGAAGCGCATGGGCTTTTCGATCGCGCTTGACGATTTCGGGACCGGTTATTCCAGCCTCAGCGTGTTGCAGCGGTTTTCAGTCGACAAGATCAAGATTGACCGCTCGTTCGTGGCGACGCTGGGCGGCGGTGCCGAATCCGAAGCACTGGTTGACGCGATGATCAGGCTGGCCCGCGCGCTGAAGCTGGAAGTCATCGCCGAAGGCGTTGAAACCGAGCGGCAGAAGGAACGGCTCATATCCTGCGGCTGCCGCGAATTTCAGGGGCACCTGATCGGAATGCCGATGCGGTCGGACGACCTGGCCGCGCTGATCGGCGACGGATCGTCCCGCCAGGAACCGCGTCAGGAGCCCGGCCAGGAACGCGGATTGAGACGACGGGCCTGACCCCGGGGATCTCCCCGGCGTGAATTCCCTGCGATCAGGCGGCCTTGACGCCGCTGTCGGTCATAAGCTGCTGCAGCTCGCCCGCTTCGTACATTTCCATCATGATGTCGCTGCCGCCAACGAATTCGCCCTTGACGTAAAGCTGGGGAATGGTCGGCCAGTCGGAAAAGCTTTTGATGCCCTGGCGCACTTCCATGTCCTGCAACACGTCAACGCCTTCGTAGGCGACGCCCAGATGATCAAGGATCGCTACGGCCCGGCTGGAAAAGCCGCACTGGGGAAACAGCGGGGTGCCCTTCATGAACAGGACAACGTCGTTGCTGCCGACGATTTCAGCGATGCGGGCATTGGTATCTGACATTGGCGAAACTCCTCGTCCGCTCAATTGGGGACGGCGGTGGTCAGTTGCAAGGCATGAAGCTGGCCGCCCATCCGGCCACCGAGCGCGGCATAGACCAGCTTGTGCTGGGCAACGCGCGGTTTGCCGGCAAAGGCGGCTGAAACCACATGGGCCGCCCAGTGGTTATCGTCGCCGGCCAGGTCAGTCATGGTCACGACGGCATCGGGGAGCGCGGCGCGGATCATCGCCTCTATCTCTGTTGCGGCCATGGCCATGGCTTCAACCTTCGCCCATCAGCGCGCGGCGTGCTTCCACCGCTTTGGCATCCAGCGCGGCGCGCACTTCGGCCTCGCTCGTGTCCTGTCCCGACGAAACCAGATCGCCCAGTACCTTGCGGATCACGTCCTCGTCACCGGCTTCCTCAAAATCGGCCTGGACCACGCTTTTGGAATAGGCATCGGCTTCAACCGCGGACAGCCCCATCTTTTGCGCGGCCCATTCACCCAGCAGGCGGTTGCGGCGGGCGTGAATGCGAAAGTGCATTTCCTCGTCGCGGGCGAACTTGGCTTCCTCGGCACGCTCGCGGTCGTTGAAATCGGTCATCTCGGCTCCTGACGTGGGGCCACTGCGGCGCGTCGTGGCCGAATGGCGGCATTGCTGAATCGCCGCAGCACTTGCACGGCAAGCTGACGGTGGCAAGCGCCGGTCACCACGGCCGGCGCTGTTGCTGGCGCTATTCCCCCGTTCCCCTCACTATTCCATCGTTACCACCACCTTGCCGATGGCCTTGCGGTCAGCCAGCATGGTGATGGCATCGCCGCCGCGTTCCAGCGGGAAAGTGGCGGAAACGCGGGGGTTGATCTTGCCTGCCTTAAGCAGGTCGAACAGCGTGGCGATGTGCACTGCATTGGCCTTGGGATCACGCGCGGCAAAGGCGCCCCAGAACACGCCGCAGATGTCGCAGCTTTTCAGCAGCGTCAGGTTAAGCGGCATTCTGGCGATGCCCGCCGGGAAGCCGACCACGCAGAACCGGCCTTCCCAGGCGATCGCCCGCAGCGCCGGTTCGGAATAGTCACCGCCAACAATGTCATAGACCACATCGGCCCCGTTGGATCCGCAAGCGGCCTTGAACGCTTCGGCCAGCGCCTTTGACTGATCCTTGTCAAACGGAGCGCGGGGATAGATCACCACCTCGTCCGCGCCGTGCTCCCGCGCGACAGCGGCCTTTTCCTGATTGGAAACGGCGGCAACCACGCGCGCGCCATAGGCCTTGCCCAGTTCCACGGCGGAAAGGCCGACCCCGCCCGCCGCGCCCAGCACCAGCAGGGTGTCACCGGCCTTCAGGTGGCCGCGATCAAGCAGGCCGTGCATATTGGTGCCATAGGTCATCAGCAACGAAGCGCCGGTTTCAAAGCTGACGCCATCGGGCAGCGGGAACAGCTTTGCGGCATCGGCCAGAACCTGGGTGGCAAGCCCGCCATTGCCCATCATCGCGATAACCCGGTCGCCCGCTTTCCACTGGGTAACGCCTTCACCCACTGCATCGACCACGCCCGAAAGCTCGCCGCCGGGCGCAAAGGGGCGCTGCGGCTTGAACTGGTACATATCGCGGATGATCAGCACGTCAGGATAGTTGATCGCGCAGGCCTTCACCGTGATCCGCACCTGGCCGGGGCCGGGCACCGGGCTTTCCAGTTCATCAAGGACAAGGGTTTCGGGTCCGCCAACGGCGTGGCTGCGCAAGGCCTTCATGCTGCTTTGTCTCCCATTTGCTGCTCGGTCGCGGCCAGCCAGGGCATGGCGGCGCGGGCGCTGTTTTCGTAAGTTGAAATGGCCCCGTCACGGGCCATGGTCAACCCGATCTCGTCCAGTCCGTTCAGCAGGCAATGCTTGCGGAACGCGTCGATCTCAAACGGGAAGCGGTCCTGGAACGGGGTGGTGACGGTCTGCGATTCCAGATCGATCGTGACCGGATCGGTCTGCGCCACTTCCATCAGCCGGTCGATCGCCGCCTGCGGCAGCACCACGGTCAGGATCCCGTTCTTGAAGGCATTGCCCGAAAAGATATCGGAAAAGCTGGGGGCGATTACGGCGGTAATGCCAAGGTCAAGCAAGGCCCAGGCGGCGTGTTCGCGGCTTGATCCGCAGCCGAAGTTGTCGCCAGCGATCAGGATTGGCGATCCCTTGAATTCGGGCGAATCGAACAGATTGTCAGGATCGCTGCGCAAGGTTTCAAAAGCGCCGCGGCCCATGCCTTCACGGGTGATCGTCTTGAGCCATTTGGCCGGGATGATCACATCGGTATCAACATTCTTGCGGCCAAACGGAATCGCCCGCCCGCTGACTTCGCTCACCGCTTCCATCAGTCAGTCTCCGGCGCGTCTTCGGGGCGGGTGGGGGACTTGCCCTTCTTTTCGGCCCGTTCTTTGCGGCGCGAGGCATAGAGCAGCGCGGCGGCCAGCGCCGCCGATCCGATCGCGGCCCCCGCCAGCGCGGCCTTGTCAGCCCAGTGGGATTTATCGGTCTTGTCGGTCATGATCGTATTTTCACCACCTTAAAGGGGTTGTGGCAAGCCTAGTTGGCGGCCAGCGCGCGCACGTCGGCCAGCTTGCCCGCCACAGCAGAAGCGGCGGCGGTGGCCGGGCTGACCAGATGCGTGCGGCTGCCTGGCCCCTGCCGGCCCACAAAGTTGCGGTTGGAGGTAGAGGCGCAGCGCTCCCCCGGCGGAACCTTGTCCGGGTTCATTCCCAGACAGGCCGAACAGCCCGGTTCGCGCCATTCGAAACCGGCATCCAGAAAGATCCGGTCCAGCCCTTCCTGCTCGGCCTGACGCTTGACCAGTCCTGATCCCGGGACAACCACGGCCCAGCGCACGTTAGGCGCCTTTGTGCGCCCTTTCAGCACCTTTGCAGCAGCTCTCAGATCCTCGATCCGGCTGTTGGTGCAACTGCCGATGAAGACGTTCTGGATTTCCACCTCGGTCAGCTTCTGGCCGGGTTCCAGCCCCATGTAATCAAGCGATTTCTGCGCCGCGTCCTGCTTGGACGGATCGGCGAAATCGGCCGGGGCGGGGACCGTGCCGGTAATCGGCACCACGTCTTCCGGGCTGGTGCCCCAGGTTACCGAGGGGACGATATCCGCCGCGTCGATCACCACAACCTTGTCATAGGCCGCGCCGGGATCGGTCGTCAGGCTTTTCCACCACGCAACCGCACCGTCCCATTCGGCACCTTTGGGTGCATAGGGGCGGCCCTGGACATAGGCTAAGGTCTTGTCATCGGGCGCGATCAGGCCGGCGCGGGCGCCATGCTCGATCGCCATGTTGGACACGGTCAGCCGCCCCTCGATCGACAGGTTGCGGATGGCCGATCCCGTATATTCAATGACATAGCCGGTTCCACCAGAGGCGCGCAGCACCCCGCCGATGTGCAGTACCACGTCCTTGGCAGTAACGCCGGGCCCAAGTTCGCCCTCGACGCGAACCTCCATGGTCTTCGCCGGCTTGAGCAGCAGCGTCTGCGTGGCCAGCACGTGTTCAACCTCGCTGGTGCCGATCCCGAAGGCCAGCGCGCCCAGGCCGCCGTGGCAGGCGGTGTGGCTGTCACCGCACACAATGGTCGCGCCGGGAAGGGAGAAGCCCTGTTCCGGCCCGACGACATGGACGATGCCTTGTTCAATATCGGCATCGCCGATCAGGCGGATGCCAAATTCCGGGGCGTTCCGCTCCAGCGCGGCCAGCTGCTGGGCGCTTTCCGGGTCGGTGATCGGAATGGGCTGGCCGCTTGCATCGCGGCGCGCGGTGGTCGGCAGGTTGTGATCGGGCACGGCCAGCGTCAGGTCAGGCCGTCGCACCGGACGCCCCGCAAGGCGCAGCGCCTCAAACGCCTGGGGACTGGTAACCTCGTGAACCAGATGGCGGTCGATATAGATCAGGCAGGTGCCATCATCACGCCGTTCGACGACGTGGGCATCCCAGATCTTTTCGTAAAGCGTGCGGGGTTTGCTGGCCATAATGTTACCGCGCCTAGGCAGGCCGGGCGAGTCTGGCAACCCTGCGCTTGCTTCAGGCAGCGATCCGCGCGGCGGTTTCGCGGACCAGCGCGATCATGTTGGGCACGCCCTGGGTGCGGTTGGAGGAAAGCTGGTTCTTGAGATCGAACGGCGCCAGCGCGGCGGCCACATCCATCGCCGCGACTTCACCGGCCGGCCTGTCCTGCACGGCGGCCAGCACCAGCGCGACGATCCCTTTGGTGATCGCGGCGTTGCTGTCCGCCAGGAAGTGCAGACGGCCGTCATCCTGCGGAACAGGGTAAACCCAAACACTGGCCGAACAGCCGCGCACCAGCGTCGCCTCGGTCTTCAGCGCATCGGGCATCAGCTCCAGCTCGCGCCCCAGTTCGATCAGCAGGCGATAGCGTTCGTCGCCATCAAGGAAGTCATATTCCTCGGCAATGTCGGACAGGCTGCGCATTTGCGGGGCCTATAGGCACAGCCCGGCCCGCTCGCAATCCCTACCCGCTGAAGCCGCCGGGCCGGGTGAAGGCGTAATAGATTACATAGAACCAGCCGAGCACGCCGTGGATTGTGGCCCAGACGATCGACTTGTTGATGCTCCAGCTGAGCGCGACGGCAATGGCGGAGCCCAGGCCGATGCCCGCCCTGGCTGCATCGTGCTGCGGCGCGCTCACAAATCCACTCCCGCAGCGATGGCTTCCAGCTTGCGGATGCGTTCCTTCAGGTCGGCAATTTCGATCCGGGCCATGCCGCTTGCCGCGCCGCCTTCCACTTCCGGGCGGTGCTGCTCCAGCTCGCGGGTCTTCAGCGTCAGCCAGCCTTGCCAGCCGCGCAGGCTGGCAATGGCCAGAACGATCAGCCCGGCAAGGGCGGTAACAGCAATCAGGAGGTATTCGCCGGTCATTGCGGTTCTCCTCTCTTCCCTGTGACTACTTGTCGCGCAGCCGTTCGATTTCATCGGCCAGCGCTTGCGGACGGCGATCTTCGGTGGCGATCCGTTCCAGCACGTGGATCCGGTCACGCATGGCCTCTACTTCACGCTGCAGTTCCAGTTCGCGCGGACTGGGGCCAGACTGATCGAGCAGCGGCTGAGCCGCCCCGCGCCGGTTGCGGCGGTTGGGGTCCACGCCATGCCGGATTGCCACGATCCGCACGATCATGCTCGTCACGATGGCGACGATGACAATGGCAACGACACCTCCACTCATCCCTTTTACTCCTTCAATTCTTTTGCAATTCGCGCAGCGCTTCGATCTGGTGAGTCAGGGCATAGCCGCCGTCGGTGACAATCCGCTCAACCGTGGCGAGCCGGTCCTTGACCGATCCCAGTTCGGCGCGAAGCTGCGCGTTTTCCTGGCTTAGCAGTTTGATCCGTTCGGCTTCGTCGGTGGTAACCTTGGGATAGAGTTTCTGGCCCCAGGAACCGTTGAGCGGATAGCCGTTCTTGATCCGCATCCGCGTGTCGATCAGCCAGCCGCCCACACCCAGAGCGACCACTCCGATGACGATGGGCGCCAGAGTGTCGATCAGAGGAAGAATGTCGGTCGGCCCCATCAATTGAACTCCTTTTCCCGAAGGTCGGTAAGCGTGGTGGACTTGCTGCCATCGCGCAGCTTCTCGATCTCCGCGGCAAGATCAGGCCCCTTGTCGGTGGCGATCCGTTCCAGCACCCGCAGGCGCTGTTCTATCCGGTCGTCCGCCGGGGCGGGCAGGGCGGCGCGCGCCTGCACTTCGGCCAGGCGCAATTCCAGTTCGCGTTCCTTGACCCGCAGCCGGCTCTTGTAGCCCTCTACAGCCATGCCCATTGCAACGATGATCCCGATGACGACAACCGCCAGGGCCATGACTTCTCCAAAGCTCATCAGCGGGGATCCTTTTCACGGGCGTCAAGCAGAGCCTGGGTTCTGCCGGCATCGCGCAGCGCCTCTATCTGGGTGGCGACGGCGTAGCCTTTGTCGGTGACGATCCGTTCCAGAACCTTCACGCGGTCTGCGAAGTGATCGACCTGCTCGCGCAGTTCGCTGTTTTCGGCCCGCAACTGTTTCGTTTCATTGTCGTTTGCCCGGCTGGTCTTGCCGCCCCACTCGTCTTCAAGCGCGTAGCCGTGCCTGGCGCGGATCCAGTTGTTGATCAGCCAGCCGCTGGTGGAAAGGCCCACGATCCAGATCAGGACGTCGGGTCCGCCCCAGTTCATGGCCGCACCTCTGTCTCGCGTGCGTCAAGCAGGGCTTCGGTCCTGCGGGCATCGCGCAGCGCCTCGATCTGGGTGGCGACGTCATAGCCCTTGTCCGTGACGATCCGTTCCAGCACCCGGACCCGGTCCTCCAGCGCGGTGGTGTGGCTGGCATATTGCGCCGCCTTTTCCGCCGCTGCCTGCATCTGCATCTGCGCGATCCGTTCACGGTGGCGCGTCCAGGCCTTGAAGATCGGGATTGACAGCGCGGCCAGCGGTATCAGCACCCAGATGGTATCCGGTCCCATGATATTCCCCTCAGCTTACAGTTAGCGCAGCCGCTCGATTTCGGCGGACAGACGCGGGTTGTTGGTGACGTAATAGGCTTCGACTTCGGCCAGGCGGCGATCAAGATCGCGCATCTGGGCGCGGACCTGCCGGGCGGTGCGGGTGGGCGACTGGCGCACCCCCTGCCAGAAGCGCTGCTCCTGGTTATCGCTGTAAAGCGCGGCGGGCTTGGCGCTGGATAGCATCGCCACCGCGAAGTAGGCGAAGAACGGCCAGCCCATGGAAAAGGCCATGATCAGGAAGCCCAGGCGGATCCACAGCGCATCGACCCCGGTGTAGTCTGCGATGCCGGCGCAGACCCCCAGAAACTTGCCGTTGACCTTGTCGCGGTAAAAGCGGGTGCGTTCGCTGGTCATTGTCAAATCCTTCCCCTGGAAGCGTAAAGTTCATCCTGGCTGCGCAGGCGTTCGTTTTCGCCCAGCGGTTGATAGTCAGCGGCATGGTCATGGACTATGCGGGCGGTGCGGAAATCGGGATTGTCCGCCGCTACCAATCGTTCAACCGTGTCCATCCGTTCGTCGAGCCGGCGAGCAATCTGGTAAAGCTCTTCCAGCAACGCCTCGTCATCGTTGGTCAGGGTCGCTGCAGTCTTCCACCGTGTGACGTAGTGCAAGACGATCCACGGCAGGGCCACGAAAATGCCGCCAATTGCGATCAGCGGAACCAGAACATCTTCCACGGCTCAATCCTCCTTCGCCGGCTGGGTCGAGGGTGAGGAAAGGGCGCGCTTCATCGCTTCGAGTTCCTCGTCGATCTTGTCCTGGCCCGCGAGCGCGGCGATCTCGTCGGCCAGGCTGGGCTGCTTGGTGCCATCGGCCAGGCCCAGCGCATCGGCGCGGCCTTCGGCAAAGTCGACCCGGCGCTCAAGCTGGTCAAAGCGGGCCATCGCCTCGTCGACCCGTTCGCTCGCCAGCAGCGTGCGCAGCTTGACGCGGTTCTCCGCGCTTTCCAGCCGCGCGGCGATGGCGGTCTGACGGCTGCGTGCCTCGCGCAGGCGAGTCTGCAGCTTTTCGATGTCGATTTCGTAGGCCCGCAGCGCGTCATCAAGCACTGCGATCTCGGCTTTGAGCTGGTCCGCCATATCGCCGGCTTTCTTCTTTTCGACCAGCGCGGCGCGGGCCAGATCCTCGCGATCTTTTGACAGGGCAAGCTGCGCCTTGTCCGCCCAGTCAGCCTGAAGCTGATCCAGCTTGACGGTGTGGCGGTGCATTTCCTTCTGGTCGGCAATGGTCCGCGCCGCGCTTGCCCGCACCTCAACCAGCGTTTCCTCCATTTCGAGGATGATCATGCGGATCATCTTCGACGGGTCATCGGCCTTGTCGAGCAGATCGTTGAAATTGGCGGCAATAATATCACGGGTGCGGGAAAAAATGCCCATCAGCGGCGCTCCAAGGGTGGGGGTGGGGGAACGGCGCAGGCGATCGACTTCCGCATCAAGGCGGGAACCGTGCCGACCGGCACCGGATTCAGGTTGGGGGGTCTGGGCCGAAACGCCGGTCAGGCGGGGGGACTGGGTCTCGCCTGCTGGGGACTGGTTGCGTTCCGGCCCAAGGGGGTTGTCCGTATCGAACGGGGTTCGGGGATCGGTGATCACGGCGGCGCTCCTCAGGCCTTCACGGTTGCGGTGGCAACCGATGCGGCAACCACGGTGGGTGCCTGCTGCTGCTGGGCCAGAACGAAGGCGTTCATCGCCAGCATCGCGGCGATCGAAACGACAATTGCCTTGTCCAGTGTGGAGCGGGTGGTGGAGTGAAGCTTGGTGAACATGGTGTTCCTCACGGAATTGGGTTTGTTCACCATTCAGCAAGCTGCGTGCCAATTCTCGCCAGGGGCTGATTTTCGCCAGTTTTGAGCAAATTGAGTGAAGAGTCTGTGGTGCATATTGCAAGGTATTAGGAATTTTTGCTATATATTGGGAATGGATCGCGACATTCAGTTTATCGGTCAGTCCGAAGCCTTTCTTGACGCGGTTGATCGCACCAGCCGCGCCGCGCCGATGCGCCGTCCGGTGCTGGTGATCGGGGAGCGCGGCACCGGCAAGGAACTGGTGGCCGAGCGGCTTCACCGCTTGTCCAAGCGCTGGGACGAGCCACTCGTCACCATGAACTGCGCGGCCTTGCCGGAAACCTTGATCGAGGCGGAGTTGTTCGGACATGAGCAGGGTGCCTTCACCGGTGCTACCAGAGCGCGGGCCGGACGGTTTGAAGAAGCCGACAAAGGGACGCTTTTTCTCGACGAACTGGCGACATTGTCGATGGGGGCGCAGGAAAGGCTGCTGCGCGCGGTCGAATATGGCGAGGTGGCGCGAATCGGATCGTCACGCCCGATCCGGGTCGATGTCCGCATCGTTGCCGCAACCAACGAGGATCTGCCGCGCCTGGCGGAGCAGGGCCGGTTTCGCGCCGACCTGCTTGACCGGCTGAGCTTTGACGTCATCACCCTGCCGCCGCTGCGCGTGCGCGAAGGCGACATTCATGTGCTGGCCGAACATTTCGGCAGGCGCATGGCGACCGAGCTGCATTGGGAACGGTGGCCCGGCTTTTCAGAAGCCGCGCTGCGCGCGCTGGAGGACTATGCCTGGCCCGGCAATGTGCGCGAACTGCGCAACGTAGTGGAACGCGCAGTCTATCGCTGGGATTCGTGGGACGATCCGATCGGGCACATCCAGTTCGATCCGTTTGAAAGTCCGTGGAAACCCGTGGCCAGTCCCGCGCCCGCAGCAGGTGCGGACGCGCCGCGATCCGTCGACCTGCCGGTGCGCCGGACCAGCTTCGATTCGGTGTCTGACCTGCGCGGCGCGGTGGACGCGCACGAACGGGCGATTGTTGAGCATCACCTTTCGCGTAACCGCTATAACCAGCGCCAGACAGCCAAGGCCCTAGGCCTGACCTATGATCAATTGCGGCATTGCATGAAAAAGCACGGATTGTCTGAAAAGGGCTGAGCTTTCATCCTTGCATTTCCCGCCGACCGCGCCTATCTGCGCGTTCATCCCGACATTGTGACGCAACGAAGGGGCTGGCGCCGAACGGGGCCGGCACCAAACGCCATTGTTACATCGCCGGTCCAAAGGAGTTTGAATGGCGGATATCGCGCGCATTACCGAGGTTGTGGAGCCAGAGGCAAAGGCCCTGGGCTTTGACCTGGTGCGTGTGCGCTATTTCAAGGGCGGAGAGATCGGGGATGAGGAGCATACGCTTCAGATCATGGCCGAGCGCCCCGAAACCGGGCAACTGGTGATAGAGGACTGCGCCGCGCTGTCGCACCGCATTTCCGACGCGATTGACGCGCGGGAAGAGGCGGGCGAGGTGCTGATCGAGGAAGCCTACCGGCTGGAGGTTAGTTCGCCGGGGATCGACCGTCCGTTGACCCGAGCCAAGGACTTCGCCGCCTGGGCCGGGCACGAGGCACGCGTGAGCCTGATCAATCCGGTCGAAGGGAACCGCAAATCGCTCCAGGGTGCCCTTGTCGGGATCGAGGGCGATACGGTCACACTCGATGACAAGAAGAGCGGGCAGGTTTCGTTCCCGCTGTCGAACATTCATTCCGCCAAGCTGGTCCTGACCGACAAGCTGATTGCCGCAACTCGCCCGCTGGACGCCAGCGGGGCCGACGAAATTCTCGAAGAACAGGAAGACTGAAGATGGCCAGTCCGATTTCCGCCAACCGCGCCGAACTGCTTGCGATTGCCACCAGCGTCGCGACCGAGAAGATGATCGACAAGGAAATCGTCATCGAGGCGATGGAAGAAGCGATCCAGAAGTCCGCGCGCAACCGTTATGGTGCGGAGAATGACATTCGCGCCAAGCTGGATCCGCGCACCGGCGACCTGCGCCTGTGGCGCGTGGTCGAGGTGGTTGAGGAAGTTGACGACTATTTCAAGCAGGTTGACCTGAAGGCCGCGCAGAAGCTCGACAAGAATGCCAAGCTGGGCGATTTCATCGTCGATCCGCTGCCCCCGGTCGATCTGGGCCGGATCGACGCGCAGTCGGCCAAGCAGGTGATCTTCCAGAAGGTCCGCGATGCCGAGCGTGACCGCCAGTACGAAGAGTTCAAGGACCGCGCCGGCGAAGTGGTGACCGGGGTGATCAAGTCGGTCGAATTCGGCCACGTGATCGTCAACCTTGGCCGCGCCGAAGGCGTGATCCGCCGCGATCAGCAGATCCCGCGCGAAGTGGCCCGCCCCAACGAGCGGGTCCGCGCCTATATCACCAAGGTTGAACGCCAGAACCGCGGCCCGCAGATCTTCCTCAGCCGGTCACACCCCGAATTCATGAAAAAGCTGTTCGCGCAGGAAGTGCCTGAAATCTATGATGGCATCATCGAGATCAAGGCCGCCGCGCGCGATCCGGGCAGCCGCGCCAAGATTGGCGTGATCAGCCGCGATTCCAGCATCGATCCGGTCGGCGCCTGCGTCGGGATGAAGGGCAGCCGGGTTCAGGCCGTGGTCCAGGAACTGCAGGGCGAAAAGATCGACATCATCCCGTGGAGCGAGGACACCGCGACCTTCGTGGTCAACGCCCTTCAGCCCGCCACCGTCAGCCGCGTGGTGATTGACGAGGAGGAAAGCCGGATCGAAGTGGTGGTCCCCGACGATCAGCTTTCGCTCGCCATTGGCCGCCGCGGCCAGAACGTGCGTCTGGCCAGCCAGCTTACCGGCAGCCAGATCGACATCATGACCGAGGCGGAAAGCTCTGAAAAGCGGCAGAAGGAATTCGCCGAGCGGTCCAAGATGTTCGAGGAGGAACTCGACGTCGATGAAACGCTGTCGCAGCTTCTTGTCGCCGAAGGCTTCAGCGAGCTTGAGGAAGTCGCCTATATCGAAATCAGCGAACTGGCGACGATCGAGGGCTTTGACGAAGAGCTGGCCGAAGAACTGCAGAACCGCGCTTCCGAGGCACTGGAGCGCCGCGAGGAAGCCAGCCGGACTGAACGCCGCGCCCTGGGCGTGGAAGATGCCCTGGCCGAAATCCCTCACCTGACCGAGGCGATGCTGGTCACCCTGGGCAAGGCCGGGATCAAGACGCTGGACGATCTGGCTGATCTGGCCACTGACGAACTGGTCGCGAAAAAGCGTACCGAACAGCGCCGGCGCGATAATTCCCCCGCGCCGCGCCGCAGCGAGCGCGAGCAGGACAAGGGCGGCGTGCTGGGCGATTACGGTCTGAGCGAAGAGCAGGGCAACGAGATCATCATGGCGGCCCGCGCGCACTGGTTCGAGGATGAACCGAGCGATTCCGAGGAGGCCGCCGATGCGGATTCCTCACAATGATCGCGTAAGCTCCGACAATTCGGCATCTGCCCCGGAACGGACCTGCATCCTTTCCGGCGAACAGGCCGTGCGCGACGATCTGGTGCGCCTGGCGATTTCGCCGGATGGCGAAGTGCTGCCCGATGCCCTGGCGCGCGCGCCGGGGCGGGGGGCGTGGATCGGCGTCAGCCGCGCGGATCTTGAAAAGGCACTGGCGAAGGGTAAGCTGAAGGGGGTGCTGGCCCGCGCGTTCAAGGGTGCGGCGCTGACCATTCCCGCAGACCTGCCCGAACGGATCGAGGTGGCGCTGATCCGCGCCTTTACCGACCGGCTGGGGCTGGAAATGAAAAGCGGCAGATTGCTGGTCGGTTCCGACCGGATTGCCGAAAACGCCCGGATGGGCAGGGTTGCCTGGCTGGCCCATGCATCTGACGCGGGCGAGGATGGTTCGCGCAAGCTGGATCAGGCCTGGCGCGTGGGTGAGGATGCGGAAGGTTCCGGAAAGGCGGGGTTAACCTTGCCACTGGACCGGACCACGCTGTCTGTGGCATTGGGCCGCGACAATGTCGTCCACCTGGCGCTGACCGACTGGCAAGCGGCGCAAAGGCTGGCCGTTCCCCTCCAGCGCCTGCAACGCTTTCTGGGGCAGGGCGAGAAGACCGAACAGGACCATGGCGAAGGCCCGGCACGCGCTGCCGGTGCCCCCGCCTGACGACGATTTTGATTGAAGGACGTATCGAAGCAATGAGCGATAGCGAAAACAAACCGACTTTGGGCCGCAAGCCGCTGGGGCTGAAGAAGTCGGTCGAAGCGGGCGAGGTCAAGCAGACCTTCAGCCACGGCCGCACCAACAAGGTGGTGGTCGAGGTGAAGCGCCGCAAGCTGATCGGCAAGCCCGGTGCGCCTGAACCGGTGGCTCCGCCGCCTCCCCCGCCGCCGGCTCCCGCTCCGGTTGTCCAGGCGCCCAAGCCCGCGTCGCGGCCAGCCCCGGCCAGCGAAACGCCGCAGGAACGCGTCGCCCGAATGCAGCGCGAGGCTGAAGAGGCCCGTCTGGCCACGCTGGCCGAACAGACCGAGCGTGAGCAGGAAGAACGCGCCCGCGCGCTTGAGGATGAGCGTCGCCGGGCCGAGGAAAACCGCAAGGCCGAAGCTGAAACGGTTGCCGCACCTGCGCCCGAGTCCGAGCCGGAAGTCGCGGCGCAATCCGCTGAGGAGGCCGATGTGGCCGAGCCTGCCGAGGCCGGGGAAACCCGCACGGCTGCCCCCGCGCCGCGCCGCTTCACCCCGGTTGCCGCGCCCAAACGCCCCGAGCCTGCCGCGCCCGCCGCGAAAAAACCGGCGCATCCGCGCGACAAGCAGGGCGATCAGCGCCGCCATGCCGGCAAGCTGACCGTCAGCCGTGCGCTGAACGAGGATGAAGGCGCGCGCGCCCGCTCGCTCGCCGCGCTCAAGCGTGCCCGCGAAAAGGAACGCCGCGCGCACTTTGCCGGCCAGAGCCAGCCGCGCGAAAAGCAGAGCCGCGACGTGATCGTGCCCGAAGCGATCACCGTGCAGGAACTGGCCAACCGCATGGCGGAAAAGGGCGCTGACCTGGTGAAGGCGCTGTTCAAGATGGGCATGATGGTGACCGTCAACCAGACGATTGACCAGGATACTGCCGAACTGCTGGTTGAGGAATTTGGCCACACCATTCAGCGCGTGTCCGAAAGCGATGTCGATATCGATACCGCGGTGGACGTCGATGCGCCCGAATCGCTGAAGCCGCGTCCGCCGGTGGTGACCATCATGGGCCATGTCGATCACGGCAAGACCAGTCTGCTGGATGCGCTGCGCGGCACCGATGTCGTGCGCGGTGAAGCAGGCGGGATTACCCAGCATATCGGCGCGTACCAGATCAAGACCAAGAAGGGCGATCTGATCACCTTCCTGGATACGCCCGGCCACGAAGCCTTCACCGAGATGCGCCAGCGCGGCGCCAACGTGACCGATATCGTGATCCTGGTGGTCGCGGGCGATGACGGGTTGATGCCGCAGACGATCGAGGCGATCAACCACACCAAGGCGGCCGGCGTGCCGATGATCGTGGCGATCACCAAGGCGGATCGCCCCGAATACAACCCGCAGAAGATCCGTGAGCGCCTGCTCGAACACGAGATCATCGTCGAGGCGATGTCGGGCGAGGTGCAGGATGTCGAGGTTTCGGCCAAGACCAAGGCCGGGCTGGACGAACTGATCGAGAAGATCCTGCTTCAGGCCGAACTGATGGACCTCAAGGCCAACCCCGATCGCCCCGCCGAGGCGACCGTGATCGAAGCCAAGCTCGACAAGGGCAAGGGGCCGCTGGCGACGGTGCTGATCAATCGCGGCACGTTGAAGGTCGGAGATATCCTGGTTGTCGGCACCCATTCGGGCCGCGTCCGCGCCATGCTGGATGACAAGGGCCGCCAGGTGAAGGCCGCACCGCCCTCGCTTCCGGTCGAGGTGCTGGGCATCGGCGGCGTGCCGATGGCGGGCGATACCCTGACCGTGGTGGAGAGCGAGGTTCGCGCCCGCGAAGTCGCCGCCTACCGTCAGGAAAAGGCCACCGCCAAGCGTACCGCGATCGCCCCGGCCAGCCTCGACACCATGTTCTCGGCGCTGTCGGCCAAGCAGAGCGTGATCGAATATCCGGTCGTGGTGAAAAGCGACGTGCAGGGTTCGACCGAGGCGATCGTCAACGCGCTGAACAAGCTCTCGAACGACGAGATCAAGGTCAAGGTACTGCAATCGGGCGTCGGCGCGATCACCGAAAGCGACGTGTCGCTGGCGGCGGCCACCGGCGCACCGATCATTGGCTTCCACGTTCGTCCCAACGCCAAGGCGCGCGAGATGATCGAGCGCCAGAAGGTGCGGATGAAGTACTTCGACGTGATCTATCACCTGACCGATGACGTGGCCAAGGAAATGGCCGGGATCTGGGGGCCGGAACGGATCGAAACCGTGGTCGGCCGCGCCGAGGTCAAGGAAGTGTTCCCGGCCGGCAAGCGCGACAAGGCGGCGGGTCTGCTGGTGCTGGAAGGGTTCATCAAGAAGGGCATCAACGCTCGCCTTACCCGCGACGACGTCATCATCAGCAAAACCACCATCGCTTCGCTGCGCCGCTTCAAGGACGATGTCCCCGAAGTCCGCGCCGGCCTGGAATGCGGCGTGGTTTTGGCCGATACCAACGACATCAAGCCGGGCGATCACCTCGAAGTGTTCGAGGTGGAGGAGCGCGAACGGACGTTGTAGTTTCCGGATTGTGTAGTTATACGATTATTGTATATTTCCAGTCATGGAAATTCGCTTTTCGAAAGCTGCGACGCGATCGTTGTTGCGTTCTAACAAGCGTACCTTGATTCGGGAAAAGATTGCTGAGCTTGCAGCAGAGCCGTTGTCTTTGAATGCAAATGTCATCCGCTTGACGGGACGCAGCGAATTTCGGCTGCGGATTCAGGATTGGCGTGTGATCTTCCGGATTGAGGAAGGGATTTTGTGGATTGATGATATTGCACCACGCGGATCAGCATACGAGGATCGACTATGACCGTTCAAATCATTGAGATCGGTGGTCACGAAATGGCTGTGCTTCCGGTGGCGGAATATCGACGTCTGATCGATGCCGTCGAAGACCGCGCTGATGTTGCGGCTGCCGAGAAAGCCGAGTTGGCGCGCGTAAGCGGGGAGGAATATCTTCCCGCAGAGTTTGTTGACAGGCTTTTGGCAGGCGAGAATGCCTTGCGGGTGTGGCGGCAATTTCGCGGATTGACCGCCATAAAGCTTTCTGCGCTTTCCGGTATCGACCAGTCCCGGATTTCGGAACTGGAAAATGACAAGGCGCAGGGCAAACCATCAACTTGGCGGGCGTTGGCCGATGCGCTGGGCGTAATGGTCGATGATATTCTTCCACTGAGGGACGAAGCGATTGGTTGAATCGATCTTTGACCGTTTTCCGCTTCCCCCAGCGGCCAAGCTGCTGGGCTGGCACGTTCGCGCTTTTGACAAAGAGGCGCAGACGATCGAAGTGGGCTACCTCCTCGATGATCGTTTTCTAAATCCAGCAGGCGATGTCCAGGGCGGCTTCATCGCGGCGATGCTGGACGACACGGCTGGTCCGGCGCTGTTCTGCTCGACTGACGGTGCATTCTACGCACCGACCATCGAGCTCCATGTGTCGTTCATTCGTCCCGCCAAACCAGGGCAGTTTGTGGGACGGGGAAGGGTGGTTAGTTTGGGACGAACGATCGTCTTTCTGGAAGGCGAATTGTTTGATGCTCAGAACAATCTGATTGCCCGCGCGACGGCAAGTGGTCGCGTGATGTCAGGGGGCAAGGTAACGTGAAACCCGCCACCCCCGAAACCCGATCGGTCCGCCTGCTTAAGGTGGGTGAGCAGGTGCGCCATATCATCAGCGAGTTGCTGACCCGCCAGCAGGTTCATGATGACGTGCTGAGCGCGCACGCCGTCAGCGTTACCGAAGTGCGGATGTCCCCTGATCTGCGCCACGCCACGGTTTTCGTAAAGCCGCTGCTTGGCGCGGACGAGGATCTGGTGATGAAGGCGCTGCGCACGCACACCGCGTTCTTCCAACGCGAGGTCGCTGGCAAGATGCGCCAGAAATATGCGGCGAAGATCAAGTTCCTGCCCGATGAAAGCTTTGACGAGGCGGGCCGGATCGACGCCTTGCTTGACGATCCGCGGGTGCGGCGCGATCTGGATTGAACATTTTACCCGGGTATATTGACCGATATATTATCCGGGTATAATAGGTTCCGGCAAAGGAGCCTGTCATGCCGACCTATACTGCGTTCGCCAACGATTTGTGGCTTGCCTCGGGCAGCCAGGCCCACATTGTCGAAGCCTTGCGCGGTCTGCCCGAATTGCCGCGCGCTGCTGACCTGTTGGTGTTTGACGATGCCAACGGCCGCCAGATTGACTTCGATCTGCGCCAGCCTGAAGCAGCGCAACCAACCGGTGCCCCCGGGCGGCCCCGGCTGGGTGTGGTGGCGCGTGAAGTCACCCTGCTGCCGCGTCATTGGGATTGGCTGAAAGACCAGCCCGGCGGTGCCTCCGCAACTTTGCGCCGACTGGTTGATACCGCGCGGGAGCAGCCGCTTTCGCCGGAAGCCGGGCGCGACGCGGCCTATCGTTTTCTTTCAGCCATTGCCGGGGATCGTGAAAATTTCGAAGAAGCGATCCGGGCAATCTATCAGGGCGATCGTGGCCGCTTCCAGCAATTGACAGAAACCTGGCCGCCGGCGATCCGCGATCATGCGGCTGGATTTGCCTGGCAGGTCAGCCCGGCACCATCCGGGCGTTGATCGTGATGGTCACGTCCTTGCCGACCACCATGGAATAGCCGTTCATGCCGAACTGGCGGCGGTCGATGGTGGTCTGGGCGGTGATCTGCACCGGATCGCGCCCGGTTGCCTGGGCCGGGGGCGCGGCGAAGGTGACGTTGAGCGTGGCGGGGCGGGTGGTGCCGTGAGCGGTCAGTTGCCCGGCAACCTGGGCGGTGGTTGGCCCGGTCATGGTCATACGCTGGCCGGAAAAGCTGACCATGGGATAGCGCGCGACATCAAGGAAATTCGGCCCGCGAAGCTGATCGCCCACGCTTTTGTCGCGGGTTGACAGCGCCCGGGCATCCACGCTCACCGCAAGATTGACCGCGCCCAGCTGCCCCGGTGAAAGGACGATCCCGCCGCTCATCTTGGGAAACTGCGCGGATTTTTTGGCAAAACCCAGAACCGTCACCCGCGCGTCAATCGCGCTGCGGCTGCCGTCCAGTTCATAGCGATAGGCCGGCGGCGCGGCACCGATCGCCAGCAAGGGCAGAAAAGCAAGCACTGTTCGCATGGGCATCCTGTATGTTGTCCGGCCATCGGCGCAGCTGCACAGCGTGCGGCGGCCATGCTCCCGCTGTTACGGAACCATCGCCAAACACCCTTTCAATTTCCTTAATGGCGCCGCGTAAACCTGACCCACGACCCTCCGCGGCGCGCATCCACAGATGGGTGGCGCGGCAGCTTGGTCTTTGCCGGAAGGCGCACTATCTCCCTCGGCCATGGCCAAGCTCTATTTCTATTACGCCTCGATGAACGCGGGGAAATCGACCACGCTGCTTCAGGCCGATTTCAATTACCGTGAACGCGGCATGGCGACGATGCTGTGGACCGCGGCGCTTGACCATCGCAGCGATCATAACGCCATCGAAAGCCGGATCGGGCTGGGCGCGGATGCGCACCGCTATGACGCGGCGACTGACCTGTGGGAACGGGTCAGCGCCGCGCACCGGGTGGAACCGCTGGCCTGCGTGCTGGTTGATGAGGCGCAGTTCCTGACCGAGCCGCAGGTCTGGCAGCTGGCCCGGCTGGCTGACGAGGCCGGAATCGCCGTGCTGTGCTATGGCCTGCGCACCGATTTTCAGGGCGAATTGTTCCCCGGATCGAAAGTGCTGCTGGGGATTGCCGACAGCCTGGTAGAGCTGAAGGCGGTGTGCCACTGCGGCCGCAAATCGACCATGAACCTGCGGGTCGATGCCGATGGCGCGGCGGTGCAGCACGGCGCGCAGACCGAGATTGGCGGCAATGACCGCTATGTCGCGCTGTGCCGCAAACACTTTACCGAGGCGTTGGGACGATGAAGGACGATCCGCTGGGACTAATGGCCGTGCTTGAACGCGGCGACCTGCGGCTTGAACCGCTGGAGGAACGCCACCGCGACGCGCTGCGGGAGGCCTGCGCCGAGGATGAGGCGGTGTGGCAAATCTATGCCGTGCCCTATGACCGTGCGCATTTCGACGCGAGTTTTGGCCGGCTGCTGGGCAATCTGGCGCGGCTGCCCTTCGCGGTAATCGTCGAAGGCGATCTGGCGGGCATGACCAGCTGGATCGATGCCGATCCCCTGCGGCGCAGCGCAGAGATTGGCAACACCTACATCCGCCCGCGCTATCGCGGCGGGGACATCAACGGGCCGATGAAGCGCCTGCTGTTTGCGCACGGCTTTGCCTGCGGATTGAAACGGATGAGCCTGCATGTCGATGTGCGCAACCAGCGCTCGCAGGCGGCCTGCCGCAAGGTTGGCGCGACCTTTGAAGGCGTGCTGCGCAATCACATGATCACCTGGACCGGATATGAGCGCGACACCGCGGTCTTCTCGGTCGTCGAACGCGATCGGGAGCGACTGGGACTATGACTGACACCATCTATCAGGCAGCGGCGCTGATCGTGCCGCTGATCTTCGCGGTCGTCTTTCACGAGGTTGCGCACGGCTGGGTGGCGCGCAGCCTGGGCGATCCGACCGCGCAGCAGCTCAACCGTCTGAGCCTTAACCCGCTGCGCCATGTCGATCTGGTCGGCACCATCCTGCTTCCCGGCGCGCTCAAGCTGATGGGCCTGCCGGTGTTTGGCTGGGCCAAGCCGGTGCCGGTCGATTTCCGCCGCCTGCGCAATCCCAGGCGCGACATGATCCTGGTGGCGGCTGCAGGGCCGGGGATGAATCTGGTGATGGCGCTGGTTGCGGCGGTTGCATTGGGAATTTTGAGCGCAGCCGTTCCCGCGCCGGCACCGTACACGGCCGTTCACTTCATCGGCCTCAACCTGGTCAACTTCATCCTGATCAACATCTTCCTGGCGCTGTTCAACCTGATCCCGATTCCGCCATTCGATGGATCACACATTGTTGAAGGGCTGCTGCCTGATGGCGCGGCGCGGATCTATGGCAGTCTGCGCGCTTACGGTTTTCTGCTGGTGATCCTGCTGATCGTGGTGCTGCCGCATTTCATTCCGGGTTTCGATCCGGTTGGCAAACTGATCGGTGCGCCGGTCAACTGGATGATCGACAAATACCTTGCGCTGGCGAGTATGGTTGCGGGGGTGGCCAACGGTTAGGGTCAGGACCTGATCCCCGCAGATGCTAATGCGCAGTTGCGGGGGCTGGCAGTGCCGCAAGCATCTTTCCAACCAGCTTGTCGATCTGTTGCTGGGTGCCGCTGTTGCGGTTCAGCGTTCCTGTGTCGGAAGATCGCCACAGCAGTTTTTCAGGCTGCGAACTCGTGCTCAGGTCAACAATCACGCGTCCTTCGGCATAGTCGTGCTGGGAGACCGTCACGTCGGGCGGACCCCATGCGCCCCAACTGTAAGGGCCGCCATAACACATGGCAAATCGGCAACCGTACAGGCCATAGCCGATCGATGGATAGGCACCCATGGTATCTACATCCGTTCGGGTCTTGTCTTTGACGCCGACGCGAAAGGCTGCAAGCATTCCGGCTTCGGCGGGACTGCTGACGAGGTGATAGCCTTTTGCCGCCAGCTGACGGTCAATTGACTGCATAAGCCGCGTTTCGACGATGGAATTGTTGACGCGCGGATCGGCTTCGGCAGCGGTCTGCGGTGCGCCGCGCGGAGTCCATGCGTAAGTGTGCGGCAGCCCTTCAGCCGGAATTTGCGACAAGACCTGCACATTTCCAGACGTACACGCGCTTGTTGCCAAGGCAGCGGTCGCTATGCAAAGCGCGGACAGGGCACGACGGGTTGAAAAGTTTCCGGTCACAACATCACCTCATTTGCAATCAAGATGAAAACACGGGCAAGATGAGAACACAGGCAACTCGGAAAACGGAACATTCGAATCGCGCCTTACCGCGAATTCTATCCGTTGTACCATTTTGGGATAAGACGTTCTTGCGCGCAGTTCAATATGGATTTTGGTTCGCCTGAAATGCCCCATGGCTGGATCATTCTGGACAAGCCCATCGGGCTGGGCAGCACCCAGGCGGTCGGCGCTGTAAAGCGCAACCTGCGCGAAGCGGGACTGGGCAAGGTCAAGGTCGGCCATGGCGGCACGCTTGATCCGCTGGCCAGCGGAGTGCTGCCGATTGCGCTGGGTGAGGCGACCAAGCTGTGCGGGCGGATGCTTGATGCCAGCAAGACCTATCAGTTTACCGTTCAGTTCGGGGCGGAAACGGACACTCTCGATCTGGAGGGGCAGGTTGTTGCGACTTCCGGCGAAATGCCGGGATTTGGACCGGTTGAAACCGTCACTGAACAACAGTTTTTGGGTGAGATCGAGCAATATCCGCCTGCCTATTCAGCGATTATGATTGATGGGCAAAGGGCATATGATCGTGCGCGGGCTGGCGAAGACGTCAAAATGGAACCGCGGCGCGTTACCATTCATCAATGGCACGCCTTCGAGGAAGGTTTCGTTGGTGAGTGGGACCGCAGCCCGCAGTACGCAACTCTCACCGTTACCGTCTCCAAGGGCACCTATATCCGCAGCCTTGCCCGCGACATTGCCCGGGCGCTGGGCACGGTGGGCCATGTCACCATGCTGCGACGCCTGCGCGCGGGACCGTTCGGGCTGGAACAGGCGATTTCGCTGGACAAATTGAACGAAGTGGGTAAGGGCGCGCCACTTGAGAACGTACTCTTGCCGCTGGAGGCAGGGCTGGTCGACATCCCGGCTCTCAACCTCGGTCCGCAGCAGGCAGGCATGGTCCGCCAGGGCCGAGTTCTGACCGGACTGACCCAGGATGATGGGCTTTACTGGGCGCGAAGGGACACAATTCCCGTCGCACTGGTGGAGCTTTCGGGCGGCGACGCCCGCGTGATCCGGGGTTTCAACCTTCCCGATGTCGCGGAGTGAATGACATGTCGGTTACCGCCGAAAAGAAAGCAGAGATCATTGCGGACAACGCCCGTGCCAAGGGTGATACCGGTTCGCCGGAAGTCCAGGTCGCGATCCTGACCAGCCGCATCAACACGCTGCAGGGCCACTTCAAGGACCACCACAAGGACAACCATTCGCGCCGCGGGCTGCTGACCATGGTCAACAAGCGCCGCACGTTGCTGGCCTATCTGAAGAAAAAGGATGTGGACCGGTACAACGCGCTGATCGCCAAGCTTGGTCTTCGCAAATAACCACGCGGAGCGGCCCTACGGGGCCGCTTTTGCTTTACGGCGTCGCCGCAATCCGGCGGGGCGCCTCACAGGGGACACAGATGCCCCACACCGGACCGGGACGGAACCCCCGGCAGCAAAACCCGCGCTAAGCAGCATTTGGGCAATAGGGCCCGCGGGCTGAAGGAAACGAAATGTTCGACGTAAAAACCGTATCGATGGAGTGGGGCGGAAAAACCCTCACCCTGGAAACCGGCCGCATTGCCCGTCAGGCTGACGGCGCGGTCCTCGCCACTTATGGCGAAACTGTTGTTCTGTGTGCGGTTACCGCCGCCAAGAACGTCAAGGAAGGGCAGGATTTCTTCCCGCTCACCGTCCACTATCAGGAAAAGTTCTTCGCCGCCGGGCGCATCCCGGGCGGCTTCTTCAAGCGTGAACGCGGCGCGACAGAAAAGGAAACCCTGGTTTCCCGCCTGATCGACCGTCCGGTCCGTCCGCTGTTCCCCGAAGGCTTCTATAACGAAATCAACGTCATCGCCCAGGTGCTGTCGTTCGATGGCGAATGCGAGCCTGACGTTCTGGCGATGATCGCTGCCTCCGCCGCGCTGACCATCTCGGGCGTGCCGTTCATGGGTCCGATCGGCGCGTGCCGCGTGGGCTACAAGGACGGCGAATACCTCCTCAACCCCAAGCAGGACGTCGCGATTGGCGAGGGCGAGCTTGACCTGGTTGTCGCCGCCACCGGCAATGCCGTCATGATGGTCGAATCCGAAGCCAAGGAACTGTCGGAAGACGTGATGCTCGGCGCGGTGATCTTCGCGCATGATGAATGCAAGAAGGTCGTCAACCTGATCATCGACCTGGCGGAAAAGGCCGCCAAGGAGCCGTGGGACGTTGCCGTTTCGGACAACTCGGCCATCAAGGACCAGCTCAAGAAGCTGATCGGCAAGGACGTTGCCGCCGCTTACAAGCTGACCGACAAGTCGGCCCGTTCGGCCGCGCTCAATGCCGCGCGTGACAAGGCCAAGGAAGCCTTCGCCGGTGAAGACGCCCAGACCCAGATGGTCGCGATCAAGACCATGAAGAAGGTTGAGGCTGACATCGTGCGCGGGGCGATCCTGAAGGACGGCCAGCGCATTGATGGCCGCAAGGTCGATCAAGTCCGCCCGATCGAGGCAATGGTCGGCTTCCTGCCGCGCACCCACGGTTCGGCGCTGTTCACCCGCGGCGAAACCCAGTCGATCTGCACCACCACCCTTGGCACCAAGGATGCGGAACAGATGATCGACGGGCTGGAAGGCCTCTCCTATTCGCGCTTCATGCTGCACTACAACTTCCCCCCCTATTCGGTGGGTGAAGTGGGCCGTTTCGGCGCCCCCAGCCGCCGCGACACCGGCCACGGCAAGCTCGCCTGGCGCGCGCTGCAGGCGGTTCTTCCGACCAAGGAAGACTTTCCCTATACCATCCGTGTCGTCTCGGACATCACCGAGTCCAACGGATCATCGTCAATGGCCACCGTCTGCGGCGGATCGCTGTCGATGATGGATGCGGGCGTGCCGATCAGCCGTCCGGTTTCCGGCATCGCCATGGGCCTGATCCTGGAAGGTGACGAGTTCACTGTGCTGTCCGACATTCTGGGTGACGAAGATCACCTGGGCGACATGGACTTCAAGGTGGCCGGCACCAGCGAAGGCATCACCACGATGCAGATGGACATCAAGGTTGCGGGCATCACGCGCGAAATCTTCCAGGCTGCGCTGGAACAGGCCAAGGGCGGTCGCGCCCACATCCTGGGTGAAATGACCAAGGCCCTGGGCACCGCCCGGACCGAGCTGTCGGCTCACGCCCCGCGGATCGAGACGATTTCGATCGACAAGTCGAAGATCCGCGACGTGATCGGCACCGGCGGCAAGGTGATCCGCGAGATCGTTGCCGAAACCGGCGCGAAGGTCGACATCGATGACGAAGGGGTGATCAAGATCTCCTCGTCCGATCTTGGCCAGATCGAAGCCGCCAAGAAGTGGATCCTGGGCATCGTCGAGGAACCGGAAATTGGCAAGATCTATGACGGCAAGGTCGTCACCATTGTCGATTTCGGGGCTTTCGTGAACTTCATGGGCGGCAAGGACGGTCTGGTCCACGTCAGCGAAATGAAGAACGAGCGGGTCGAAAAGCCGACCGACGTGGTTTCCGAAGGCCAGGCCGTGAAGGTCAAGGTGCTGGAAATCGATCCGCGCGGCAAGGTCCGCCTGTCGATGCGCGTCGTCGATCAGGAAACCGGGGCTGAGCTGGAAGACACCCGCCCGCCGCGCGAACCGCGTGGTGACCGTGGTGGTGATCGCGGCGATCGCCGTGGCCCGCGCGGTGACCGGGGCGGTGATCGCGGTCCGCGCCGTGATGATCGTGGTCCCCGCCGTGACGGCGGCGATCGCGGCCCGCGCCGTGACGATCGCGGCCCGCGCAGCGACCGCGAAGACGGCCCCGCGCCCGATCATATGCCGGCCTTCCTCAAGTCGGACGACTGAGGCCGCGCCAACATGGCACATCAGGAAAAGGGGGCTGCTGCGGCGGCCCTCTTTTTCGTGACCCGGGATCGCGCTAAGCGGCGGTGACGCTGTCGCCCGGCGCGGCCATGACGATGCGGTTGCGGCCTTCCTGCTTGGCGCGATAGAGTGCGGTGTCGGCCGCTTTCAGCGCGGCGCGGCGATCGGGATAGGCGAATACGTCCGCCAGCCCGGCGGAAAACGTGATCTGGCCCAGCGGCACGTCCGTGGCGCGGTTGATCAGCCGGCGCTGGGCAAGCTGTTCACGCAAGGCTTCCAGTTTGGCGAAGGCCTGCGGCACGGAAATGCCGCGAAACAGTATGACAAATTCTTCGCCGCCATGGCGCGCGACGTGGCACCGGTCATTGGAAATGCGCGCCAGGTTTTCGGCCACCAGCTTGATCACCCGGTCGCCTGCCTCGTGCCCATGGCGATCGTTGACCTGCTTGAAGTGATCGATATCGCAAAAGGCCAGGCTTAGTGGTTCGGATGCGGAACAGGCCCGGCGATGTTCGGCCTCATAATGCGCTTCAAAGGCGCGGCGGTTGGGCAGGCCGGTCAGGTGGTCCAGTGCGGCGTTGCGTCGTTCCGCGTCAAGACGCCGGCGCAGCACCCGCGTCTGTGCCACGCTGCGCTGCATTTGCTGTTCGATGTCGCGGGTGCGTTTGAGCATGACCTTGGCGATGGCCGCCAATTCCGAAATTACCGCTCCGGCCCGGTTGACCTGCTCCAGCTCTTCAACATGGGCCTCAAGCGCGGAGTTGTAATCGCTGGTCGCGCGGCGGGCATCCTGGCTGACCTTGCCGAATTCGGCGATGCTGGTTTCAAGCCTGGCCATCAGCGACGCCAGCCGGGCGGCTTCATCATGGCCGTCCTTGCCGGAAATCTCGTCGAGCCAGGCAGCGGTGACAGGGCTGTGGTCCCGCACCCGCCGATCTATCTGGCGGACCAGTTCGGCGTCGTCTGCGGTCACATAGCTCCACGCGACACTCAGCGTGCGCGGATTTACCTCAAGCTCATGGCGGGCAATAAAAGCGTTGATTTCGGCAAGCGGGCCGTACTGTGACAGGTGGCGGCCATCGGGTATCTGCGCCGATGCGGACCTGGCCGCTGCGGGGTGGCGCGGGACAAGTCCAAGCCAGCCAAGCAGGCCAGCCGCCTGATCTGATGCGCGATCGTGTGCGGTCATGCCTTTGCCGAACGACCCGGCATGGCAAAAATTAAGACCTTACAATCAAAAATCAGCGCGGGCAGATCCGGTGGTTGGCGGCGGCCCGGTGCATCGCATCGGCCAGCACATCGGCAATGCGATAGCCAGCAGTGGCAATCCGCCGCTTGGCCAGGGCCAGGGCAACGGCATTTTCGCGCGGGGTCACGACGGGGGCACCGGCCGGATCGGGCGCAGCGTCCAGATAGGTGCCGCGGTAAGCCACCAGCCGCGCCAGCTCCCCGGATTCGACAACCCAGGAATCGAAACGGTCTGGCATGATTCCCGTGCGCTGCAATTCCGGCAGGCGCTGGCGCGGCCAGGCGGCGGCAATCGCGGTTGCCCAGTCGGGTTCCCCGCGCGGCAGCACTGCGCCGCTCTCAATTATCTTGTCCCAATACTGATGCAGGTCTGTCGGCTTGTCAGTTGCAGTGCGGCGGACAAAGGCCTGTTGGCCGGCGTGGTCGGTCGCGGGGAAGGTCGCGGTCATCCGATGTCCGCCATGAAGCGGCTGTTGAACGTCACCAACGATGTGGATCAGCCAGCCGATCGCCTTGGCCCGGTCAGCCGGGCGAGCGCAGGGATCGGACAGCCGGGCATGGTTGAACGCGAAGCCGGCATTGGCCTGACCATTGCGAAACGGCCACATCCAGGTCCGGCCATGGACCACGCGCAGAAGATAGTGCCACTGCGGATGGTCTTCCGGCCCGGTGCGGATGTCATCTGGCCAGCGCCCCAGCCATTCAAACAGCGCGCGCTGACGCACCGCTGGCGAAAGGTGCGCCGCCGCCTTGTCAAAAAAGCGATAGTCGGGATGGGCCCGGGCCAGTGCCACCAGCGCGGCCAGCGTGGTCGGATCGCGTCGCGCCAGATCAGCCTCGGCAATGGCCCCGGTGGTCTGGTGAGTCTGTTCCGACCAGCCAAGGGCGGGGGCGGAAAGCGCCAGAGCGGCCGCGCCAAACAGCGCCCAGCCGACCCGCGTCAGCGCGCCTTGCAAACGGCGCCGTTTCGGTTCCATCGCCTGCGCTCCCCCCCTTATCCGGTCGCGGTCAGCGCACGCGCGGTCCGCCAAATGGCAGCGGAGGCGGCGGGCGGCGATGGCCACGCGGCAACTGCGCCTGATAGGCACGGCCGCAATGCTCGACGCAATAGGGGAAGCCGGGGTTGACTGCCTGACCGCAGAAATGGAAATCCGGCTCACCCGGATGGCCCATCGGCCAGCGGCATATCCGGTCATTCAGATCAAGCAGGCTGGTCTTTTCGGCAATTTCCGGGCTGGGCTTGGCCGGAACCAGGCGGCGCGGCGGGGCCGGCGGGATCGGCGCCTGCTGATCACCCGGGCCCTGGCGCAGAAATCCGCCCGGGCCGACCGAAACGATCCGCGGCTGGTTTTCCGCCGCGGGGGCGCTGACCTGAACCGGCGGGGTCGGACGCGGAGCGACCGGGGCAGGGGTGTGCCGGGGCGGTGCCGGCGCGCGCGGAGCTGCCTCTACCTTGACCGGCTTGGCGGCGGGGGCGGCAGGAGCCGGGCTTTCCTTTTCGTTGGGTTTGACCGGGCTGGGCCGGGCCTTCAGCCCCAGACGGTGAGCCTTGCCGATCACCGCGTTGCGGCTGACCCCGCCCAGTTCGTCGGCGATCTGGCTGGCGGTGGCGCCGCCTTCCCACATCTTGGTCAGCTTATCGATCCGTTCGTCGGTCCAGCTCATGCCTGTCAATTCCTTTGCGGCCCCTTGTGCCGGGGCAAATTGTGCCGGGGCAAGCCCGTATCCAAAATCTTGCCTTGTGCGCCCCGTGCGGATAGTCGCCGTGGCATGGCCGATCAACCTATTCCCGCAATCGCAAATGCCCAAGCCCAAACGCCCGCAGCGGGCAGGGGGCAAAGGGTTTTTCCGGCCCAGGGAGTGCCCACGATCCACCGGGTCAACCGGTTGGGGCTGTGGACCCTGTATATGAAGGAAGTGCGCCGTTTTTTCAAGGTCCAGACCCAAACGATCTGGGCACCGGCAATCACCACCCTGCTTTATCTGATGATCTTTACCGTTGCCATGGGGCAGGGCGGGCGTCAGGTGCTGGGTGTGTCCTTTGCCAGCTTCATCGCGCCGGGCTTGATCGTGATGGGGATGATCAACAATGCCTTCGCCAATACCAGCTTCAATTTCCTGGCCGGCAAGATCCAGGGGACCATCGTTGACTACCTGATGCCGCCACTGTCCGATGGGGAATTGATGATCGGCCTGATCGGGGCGGCGGTTACCCGCGCGGTTCTGGTTGGCCTGGCCATTGCGCTGGCCATGGCGTTTTGGCCGGGGGTGTCACTGCACATCGCTCATCCCTGGGCGATCGTCTGGTTCGGGCTGATGGGGTCGGTGCTGCTGGCTGTGATGGGCCTGTTCACCTCGCTATGGGCGGAAAAGTTTGATCACGCCGCGTTGATCACCAATTTCGTGATCACCCCGCTGACCATGCTGTCGGGCACGTTCTATGTGATTCACAACCTGCATCCGATGTTCCAGGCGATCAGCCGGGTTAATCCGTTTTTCTATGTTATCAGCGGCTTCCGCTTCGGTTTTCTGGGACAGAGTGATATCGGCAGTAGCAATGCCGCAGTGCTGAACGGTGCCCTGTATCTGGGCGCGCTCAACGTGGTGCTGGGCATCCTGCTGTATCTGTTGCTGCGCAGCGGCTGGAAGCTGAAAAGCTGAGTGGGGTATTGTTGCAAAGCCTGACGGCTTGAAGGCAACGCCGGCCCACTCCCCCTGCCCGACCACCCACAGGGTACCTTCAACGGGTGGTCGGGCAGGGGGAGCGGGCCGGCGTTGCTCCCGGCGTTAGCCGGATCTTAGCCGGATCAGCGCATCAATGACTCATCGATCGGCGCAGGCGATAACGGCCGTTCTGGAAATCCTCGAACAGTTCGTCCAGCGATGGGTGATCCACCGGGCCGCCGTCGCCATCGGCCAGCAGGTTCTGCTGGCTGACATAGGCAACATAGCTTGAATCCCCGTTCTCGGCGAGCAGGTGATAGAACGGCTGTTCCCGGTCAGGCCGCACCTCGGCCGGGATCGATTCGTACCATTCCTCGCTGTTGGCGAACACCGGATCGATATCGAACACCACACCGCGAAAATCGAACATCCGGTGCCGCACGACATCGCCAATGCCAAACCTGGCCCGCATCTTCAGCGGTGCCTCAATTTGACGGCCAGCCTGGGGGGAAAAGAATGTAGCGCGGTTCATACCGGCGAATATAGGTGCCCAGCACCGGCGAAACAATGAGGACCATCCAGCGGTCCCCCGAATTTGGCACGGTTGGGGCTTGGCAAGGGCAACGCCATAAGCTAACCGCGCGGCTCCCAACGACCGGATGGCGCAGCCGCCATCCCCGGCAATCTCGCGGAGAGGTGGCAGAGAGGTCGAATGCGCCGCACTCGAAATGCGGTTTACGGGCAACCGTAACGTGGGTTCGAATCCCACCCTCTCCGCCAACTACCCTCCTAAATAGCTGAAAACAAAGCATAATTCTCGAAGTCGATTTGCCGCCCCACGGTTTGTCCCACATGATCCGGGTGGTAGAATGAGGCTGTTTCGCGACGCTCGCTACGTTGATAGCGTCCGATCTTCATCAACGGCACGATGCGCTTCGCATACGCAACTCATTACGATAATAGATTCGCCGAAGACCACATTCGACGTGATCGACAGCGTGGGAAGGTGCCTTGGCTAAGCGAAAGCGTGAAGAAGCGACCGTCAGCTTTCACTATCTTGTTCGGGAGAAGCGGGCGGAAGGCGTAGCGCCGGAAATCGTGCCGTTCACCGACGAGCAGTTTAGAGCCTGATTCAAAATTATTCTTCGCAACTTCATAGCCTTGCGATGCGGCGGGCAAAGAGCTGGATCGAGGCGATGAACAGCCATGCCAGCGTCCGCTCTAC